>JANXWH010000111.1 GCA_025351245.1 Chloroflexota bacterium | reverse complement strand
TCCCGCGCCACACGGACGCCCCGGCCGCTCCGGCTCCATTCGCCGTTGAGCGATCGACACATCACGACACGGTCGGCTTGCGACTCGCGCACCCGGCCCGGAAAGGTTCCACACCCCAGATGCTTCAAACCTCCACCGTCCGCCGGCCGGGCGGACCAATCGCGCTCGCGGTGCGTTCGGCAGACAGCCGGCGCCTGCGCCGCCGCTTCCTTGCCGACGACCGCCTCTACTGCGGCACGAACGGCTGCACCACCCACCTGGAGCTGGACCACCGCTCCGGCGTCGCCAGCTGCCCGATCTGCGGATTCCGCCGCCGCATCGGGTAGCGCCCCTGCCCCGTAGGCGCCCCTGCCCCAACGGGGCCCCTGCCCCGACGGGGCTTCCGGGCATCCCGGGCGATCTCCGCCGGCGGCGATCGTGGACGGCCGAGTGGACGGCGCGTGGATAAGTCCCGACCTGGTCTCGAATCTCGTGGACAGGTCCCCTTGCGCCGACGGGGCCCGCCGGGCGATCATCTGGTCAGCCCGAAGGGGCCGAGGAATTCGGATCGCGGGACCGCCGCAAGGCGGCCCGGGCTCGTCGCAAGGTGAGCCGGGCTCTCCGCAAGGGGAGTTGTCCCTCTCGCAAGGGAGGCACGCGATCCACCGGCTGACTCGTCGTCGGCAACGATGACGGGAACCCCGTCCGCAAGGACGGACGGCGAGCCGCAAGGCGCGCCGGAGCTCCCGCAAGGGGGCCGCGCTCCGCAAGGGGTCGCGATGGACGGCCGGAACCGACGGTCCCTTCGGGTTACTTCATGCCCGTCTTCATGCACGTCGAACCGCGCTGTAGACTCCGGGACGGGCACGCGGGACCTATTCCGCCCGCGCCCGTTTCCCGGAGGTGATCGTGTCCGCCGAGCCCGGCCGCGCGCTCAGCGAGCCCGGTCCTTCGACGGGTGATACGTCGGTGCCGGCCATCCGCCTCGACGGCGTCCGGTTCGGCTTCCACATCGACGGCCGTCAGACGGAAGTCATCGGAGGGCTGGACCTCGAGATCGCGCCGCGCTCCATCGTCGCGCTCGTCGGCCCGAACGGTTGCGGCAAGAGCACGCTCCTCCGGGTCATCGCGGGCCTGCTCCCGGCCCGGGCGGGCACGGTCGAAGTCGAAGGGCGGCCGGTGACCGGTCCCGATTCGCGGGTGGGCCTCGTCTTCCAGGAGCCGCGCCTCCTTCCGTGGCGATCGGCGTTCGCGAACGTCGCGTTCCCGCTGGAGGTCGCGGGCCGCGACCGCGTCGCACGCGAGCGGCGGGTCACGGACCTGCTGGGCCTCGTGGGCCTGCGCGACTGGAGCCGCGCGAGACCGGCAGAGCTGTCCGGCGGCATGCGCCAGCGGGTCGCGATCGCCCGCGCGCTGGCCCTCGAGCCCGCGGTCCTCCTGCTGGACGAGCCGTTCAGCGCACTCGACTCGCTCACCCGGGAGCGGTTCAACGTGGAGCTCCTGCGCCTCTGGGAACGGATCGGCGCCACGATCGTGCTCGTCACGCACTCGATCGCCGAAGCGGTCTTCCTGGCCGACCGCGTCCTCGTCCTCTCGCCGCGGCCGGCGCAGCTGGTCGCCGACGTGGCCGTGGAACTGTCGCGGCCCCGGCGGCCCGGCGACCTCGACGCGGCCGCCGTCACCCGGACCGCGGCGGAGATCCGCGCGCACCTTGAGGGCGCGACCGATGACGCGTTCGCGGTCGCGGCCGGCGATGTCCCGGCCCATGCGCAGCCCGACCAGGCGATCCCGTGATCCGTCGCGACCGGGTCGTACCGCCGCTGGTGGCGCTCGCCGCGTTCCTGGCCGGCTGGCAGCTGCTCGTTTTGGTCGGCGGCTACGCGACGTTCATCCTGCCGGGTCCACTCGTCGTCGGCGAGCGATTCGTCGTCGCCTGGACCGACGGGACGATGGCGCCGCATGCGATCACGACGCTCGCCGAGATCGGGTTCGGGTTCATCGGCGGCGCGCCGGCAGGGATGCTCACCGGCTACGTAATGGCGCGCTCGCGGCTTGTGAACCGGGTGCTCTCGCCATACCTCGTCGCCGCCCAGGCCGTGCCGATTCTCGCGCTCGCGCCACTCATCGCGCTCTGGTTCGGCAGCGGGTTGTTCGCGCATTCGGTGATCGTGGCGCTGATCGTCTTCTTCCCTGTGGTCATCAGCACGCTCGTGGCTGTCCATGGGGTCGATCGGCGGCTCCTGGAGATGGCCCGCAGCTACCGGGTCACCCGCGGCCAGCGGCTCCGGATGGTCGAGCTGCCCGCGGCGCTGCCCGGCATCCTGGGGGGGCTCCGGATCGGCGTCACGCTTGCAGTGGTCGGCGCGATCGTCGCGGAATGGACCGGCGGCGAGACGGGCCTCGGCGTGCTCATCAACCTTGCCCGCTATAGCTTCAAGATCCCGCTCATGTTCGCCGCGCTCCTGACGATCGCCCTGATCGGCGTGGCGCTCTACAGCGTCGTCCTGCTGGTCGAGCGGCGGTACGCGATCCCGGCGGCCTGACCGTCGGCGGGCCACGGCGGGGTCGGGGCTGTGGGCCGCGGGCCGCAGTGCCGCGACGCGCGGGCGAGCCCGCCGGCCGAGCCGCATCGGCGCCCGTGCTACGCTTCGGGAGCCTTCGGGGCAGGGTGCAATTCCCGACCGGTGGTCCGGCCCGGCGCCGCGTCGTCGGGCGAGCCCACGAGCGACCCGGCACCAGCCGCGCCGCAGATCCCGGGGCGGCGGAAGCGTCGCCCGGCGGGAGCCGACGGTCAGAGTCCGGATGAGAGAAGGCAGGCCGCGAGCGCCCATGGCGCTCGCGACGCAGAGCGTGCCGCGCCCCGGGCCGTGCTGTTCACGGAGGACCAGGATGCCGGCCAGCCAGACCCCCACCAGTCACCCAGTCCCACGTGCGCCGACTCGCGGCCGCGGCCCCAGCGGGCGTCCCGTTCGACTCCACGTTGCCGGCGCGCTGCTGGCCACCCTCGCGCTCGTCGCGTCCGCGTGCAGCGGCGGCGCGTCGACGACGCCGGCCGCTTCGCCGCAGGGATCGGCCAGCCCCTCCGGAAGTACGGCGCCCTCCCCCACCCCGGCCGCGACCGTCAAGCTGGTCGTGGGCCTCGGCTACATTCCGAACGTCCAGTTCGCCCAGTTCTACCTGGCCGACCAGGCCGGCTACTACCGCGACGCCGGCCTGGAGGTCGAGTTCCAGAACAAGATCGACCCGGACCTCGTGACCCTGGTGGGCCAGGGCGCCGTGGACATCGGCATTTCCGACGGCACGAGCGTGATCCCGGCCGTCAGCCAGGGGATCCCGATCCGGTACGTCTTCACCGTTTTCGCCCAGTTCCCGAGCATCGTGTTCGCGAAGGCGACCAGCGGGATCGCGACGGCCGCGGACCTCAAGGGCAGGAAGGTCGCCATCCCTGGCAAGTTTGGGTCGAGCTGGATCCAGCTCCAAGCGCTCCTGGCCGGCGTCGGGCTCACGGTGGCCGACCTGCAGCTCGTGCTCTTCCCCGACTTCGGCCAGCTCGCGGCGCTCGAGAAGGGCGCCGTGGACGCGGCGACCGGCTACGCGAACAACGAGCCGGTCCGGCTGGAGCTCAGCGGGGAGAAGGCGAGCGTGTTCGCGCTTCCGCCGGCGAGCCAGCTGCCCGGCCCGGGCCTGATCGTGGGCGCGGCCGCGCTGGACGGCCCGAAGAAGGACGCCCTCCGGGCGTTCGTGACCGCGACCCGGCGCGCCATGCGCGACATCGAAGCCGATCCGACTAAGGGCGTCGACGCGACGATCACCCGGATCCCGGAGCTGGCGACGGACCGACCCGCGCAACTCGCGGTCCTGGAGGCGACGATCGCCCTGTGGGAGAGCGGCTACACGCGAACGAACGGCATGGGCGCGGTGGACCCGGCGCTGTGGGAGCGCTCGATCTCGTTCATGGCGAGCCTGCCGGACAAGCTCCTCGCGAAGCCCGTCACGGCGGCGGACTGCACGAGCAGCGCGTTGCTGCCGGCGCCCTGACGGAGGGTCCCCGGCGCGACCGGGACGCCGTACGAGGGCGCGCCAGCGGAGACCGGCAGGCGCGCCCTCGTTTGAGCAGCGTCGGTTCAGGCGGTGGCGCCTACGGGCTTCGCGTCGGCGACGACTGCCGCCAGCTCGTCGGCCGCGACCTCGAGCTCGATCGTGACATCGTCCGAGACCAGCCAGCCACCCGCCTCGAGGCCCACGTTCCAGGTGAGGCCCCAGTCGGAGCGCTTGATCTTGGTCTTGGCCTCGAAGCCGGCGTGACGGCGGCCGTCCATCGCGGTGACGATGCCGAGCTGCTCGGCGTCGAGGACGACGGAGCGGGTGACGCCGTGAATCGCCAGGTCGCCGATGATCGCCCAGCGGTCGCCCCTCTGCTCGATCGAGGTACTGGTGAAGGTGAGCGTCGGGAACTTCTCCGCGTCGAGGAAGTCGGCGGAGCGCAGGTGGTTGTCGCGCGGCTCCATGCCCGTCTCGATGGTCGCGGCCGGGATCACGACGCTGACCGAGGACGCGGTCGGGTTGGCCTCGTCGAAGTCGATGGTGCCGGTGACGCCCTTGAAGATGCCCCGGGTCTTCGTGATCATCATGTGCTTGGCCGTGAAGCTCACGGTCGTGTGAGCGGTATCGAGCTGCCAGGTGTTCATTGCGGTATCTCTGCTCCATGTGGCCGGCTGCGCGTGCGTCCGGCCGGTAGTAGTTGACTGCGCAACCATATCACGTCATAGTTGCGCATGCAACCACATGTTCGTAAGAAACATCAACCTCGGATTGGGGTTCCCGGATCCCGTCCGACCACGTAGGATCCCGCAATGACCGAGACCATCGACCGTCCCCTCGCCGAGATGTCGGTCCCACGCGCCGACGACCCGCGCCTCCGCGCGTGGATCGCGTTCCTCCGGGCGTACGCCACAGTGACCCGCCGGCTCGACGCGGAGCTCCATGCGGCGCGCGACCTCGGGCTCGCCGAGTACGACGCGCTCGTCCACCTGGCGCTTGCCGACGGCCGGCGCCTGCGCATGAGCGAGCTCGCGGAGCGGGTCGTCCTCTCCCGCAGCGGCGTCTCGCGGCTGGTGGATCGCCTGGAAGCAACCGGGCTCGTGGCCCGCGCTGCCTGCAAGGAGGACGCGCGCGTCGCCTGGGCAACGCTCACGGATACCGGCCTCGAGCGACTTCGAGACGCCTCCCCGGTGCACCTCCGCGGAGTCGAGACTCACTTCCTCGCCCAGATCCCCGACGCAGATCGCGAAGCACTGATCCGCGCGCTGGAAACCGTCGTGCACGGACTCCGCGACCAGGGCCGGACGGCGCCGAACGCAACCCCGGCGCCGAACGCAACCCCGGCGCCGGACGCCTGACGGGCGCTCCCCTGCCCGTCCGACCCGCCGTGACCGGTGGCCGCCTCTACGTCGGGACGAGCGGGTTCGCGTACCCGGGGTGGGCCCCGGCGTTCTACCCGGCGGGCACGCGCGGAGACGCGCTGCTACCGGCGTACGCGGCCCGCCTGTCGGCGGTCGAGCTGAGCACGACCTATTACCGGCAGCCATCCGCGGCGCAGGCGGAGGCGTGGGCCGGCCGCGTGCCTCCCACCTTCCGGTTCACCGTGAAGCTGCTCCGGACGGGCTCGCTCCGCGCGTACGCAACCGACCCGACGGGCACGCTGCCGTGGCTGACAGCGCCGCTCGCGGCGTTCGGCGACCGCCTGGCGACGGCGCTCTTCCGCATCCCGGCCGGCAAGGCCCGGGACGACGGCCGCCTGGCAGGGCTGCTGGCCGCGTGGCCCGCTGCCCTGCCGCTCGCCGTGGAGGCCCACGACCCATCGTGGCACGTGGACGAGACGCACGCGCTCCTCCGCGCCGCCGGCGCCACGCTCGTGGTCACCCAGACCGACAACGAGCCGGAGCCACCGCTGACCGTGACCGGGCCGTTCCTCTACCTGCGGCTGCGTCGGACGCTGTACGGGACGGCCGACCTGGACGCGTGGGCGGCTCGCCTGGAGCCGTTCCTCGCGGACGGCCGTGACGCCTACGTCTTCTTCCGGCACGATGAGCGGGGCGCGACGCCGGGCTACGCGGCGTCTCTGGCCGCGCGGCTCCCGGGGTACGCTGCCGGCGTGGAGGCCGCGCCGCAGACAGAGGACCGCGCATGACCGAGACCATCCGGGTTGGGCTGGTGGGGGCCGGCGGGATTGCCCGCTCCAGCCACGTCCCGCGGCTCCGCGCCATCGAGGGCGTCCAGGTCACCGGCGTCGTGACGAGCACGCCGGCGAGCACGCGTCGCGCGGCCGACGAGCTGGCCATCCCGACGGCATACCCGACGTGGGAGGCCCTGGTCGCCGACCCGGCGATCGATGCCGTGGTCATCGCCACCTGGCCGTACCTCCACGCGCCGGTCACGATCGCCGCCCTGCGGGCCGGCCGCCACGTGCTCTGCGAGGGCCGCATGGCGATGAACGCGGACGAGGCGCGGACAATGCTGGCGGCCTCGCTGGCCCGGCCGGACCGCGTGGCGATGCTCGTCCCGGGGCCCTTCAGCTTCTTCGCGGACGCGGCGATCCGGCGGCTGCTGCGCGACGGCGCGATCGGGACGCCGCGAACCTTCAGGGCCACCTGGGCGGGTGCCGTCGCGTCGACGGGGCGCGACCAGTGGCGCCGCGAGCGGCGCTTCAGCGGCAACAACGTGATGACCCTCGGGATCCTCTATGAGTCCGTCGCGCGCTGGCTGGGCCGGGCCGAGGAGGTCGGCGCCGTGCTGGTGAACTTCGCGCCGTGGCAGGCGAGCCCCGACGGCTCCCCGGTCCCGGCCGACGTCGCCGACCACGCGATCGTGAGCGCGCGGTTCCCGGGGAACGTCATCGGCACGTTCGAGGTCTCCGCGTACGCCCGGTTCACGCCGCCGAACGCGGTCTCGATCTTTGGGACCGAGGGCGCCCTCCATGTCGACCTCGCGACGCAGCAGATCGCGCTGGCCCGTCCCACGGCGGCGCCCCCGGAGCCCGTGGAGATCCCGGCCGGCGAACGCGGCGCATGGCGGGTCGAGGAAGCGTTCATCGCCGCGATCCGCGGCGTCGAGCCGGTCACGCTCAACGACTTCGCGACCGGGGTCGCGTACATGGCGTTCGCCGACGCGGTCCACGCGAGCGCGGAGACGGGCGCCCGCGTCCGGCCGTGACGTCGCTGTCGCGCGTCATCGTCGCGCTGCTCGCGACGGCGTCGCTCCTCGCAGCCTGCGCCGAGCCCGGCCGCACGGTTACCCCGGTGCCGACGACCGCGTCGACGCCGACCCTGACCGCGCTTCCCGCGTCACCATCGGACGGGGCGAGCACCTCGGCCCGGGGGTCGCCCTCGCCGGCTGTGCCTTCGCCGGCCGCGCCTTCGCCGGCCGGCCCTCCGCCGACGGCCGCGCCATGGAACCCGCCGTCGCTCGCGCTCTCGCGAGTCGTCTCCGGGCTGCAGCGTCCGCTCTGGGTGGGCGGCGCGGGAGACGGGAGTGGCCGCCTGTTCGTCCTGGAGCAGGCCGGCACGATCCGGGTGGTCCGGGATGGGCGGCTCGTGAGCCGGCCGTACCTGGACATCCGGGACCGGGTCTCGTCGGGCGGCGAGCGCGGCCTGCTGGGGCTTGCTTTCGCGCCGACGTTTGCCCGGGACGGGCGCTTCTTTGTCGACGCCACCGACCCGGATGGGAACACGTTCGTGGCCGAGTTCCGGGCGCCGGACCCGGCCGCGGACACCGCCGACCCAGAGTCCGAGCGGGTCATCCTCCGGATCGCGCAGCCGTTTGCGAACCACAACGGCGGCGGGATCATCGGCCGCCCGGATGGCACGCTCTGGATCGGGACCGGCGACGGAGGATCGGCGGGCGATCCGCGGGGCAACGGCCAGCGGCGCACGACGCTGCTGGGCAAGCTCCTCCGCATCGACCCGCGGGCCGCCGGAAACGCGCCCTATACCGTCCCGCCGGATAACCCATTCGTGGGCCGGACCGATGCCCGGGGCGAGATCTGGGCCTACGGTCTCCGCAACCCGTGGCGCTTCTCGTTCGATCGTGTGACCGGCGATCTCTGGATCGGCGATGTCGGGCAGGACCGGTGGGAGGAGGTGGACCTCGTACGAGCCGGCAGCGCGGGCGGCCGCAACTTCGGCTGGAACGTGATGGAGGGCAGGCACTGCTACGCCCC
>JANXWH010000164.1 GCA_025351245.1 Chloroflexota bacterium | reverse complement strand
CTCCGCGGCGGGGTGCCCGCCGGAAGGTGTCCATGCCCTGGAGTCCGCCGGGCGGATCGTCCGCGTCGACCGCGATCTCGCCTGGTCGGCGGCCGCCTTCGCGCGCCTGCAGGCGACCGCCCTCCGCCTGGCAGCCGACCGACCGCTCACCCCGGCCGCGCTGCGCGACGCGACAGGCACGAGCAGGAAGTACGTGATGGCGCTCCTGGAGGACCTTGGGCGGCAGGGGATCCTCACCCGGACGCCCGCCGGGCACGTGCCCGGACCGCGGGCGCCGCGCGGGAAGAGCGGTGGCGGCATCCATTGACATGCGCTGGCATGTGATGGCATCATCTGAGTCATGCGCGATCCGGACTACCTGACCGCCACCGAAGCCGCGTCCCGCCTCGGTATCAGCCTTCGGACCGTGCGGCGGAGGATCGCCGATGGCTCGCTGCCGAGCGCCCGGATTGGGCGTGCGGTGCGCATCCCGGCCGCCGCGCTGGATCTCCCGGTGGCGCGCCCCGGTGGATCCGCAGCGCGAGAGGCGGCCGCGCCCTACGAAACGGACGCATACGGGGATCGGGCCGCCTACGTGGCCCGGTGGAACTCGGCACACTGGCCCGACACCTTCGAGCGAATGCTCGCTCGGCGCCGGCGCGCATTCGACGTCCTCGACGCGATCCGCGCCCGGTCGAAGCCGCCGAGCGGCCCCCACGACACGGTGGACGCGATCCTCGATGCGGTCCGCGAGGAGTTCGGCGAGCGTCTCCTGGACTTCCTGCCACCCAAGGATTCCGTCTCATGATCGAAGCGGTCATCGACGCGAGCGTCGTACTCCGGTGGGCGTTCGAAGATGAGGCCGACCGCGTCGGCGCCGTCGGTGTGGAGCAGGCGCTCCGGGATGCCCGATTCCATGCCGTTGAGCCACCGCTCTTCCTCCTCGAAGTAGCTGCTGCCCTGGAGCGAGGCATCCGCGAGCGCCGGATCGACCGAACCCGATCCGATGCGGTCATGGGTGCGCTGGGCGCGGTCTCGTTGGAGGAGATCGATCCCCACGGGTTCGCGGCCGCCGCGTTCGGCCTGGCGCTCGCAACCGGCCTTCGAGTGCCAGATGCTGCCTACGTCGAGGTTGCGCGCGTTCGCCACGCGACCCTGATCACCGCGGATCGCCGACAGCTCCAGGCGGCGGAGCAGCTCGGGATCCCGGCGGTTGCGCTCTCCGACCTCCCGCCATGGTGAGCCCGTTGCTTGCCACCGGGATCGTCCTCGCCGGCGGCCGCGCGACCCGGTTCGGCGCCGACAAGCTCGCGGTCCAGGTGAACGGACGCCCGCTCCTGCACCACGCGATCCTCGCGGTGGCGACGGTTTCGGACGAGGTGGTCGTGGTGATCGGATCCGACGGCGCACGGCCGCCGCTGCCCGCCGACGCGGAGGTCAGGGTTCGCGTGGTTCGGGATGCCGTCGCCAACCGCGGGCCGCTCGCCGGGTTGGCCGCCGGACTGGCGGCTGCGCGCGGCCGGCTCGCGATCGTCGTCGGTGGCGACCAGCCGTCGCTCTCGCCGGCGGTCCTCGCGGAGCTGCTCCTGTGGCTGGGCCAGGAGGCGGACGGGCCACCGCTCGACGCGGTGGCGCTCGCGGAGGACGGGCTGGTCCGGCCGTTGCCCGCGGCCCTGCGCGTGGCCACCGTTCGTCCGGTGGTCGCGGCGCTCCTCGACGGCGAGACCCGGAGCCTCGTGGGCCTCTTCGAACACCTTCGGGTCGGCACCCTCGAGCCAGAGCGCTGGCGGGCGCTGGACCCGGATGGCGCATCACTCCGCGACGTCGACACCCCGGACGACCTGGCCCGGCGCTGACCGCGGCCGATCCTCGCGGCATCCAGCTCCGCGGGAACCCGGGGCGACCGGCGCCCGGAACCCGGCCGCGACCCCTGTCACGCCCGGCCGACCGGCCCCACCCGCGGGGTCCGCTCGGCCCTACCGGGCCGCTTGACGTGGCAGCCACACTCCATCCAGAAGGACGACCGCCGGGCCCGGGTCGGGAACCGGCTCGTCCGCGTCGGCAGAGATGCGGAGGAGCGGACGACCATGGACCGCACACAGGTCGTGATCATGGGCGCCGCCGGGCGCGACTTCCATGACTTCAACGTCGTCTATCGCGACGACCCCAGCGTCGAGGTTGTCGCTTTCACGGCCACCCAGATTCCCGGGATCGATCACCGTCGGTACCCGCCGGAGCTCGCCGGGCCGCTCTACCCGGACGGCATCGACATCGTCCCGGAGTCCGAGCTGGAGAAGATCTTCGCCCGCCAGAAGATCGACCGGGTCGTCTTCGCATACAGCGACGTGGCCCACGAGTTCGTGATGCACCAGGCCAGCCGTGTGCTGGCGGGCGGCGCGAACTTCGTGCTCCTCGGTCCCGTCAGCACCATGATCAAGAGCACGAAGCCGGTGGTCGCCACCGGGGCCACGCGCACCGGTGCCGGCAAGAGCCAGACCACGCGCTACCTCGCCAGCCTGCTCGAGGCGCAGGGGCTCAAGGTCGTGGTGATCCGCCACCCGATGCCGTACGGCGACCTGGTGAAGCAGCGCGTCCAGCGCTTCGCGACCTACGCGGACCTGGACCGCCACGAGACCACCATCGAGGAGCGCGAGGAGTACGAGCCGCACCTGGACGCCGGTCGGGTCCTCTTTGCGGGCGTGGACTACGAGGCGATCCTCCGCGAGGCGGAAAAGGAAGCCGACGTCATCCTCTGGGATGGCGGCAACAACGACTTCCCGTTCTACAAGCCGGACCTCTTCGTGGTCGTGGCGGATCCGCTGCGGCCGAGTCACGCCGTCCACTACCACCCGGGCGAGGCCAACCTCCGGATGGCCGACGTCGTGGTCATCAACAAGGTCGACTCGGCCGAGCCGGGCGCCGTGGAGATTGTCCGCGCCGACATCGTCACCCTCAACCCGCGGGCCGAGGTGATCCTCGCCCGCTCGTCGCTGACGCTCGAAGGCGGCACGATCGAGGGGAAGCGGGTCGCCGTCGTCGAGGACGGCCCGACGCTCACGCACGGCGGTATGACGTTCGGGGCCGGCATCGTGGCCGCCCGGCGCTTCGGCGCAGCGGAGGTCGTGGACCCGGTCCCGTACGCGAAGGGCAGCCTTGCCCTGACGCTCGCCAAGTACCCTGCCCTCCAGCACCTCCTCCCGGCCATGGGCTATGGACAGGAGCAGATGCACGAGCTGGAGGACACCCTCAACGCGATGCCCGCTGACCTGGTCCTCGCGGCGACCCCGATCGACCTCAACCGGGTGCTCCACCTGGAGAAGCCCGTCGTCCGCGTCCGCTACGAGCTGGAGGAAGTCCCCGGCGAGCCGGACGTCCCAACCCTCACCGACCTTGTCGCGCCGATCGTCGCCCGCGCCCGCGCGGCCGCGGCGGCCGGCGCTCGCTGACCGGAGGCAGGCCCGATGGCGGAGCACTTCCTGACCCTCGATTCCCTCGGTCGCGAGGGCGTCCGGGAGATCCTTGACCTCTCGCACCGGTTCAAGCGTGAGCCCGGCCGGCACCGGGACGCGCTCGCCGGCGGGCGAGTCGGGATGATCTTCGACAAGCCGTCGACCCGGACCCGGGTCAGCCTGGAGGACGCTGCCTGGGCGCTCGGGATGCTCCCGATCGTCCTCCGGCCCGACGAGCTCCAGCTGGGCCACGGCGAGACGGTCGCCGACACCGCGCGAGTCCTGTCGCGCTACCTTTCCGCCCTCACGATTCGGACCTTCGCCCAGGCCCGGGTGGAGGAGCTGGCGGCCAACTCCAGCATCCCGATCATCAATGCCCTGACCGACGAGCATCACCCGTGCCAGGCGCTGGCCGACGCGATGACGCTCGAGGAGGCCCTCGGCGACCTTCGGGGCCGGCGCGTGGCCTTCGTGGGGGACGGCAACAACGTGGCCCACTCGCTGATCCAGGCGGCCGGATACCTCGGGTTCACCCTGCTGATCGCGACGCCTGAGGGCTACCGGCCGGACCCGGCGATCGTGGCCGCCGGTCGAACCCATGGTGAGGCGAATGGCGGCGGGATCGAGCTCGTCACGGATCCGGCCGATGCCGTCCGCGGTGCCGATGCCGTCTACACGGACGTCTGGGCGTCGATGGGCAAGGAGGCCGAACGCGAAGAGCGCCGGCGAATCTTTGCCGGGTACACCGTCGATGAGGCGATGATGGCAAGCGCAGGACCCCGCGCGATCTTCCTCCACTGCCTGCCGGCCCACCGCGGCGACGAGGTCACGGACGCGGTGATGGACGGGACGCAGAGCCGCGTCTGGGACCAGGCTGAGAACCGCGTCTACACGGAGCAGGCGCTCCTGTACGCGCTCATCAGCGGCGACCACCGCGGCGAGCGCCTGGGATGACCAGGATCGCGGTTGCCCTGGGCGGCAACGCCATGATCCGCCGGGGTGAGCCGGGATCGATCGAGGTCCAGCGTCACAACCTGGAGGTCGCGGCTCGGTCGCTCGTCGACCTCGCAGAGCGGAGCGGCGCCGAGATCGTGCTGACCCACGGGAACGGCCCGCAGGTTGGATTCCTTGCCATCCAGGCGGACATGGCGTCGGCCGTCGTGCCCCCGCCGCCGCTCGATGTCCTGGGCGCCGAGTCCCAGGGCCAGATCGGCTATCTCCTGGCGCAGGCGCTCCGCGATGCGTTCATCGCGCGCGGGATCCGGCGCGAGATCGCGGTGATCCTCACGCAGACGGTGGTCCGAGCCGACGATCCGGCGTTTGCTGCGCCCACCAAGCCGGTCGGCCCGGTGTACACGGAGTCCGTCGCGCGATCCCACGCCGCCGACCAGGGTTGGACGATCGCGCCGGATGGAAAGCACTGGCGCCGGGTGGTCGCCTCGCCGGCGCCCCTCCGGATCGTGGAGGCCCAGGCGATCCGCTCGCTCGTGGAGACGGGCGCGCTCGTCGTGGCCGGCGGCGGCGGCGGCGTTCCGGTGGTCGAGCTGCCGGACGGGCGCTACGAAGGCCGCGAGGCAGTCGTGGACAAGGATCTCGCCGCGGTCGTGCTCGCCCGCGCGGTCGGTGCGGACGGGCTGCTCCTGCTCAC
>JANXWH010000083.1 GCA_025351245.1 Chloroflexota bacterium | reverse complement strand
GGGCTGCGCGTCGGCCTTCCCCTCCTTGTCCCGCATCGAGCGGCGGGCGACGTAGGTCTCCACCCCGATGATGGGCTTGATCCCCTTCGCCCGGGCCGCCTGGTAGAAGGCGACCGAGCCGTAGAGCGCGCCGTGATCGGTCAGGGCAAGGGAATCGAAGCCAAGCCGCTCCGCCTCGTCCACGAGGTCGCCGATCCGGGCGAGCCCGTCGAGAAGCGAGAACTCCGAGTGGACGTGGAGGTGGGTGAAATCGTTCGGGGCGAAGGTCGTCACGGGATGTCAATGGTAGCCCGGTGCGTCGATCGGCCGCGGGACGGCCCACGTTGTAGCGAGATGCAGGCCTAGGCGGCCCGAACGACGAGAAGCAGTGCAAGCGCCTCCGTCGAGAGGAGCACTCCGGCGATGGCTATCGGGACGATTGCCCACCGAAGTCGGCTCGAGAGTCGCCTCCAGGCGGCCCACGAGCCAAGGAGGAGGATCGGACCAATGACCGTCGAACTGGCGGGGACGACGAGCCCGGCCGCGAGTGAGCCGACGGCCCCGAGCCCCGACGCGACAAGCGCCTGGAGCAGCGCCGCTCGCGCGAGCTGCACCTTGGGCTCCGGACCGTGAGGCGGGGAGTCGGCCGCAAGCTTCGCCAGCAACTCCACGCGGCCCCGCACGCCCAGCTTTGCGTAGATGTGCGAGAGGTGGCTGTGGATCGTCGCTTCGGTGAGCACGGACGTTGCTGCAATCTCTCGAACGGACAGGCCATCGGCGGCCAAGGCGAGAACGCGCCGTTCGGCGGGGGTCAGCGTGCCCATGTCAATCGCGGTCAACGATTCTGATCGCCCAATGGGCCCAGGGTTGTCCACGGTGGGCCCCGACGACATTCGGGCCTCAGATGCGGGTGCCCGTTCGTATTCTCGATCCATTTCACCTGATCCGATGAGGAACTTCATCGATACCACCGTTGTCTCTCACGCTGGCTGGCCCCAACCTGAGACTCATCGCGCATCGATGGCGCCGGACGTGGTGTGCGATCGCTCTCCCGGCGTGAGGCGTCCCGGAGGTTCTCGAATGAGGTCCAGACTCAGGCGCGGTCGATCGATCACTGTGACGCCTAACGTCGGCTGTGTCCAGTTCAGCTATCCGTGGCTTGACATGACGGCTTGGGGAGATGGCCGCGGGACCGGCAGCGTTGGCGGCTAGCGAGCTGGGCATGGACGCGCATACCCGGTCTTCACCTAAGGCCGTTGGCCTGAGCCTCGTCGTCGTGCTGGCCCTGGTCGCGCTCGCCGTCTACTCTCCGCTCTCGGGGCTCGTCTCCGGCCCCGCCCTGCTGGCGGCCGGCCTCATCCGTGTGGCCGACCGTCAGAAGAGAGCGGTCGAGGGAGCCAACGTCGTGCTCACTGCGGCAGGCGCCGGGCTCATCGGAGCGGCCATCCTCGTCACGGTCGTGCTCGTCCGATGGTGACGCTCATGGACCTGGGCGAGCGATGCTCGTCCAGGTCCAGCCTGTAGGGGACGGCCGACGACGGCGCGGCGGGCACAGAGCGGCCCCCGCCGGCCCGTCGAAGCAAGACGCTTGCGCGTGATCGCGACGACGGGACCGAGCCGGGGGCCGGGGCCGGTTGTGAGACTGGCGAGGGCCGCGCAGGCGGCCGGCGAAACGCGTTCAAGCGTGCTGGGCCCGGCAGCGCCTCAGTCGAACGTGCAACTCCCGGGCGAGAGCTCGACGTACCTCCCGTTCGGACTGCCATGCTCGATGAAGTTGAGGCTTCCGGCGATGCCCCCATCCTGCCCCAGGAAGTGGAACTTGAAGGTGGTCACGCCCTCGCTGAAGTCATGGCCGTCGTTGCCGTTCACCACGCCGGTCTGGGCGTTGTAGGTGAACCCGAAGTGCGCTGACCCGACCACGCGGTACATGTTGCCAACCTGGTCGACAGCCACGACCTGGTTCAAGGTGACGGTCCCGGTCATGGACCAGTTGCCCGAGGTGGTTTCCGAAGACCGAGTGACGTAGTCATACGTCCCGGACGTGATCTGCAGAGTCGCGGCGCCGCAGGTGAACCCGGGCATGGTGTTGGCAGGGATCGACAGGAGGTGCTCGACAGGGGTGCCGGCGAGGGCCGGCGAGGCGCTGAGCGCGAGCGCGAGGGCGGTCATCGTGGTGAGGGTGGCGACGCGACTGCGCATGGGACGGACCTCCTTGGTCGGCGGGTCGGCTCGCCATTGGATCGGCGCAACCGTGGCCTGCAGCATCGAGGGCGGGGCAGAGGGCCGTCGTCATCCGGAGGGCCCTGGAGCATCCATCGCAGGTCGCGATGCGGCGCGACGAAGGGATGACGGCGGGCGGATCAGCGGCCTGTATGGTGGCCGCGTGATGCGACTCCGCTGGATGACCCGTGAACGGACGATTGCCGGGCGACGCGCGCCGTCGATCCTCGACTGGCTGGTGGCGCTCGCGCTCGTGGTCATCGGGTTCGTCGAGATAGCGTCCGGGGCCTTCCCGGGTCCGGTCGCGGTTGCCGCGGCGTTCCAGGTGGCTTCGACGCTGCCCGTCGCCTACCGGCGTTTGACGCCCCTGGCGGCGATCACCATCAGCGTGGTGGTCTCGCTGCCGTACGTTCTTGCCTACGGCGCGGGCAACAGCCTGGCGGGCGCAGTGACACTGCTGCTGCTCGTCTACTCCGTCGGTCGCCACCTCGACGGGCGCGGCCTCCTGGCGGGCACCGCCATGGGTCTCCTGATGATCGTCGAGCTGGGGATCGGCGGCAGGCTGGTCACCCTCGAGGATTGGGTCTATGTGCTCGTGACCTACGGCGCCGCATTGGTCTTCGGAGTCGCGCTGCGCATCCAGACAGATCGGTCGATCGCGCTGGCCCTGGCGGCCGACCGGGCCCAGCGCGAGCAGGAGGGGACGGCCCAGGCAGCCGTCCACGAGGAGCGGGCGCGCATCGCCCGTGAGCTGCACGATGTCGTGGCCCACAACGTGGGGCTCATCGTCCTCCAGGCCGGTGGTGCACGGAGCGTTCTTGGCGCCGATCCGGATCGGGCCCGGATCGCGCTCCAGCAGGTGGAAGAGACGGGTCGGCAGACCCTGGCCGAGATGCGCCACCTGGTCGGCATCCTGCGCGTGGACGAGAACGGGGATCGGCAGCCGCTGCCGCGCCTCGAGCGCCTGCCCGTCCTGGTCGATGAGGCTCGCGCCGCTGGCCTCGCGGTCGAGCTGGAGGTCGAGGGTCCGCCGGTGGACCTGCCGGCTGGACTGGAGTTGGCAGCCTATCGGCTGATCCAGGAGGCGCTGACGAACGTGCGCAAGCACGCGCCAACCGCGCGTGTCCTGGTGCGGCTGGGCTATGAGCCCGAACGCCTGTGGATCGAAGTGAGCGACGACGGTGGACCGTCCGACGCCGTGCGCGACTCCGCCCAGAACGCATCCGGCCTTGGGCACGGCCTGATCGGGATGCGCGAGCGAGTGCAGATGTACGACGGCCGGATGGAGGCCGGACCGATGCCCGGCGGCGGCTTCCGGGTCGAGGCCATCCTCCCTCTGTCGGTCGCAGCCTCATGACCATCGAGCTCATCATCGTGGACGATCAGCCGCTGGCTCGCGCCGGGCTGCGGATGATCCTCGAGGGTCAGCCCGACCTGCGCATCGTCGGCGAGGGGTCCGATGGTGCCGAGGCGGTCAGCCTGGTGAGGCGCCTGCGACCGACCGTGGCGATCCTGGATGTCCGCATGCCGCGCGTCGATGGTCTCGAGGCGACCCGGCGGATCGTCGCCGCCGAGTCGGCGACGCGCATCCTCATCCTCACCACGTTCGACCTCGACGAGTACGACTTCGACGCGCTGCGCGCCGGTGCCAGCGGCTTCCTGCTCAAGGATGCGCCGGCCGAGGACATCGTCCACGCCGTCCGCACCGTCGCGCGAGGCGACGCGACGCTGGCGCCGGCGGTCACCCGGCGGCTGGTCGCGCACTACGCGGCGCGACCTCGACCGGA
>JANXWH010000061.1 GCA_025351245.1 Chloroflexota bacterium | reverse complement strand
GTGTGCGCGATAGCGCGAAACGAGTGAAAGAAGCCGCGGACGCGAGCAAGCCGCTGGCTGCGATCCGTGCGGCTTGGGGCCACTACGGGAGCGCCGACGTGATTCCGGTCAAGCCCCAGGTCGATGAAGGCGACCGGGCGGTGTCAGCCTGCGGGTCAGTGGGTCCAGCCGAGGAGGGTCCCAGAGAAGTAGTCGAGAACCACGTCGAGAGCACCGTCCCCATCGAGACAGGCGCTTGACGAAGGCGACGGCGGGACATCCAGAAGCCCGGACGGGCACGGAAACGCGGCCAGTCCCCCTTGTAGCCGCACGATCCAGACGAGCGGTCCGGGTAGGGCATTTCCTCGCGGCACGAACGGGCTGCTCTCGATGGAGGCCCACACGACCGTCGGCGCGGAACTGGACGCCGGTGCCACCTCGCGCGCTCTGGTGATTGCGGCGTCCCGCGAGATGCCTCCGGGAGCGGCGGTCGGCCCGTGCGTTGACGGAGCCTGTCCAAACGGGCTGCACGCACCGAACACCGAGCCGGCGATGACCGTTCCGGCGACGATCCTCGCCCAAGCGCGACCAGCAACGAATTGGAGCATCCGAGTTCCTCCCCGACCACTCTCCGCCGGGACTACATCCGGGTCAAGAGCCGGCTGTCGGCATTGTCCAAACCTCGGACGCCGCAGCCCGCGTGCTTGCTGCCTGTCGACGTATCCTCATGGTGGATCTCCCCCGCGTATAACGGATAGGCACCTGCCAAGGTGCGTCACAGCAAGCTCATGACTTGTCAAGCGACCTCCGCCGAGGGCTGAGCACCGAGCAGCCGGCCCGCTAATGCCAGGGCGGGCTGCCGTCCCGGGCCACCGGGCTCCCGTCCCCGGCCAACGCCCCTGGGTCCTGCGGATCCCATGCCCCGGCGACCCGATCCCAGCGGGCGACCGGACGAACGGCCGCGGGGCCCTCGATCGACACCCGGCGGGCCCGCGCGGTCACCACGGTCTCGTCCCAGCCGGGTGGTCGCAGGCCAGGTGCCAGGTCGGCCAGCGGCGCCAGCACGAAGAGGCGCTCGCGGGCGCTCGCGTGCGGGACGGTGAGCCACTGCGCCGCGGCGCGGGCAGGGTCGTCGCTGCGGGCCTCGGGCGGCCGCTCGGCGCGGATGGCGTGGCGCCCGAAGACCAGAAGGTCCAGGTCGAGCGCGCGCGGTCCCCAGCGTGGCCCTTCGCGCCGCCCGAACGCGCGCTCGAGCCCCTTGAGCGCAATGAGCAGGGCGAGCGCACCGGTGTCGGGATCGCGACCGCCCGGGACGTCGAGCGCCACGACGGCGTTGCGAAACTCGGCCTGGTCGGTGACGCCGACGGGCGCCGTGGCGTAGAGCCGCGAAACGCCGGCGAGGCGGACGCCGGGAAGCGCCGCGAGAGTGTGGACCGCGGCCGCCAGGGTGTCGTCGGCATCGCCGATGTTCGCCCCCAGCCCGACGTACGCCCGAACCCGTCCCAACCTGCCGCCTCCCGGGGTACCGTTCGGGCATGCCGCCCGTCGCCGTTCGCATTCTGCACGCCGAAGCGGGGCCACAGGCAGGGCCGCTGGAACGGGCGCTCATCGGGGCGCGAGCCGAGCTTGCGCAGCGCCACCGGCGCGGGTTCCTGGCGGCCGGCGCAGCCGACGTCCGCGTGGTCGCCGGCCCGCCGGACGGCCTCTCGTTCGGGGCGCGACTGCGCCACCTCGCGACGGAGGCGCTGGGCGGCGGGACCGGCGGTCTCGTCGTCCTGGGATCGGGTTCCTTGCCGCTCGCGACGGCCCGTGACCGGCGAGCGTTCGTGGCCGCGGCGGGCAGGTTGGTCCCGGCGGCGCTCGCCAACAACGCCTACTCGGCGGACATCGTGGCCCTCTCCGGGGCGACCCTGCTCCGCAAGCTGCGCGACCTGCCGGACCTGCCGGCGGACAACGCGTTGCCTCGCTGGTTGGCGGAGGTCGCCGGGGTGCCCGTCTCCGGGCTCCTGCGCTGGCGGCTGGGAATCGACCTCGACTCGCCGCTCGACCTGCTCCTGACGGGACGGGATGCCGACGCCGCCTGCCTTCGCATGACGGGGCTGGATATCGAAGCCGTCGTGGGACGGCTGGGACGCGTGCGGGCGATCCTCGCCGACCGGCGGGCTGAGCTCGTCCTCGCGGGCAGGACCTCGGCCGGGACGCTGCGCGCCCTGGAGCGTGGGGCGGCCTGCCGTGTCCGGGCGCTCGTCGAGGAGCGCGGCCTGCGCGCGGCGAGCACCCTGGCGCTCGGGGTTGCCGACCGCGGGCCTGGCGACGACGCCGGTGGTGGCGCTGCCGACCCTGACGCCGCCGCGGCCAGCAACGACGACGCGGTCACGGCCCGCCGGCCGTCGCGATCGGCGCTTGGCCTCCTCGTGGACCGCGACGGACCCGGGGCGCTGGGCGGCATCCTCGCCCAGCTGGGCGATGGCGCTGTCGTCGACACGCGCGTCCTGATGGCGCATCGATTCGGAGCCGACGAGGGCGCCTGGCCGCCTGCCGAGGATCGGTTCGCCGCGGACCTGCTGCTGCCGGACCGGATCGCCGACCCGTGGCTCCGCACGCTCATCACGGGCCTCCGCGACGCGCCGATCCCGGTCCTCGCCGGCGGCCACACGCTGGTCGGGCCGGGAATCCGCCTCCTCGCGACGCGAATCGCGTGAGCAGCCCGGCCGAGGACGCGATCCGCGCGGAGATCGCCGCGGGCGGGCCCATGCCGTTCGCGCGCTTCATGTCGCTCGCGCTGGGCCACCCGACCGGTGGCTACTACACGGGGCCGCGGGCTCGACCGACCCGCGGCGGCGACTTCCTCACCGCGCCGGAGCTCCACCCGATCTTCGGGGCCGCGCTGGCGCGGCAGCTGGAGGAGGTCTGGGATCGGCTGGAACGGCCGGACCCGTTCACGCTCGTGGAGTACGGGGCGGGC
>JANXWH010000034.1 GCA_025351245.1 Chloroflexota bacterium | reverse complement strand
CGAGCCGTCGAACCAGGTCCCGTGCTTCACCGAGCTCTCGAGCTGGTGGATCGGGATCGTCACCGCCTTGACGATGCCCAGGACGTCGGTGAACTGGAGCTGGATGAAGCGGATCCCGTCCGCCTGGGCCTTCTTGATGATTTCGAGCGCGCCGGCGTCGGCCAAAGCAATCTCCTCCGGGCGGGACCGGCGTCCGCCGGCGAACCCACTGACTTGTGACGCCTGCACGAACTCTGGCGTCGCCTGCTGCGATATGCCGAGGATAGCAGCGCCCAGCCGCGTCAGGAGGTTGCGGAATTCGTCCTGCTTTGTGCTTCTTGCACAATCCGAACCGCGATCGCGAGTGAGAGTCGAAGCTCCGGGTCCTGGAGGTCCCAGCCGCCCAGCGACTCGATCCGGCGCACCCGGTAGGCCACCGTGTTCCGATGAACGCCGAGCACGCCTGCCGCCTCCGCGAGGCCGGGGTGATCAAGGACGGCCCGAAGGGTGGCGAGACGCTCCGCGACGAGGGCCGGCCGGCCGCCGAGGAGCGGCTCCAGGAGCCCCCGTGCCAGCCGCTGTCCATCGGGCAGGTTGGGCAGGTTGCCGAGCAGTCGGTAGGCGGCCACTCGATCCGCCCGGACCACCGGCGGCGCGGACCCGTATCGCTCGGCCGCTTCGAGCGACGCTCGAGCCTCCGCCTCGGCGACGGGGCGCGACCCGGCGTCGCCGAACGGCCGCGAGACCGCGACCGGACGCCTGAGCAGCGCGGCGACGCGGCCCGAGATCTCCAGGCCCAGCGGGTCCGCGGCATCGGCGACGGCCACGAGACGGAACTCGAGGCTCTCCGAGTCCCCGCGAAGGGTCAGGCGGCGGAGCGGCGCAAGCATCCGGAGTTCCGCGCGGAGCGCCTCGCGCTGCTCGGCATTCTCGACATCCTCACGGCCGGCCTGGCGTGCCACGAGCACGACCCATGCCGGACCGTCGGCCGGCAGGGCCTCGGAGCGGCGGGCCGTCTCGCGGGCACGCTGCACCGCCGCCGCCCGCGACAGCTCGAGGGCGAGGAGCGCCGCCACGCGTTCGGTGGCGACCCGTTCCAGCTCGCTCGCCGGCCCGTCGCCGAGGAGGACGAGCGCCCCGCGGAGCGGCGGCTCGCCATAGCGGGCCAGGTCCGGGCGGGTTGCCGGATCCACCGGCGCGAGCGGCAGCGGCACGCGCAGCGCAACGCCCCCGCCGGACGACAGGTACCGACTGGCGGCCGCGGCTGCCGCGGGCGGCTCGGACGGCGCGTGGATGGCCAGCGCGTCCCCGCGGCGTCCCTCGAGCACCGCTGCGCGGCCAAGGAACGAGCCGAACGACCCGACGAGCACGGCGAGGTCGCCGCCGCCGAGGGCGAGCTGCTCCAGCCGACGCTCCAGGGTGGCGGCCTGGTGATCGAGCTCCGCGCGACGATTGACCAGCCAGCCGACCACGCTCCGCTCCACGCTCCCGGGGTCCGTGCCGGCGACCTGGAGGACCGGCAGGCCATGCCGAGCGGCGGCGGCGACCAGCTCGGCGAGATGCGGCCCGACGGGGTCATCCGCGCCGACAACGAGGATCGCGGCGGCCCGGGCGGCCGCCACGGCTTCCGCGAGCGAGTCCGCGTCGCCCGCGCCCGGCGCAACCTCGCCGAGTGTCGCAAGCGGCGCGATCACGATGTCGCCCGGCTCCAGCGCATCCAGGGCCGGGACGCGCGAGCGGAGCGTTCGAACCCAGCCAAGCTCGACGGCCAGGGTGGCCTCGCCCAGGTCCGTCAGAACGCGGGCCGCGGGGAGCAGGCCTGCTCGCAGCTCGCCGAGGGTCGCCATGGGTGATCGATGGTCCGCCGGTCTCAGGCCGGCCGGCGTCGCGCGACGAGGTCCGCGAGGAGCGCCCCGAACTCCCGTCGCAGGTCCACGTAGCGGTCCGCGTGGGCCGCCAGGCGCACCTCGCCGGTCGGCGCGACGCGCGACCAGACCCGCCGCCGCGGGAAGTAGAACGTGATGGCCAACCCCAGGATCAGGAGGAGGAAGCTGATCCAGACGATGGGTGCGCCCGGGTCGCGCCGCGCGATGATCCCCGAGTAGGCGGAGATGGCGTCCACCTTCACGTCGATGTCGACGCTCTCCGGCGCGGCCGAGTCGCCCGGCCCGGCCAGCCCCTGGAAGAGGGTCTGGTAGGCGGTGGGATTGCCGGCGGCGTCCGTGGCGGTGGGCCGCACGGCGACCACGAAGAGGGGTGTCGCGGTGCCCGGTTGCGCCATCACCAGCTGGATGACGACGTCGCGGCCGGGCACGACCAGCTGTCCGGTGGGGAGCCCCCCGGCAGAGGCGTCCAGGGGGACCGGTCCGGACCAGAGGAGACCGCCGCCCCGCGCACGGACCGTCAGGTCGATCGCCGGACCGAAGAAGTTCTGGTGGAACGTGTAGCCACCCGCGCTCAGCGGGTCGTTGACCCGGATCGTCTTCCGGGCGATCTCGCGCCCGCCCTGGTAGACGGCGAGGTCGGTCGTGAAGTCGGTGAAGCGGCCGGTGTCGTCCCGGGGTGCCTGGAAGGCGAGATTCTTGACGCTCACGAGATCGGACGTCCCGATGCTCTCGATGGGAATGGCCTGCCCCACGGGGAGCAGGATCCCCGATTCGAACCCGAACCGGCTGGTCACGGCGGCCGCCAGCAGGAACCCGACGAGGCCGGCGTGGGAGATGAGCGTCGCCATCTTCACGTACTGGTGCCGGTCGCCGTAGAGGTAGCGCGTCCCGTCCGCGGCCTCGGATTCCCGGACGCGGAACCGGGCACGCCGCAGGGCCGCCCGCACGTCGTCGGCCGCGAGGCCTTGCGCGATCACGGCGCGGTCGGGCAGGCTCGGGTCGTAGAAGGCGTCTGGCTGGCGGATTCGGATGTGGGAAGACTGGCGCCACAGGCGCGGCGTGCGGTCCAGCGTGCACACGACGATCGAGACGACGAGCAGGGCCAACAGGAGCGTGAACCACCACGCACTGAAGACGCGGAAGAGCTGGAGGCGCTCGAGGAACCCCACGACGCCGGTCCCGAGCGACGGCTCGAGGCGTGCCCGGACCTTGTCCATCTGCTCTAGATAGTCCGCCGCGCTGCGGAAGGCAATCGACGGGAGCTGGGGCAGGATGATCCCGACGACCCCGGCCAGCGCAATCGCCACGATCTGGAGGACGGCGAACCGGACGGAGGTGAGGAGCCGATAGACGCGGCGCCCGGCGCGCGCGAGCGGGTTCGCCGGCCGGCGCGCGATGATGGCCGGGGCGTGGTCCGGCAGGGCGCGCGAGGTCGCCACGGGTCAGGGGATCGCGGGGGTCGCGGGGGTCGCGCCGACTGCGGCGCGGGCGGCGGCAAGGGCGCCCTGGACATCCGCGACCAGGTCCGCGGCGTCTTCCAGTCCCACCGAGACACGCAGGAGCCCCGGGGCGATCCCCGCGTCGGCCAGCTGGGCCGGCGTCAACTGCCGGTGCGTGGTCGAGGGTGGGTGGACCACGATCGTGTGGATGCTGCCAAGCGACGCCGTCCGCTCCGGGATCCGCAGCGCGTCGATGAACGTGCGGCCGGCCGCCGCGCCACCCGCCAGCTCGAAGGCGAGCATCCCCCCGCCCCCGGCGAGTTGCCTCGCCGCCACCGCGTGCTGGGGATGCGACGGGCGCGCCGGATACCAGACCTGTTCCACTCCCGGCGCGCCTTCCAGCAGCTCCGCAAGCACGGCCGCGGTGGCCGCGTGGCGCTCCATCCGGAGGGCGAGCGTGGGAATGCCCCGCAGGACCAGGAACGCGCTGAACGGCGCCAGCGTGCCGCCCGTGTCCACGTGGAGCGCCCGGATAGCGTCGATCAGCGGCCGACTCCCGGCAACCGCGCCGGCCAGCACGTCCGAGTGCCCGGAGAGGTATTTCGTGGCGGACTCCACCACGAGATCGGCGCCGAGCGCGAGCGGCCGGCACAGGTACGGCGAGGCGAACGTATTGTCCACGACGACCGTGGCGCCGTGCCGGTGCGCGAGGCTGGCCAGTGCCGCGAGATCCGGGACGACGAGTGTTGGGTTCGAGATGGTCTCGAGATAGAGGATCCGGGCCGGCGCCGCGGTGAGCGCAGCCTCCACGGCGACGAGATCCGTGACGTCCACGAACGTCGTCGCAACCCCGGCGCGAGCCAGGACGGTCGAGAAGAGACTGCGCGTCGTGCCGTAGAGCGCCCGGGTCGCGACGATCCGGTCCCCCGCGGCCACCTGGGACGTCACCGCGAGGTGGATGGCGGCCATCCCGGTGGCAGCCGCGAACCCGGCGTCCGCCGCGTGGAGCGCCGCGAAGGCATCTGCCAGCGCGTCGACGGTCGGGTTGCCCAGCCGCGCGTAGACGTACCCCGGCTGCCGGCCGGTGGTCACGTCGCCCAGCTCCTCGGCGTCGGCGCTCGCGAACGTGGCGGCCTGGTAGATGGGGACGGACGACGGGGGCTGATCCACCCGCGGGACGCGCGTGGCTGCCCGGATCGCGCGCGTCGTGAACCCGTCGTCCATCGCCGGATCGTACACCGGCGCCGGCCGCAGCCCGTGTTGCCAGCCTGCGGGTGCCGCCGTCAGACCGCGCGGCCCACCCGCTCGCGGATCGAGGTGGGGGCCCGGCGCTCGGCAACGGGCCACGCGGACCGGATGACCGGCGTCATTTCGCCCGCCCGGACGTACGGACCGACGATCCGGTTCTTGCCGCGCCGCTTCGATGCGTACATCGCCTCGTCGACCGCATTCATCAGCTGGTCGAGCGTCGCGCCGTCGTCCGGCCAGGCGACCAGCCCGATGGAGACGCTGACCGTGACCGGCCCGTCCCGCACGAGCGTGCGCATGGCCGCGACACCCTGGCGAATCTTCTCGGCCACGACGAACGCGCCCGTCGGGTCCGTCTCCGGGAGGAGCACCACGTACTCGTCGCCCCCGAGGCGCGCCGGCGTGTCGATCCGCCGAACGCCGTCCCGGATGACGTCGGCCACACCGGCAAGCACGCGGTCGCCAGTGTGATGCCCGTGCGAGTCATTGACCGACTTGAGGTCGTCGAGATCGGCCATCAGGAGGCAGAAGCCGCGGCCGTAGCGCGTCCCGCGCTCGATCTCGCGTTCGACGGCGGCGAGGAGATACGCCCGGTTCGCAAGGCCGGTGAGCGCGTCGGTCGTCGAGAGCCGGACGGCCACCTGGCGGGTACGGCGCTGCTCCCGGGCGACGACCATCGCGACGTAGGCGAGCAGGATGAGCGACACGAGGTTGACGCCGACGACAGCCATCCCAGGGACATCAAGGCCGCCGGGAGCGAGGTCGACGGCAATGGCGATGACATAGCTCGCGGCGGCGAGCACGGCAAGAGCGACGGTCGCCACGGGCGGCACGACCAGGGCCGCACCAACGACGATGAGAGCGAAGGCAAAGAAGAACGGGCTCGGGGCGCCGCCCGTGAGCAGGACGATGAGCGTCACGAAGACGATCGAAACGCATCCCTCGACGAGGTACTTCGTCCGGCCGAGCACGCCAGCGGGCAGGAGATCGTGGGCGACGAGGACGAAGAGCCCGGCGATTCCGAGGATCGCGAGGATCGCGCCCTGCCGATCGGTCCACAGGCCGCTCGCGGACACGAGGATCCCCGTGGAGAGGATCCAGGCCCAGCCGGCGATCCGGACCACGCGGTCGTACGCGGCGATCGGGACGCCGTCGGCCACGCCCGCGTCGCCGTCGAGCGCGGTCAGCGTCCGATCGTCGCTCGGAGCGGGCGACGCGACCGCCGGGCCGGGCCGAGAGGCGCCCCGAAACGGTCGCCGGAGGAGCTGCGCCGCGAGGGCGGCGAGGAGCACGCCGTCCACGACGCCGACCGCGATCAGGCCCAGCACAAGGCCGACGTTGGACACGCTGCTCCTCGGTGTGGGCGTTCGTCCTCGGGGCACGGGAGGACCTCTCGCCCTGCTCGGCATTCTAGCCGCCGGTGACGTGCTCCGATCGACGGTGCCGCGATCCGGATCGCACGGATTCGGCGCACGGCGGACCGTCTCAGCCCGCGGGAATCGCGACTCGGATCATTGCGACGTCGGCCGGCGGTCTGGTAGCGTCCGTCGCGAACGGGCGGCGCGCGCCCAAGCCCCCGGAGGATGCCCACCGATGTCGCAGCAGGCCCAGCTGCGGGTGCGCTCCGGTGAGGTGCGGAGCCCCTCGAGCGAGATCTCAGAGCTCGACAAGCGGATCATCGAGCATCTCCAGCAGGACGGGCGCCGCCCCTTCACGCAGATCGCGACGGCCCTCCGCGTCTCGGAAGCAACGGTGCGTGCGCGCACCAATCGCCTCATCGCACGCGGCATCCTCCAGATCGTCGGCGTCACCGACCCGCTCAAGCTCGGCTTCCATCAGCAGGCGATGATCGGGGTGCGCTGCGAAGCGTCCCAGCTCCTGGAGGCGGCCGAGGTCATCAACGCCTTTCCCGAGGTCGACTACCTGGTCGTCACGGCCGGGTCGTACGACCTGCTGGTCGAAGTGGTCTGCGAGGACAACGAGGCGCTCCTCCACTTCCTGGCAGACAAGCTTCGCCGCGTGGTCGGCGTCCGGGAGACGGAGACATTCGTCTACCTGCGGATGCTCAAGCAGGTCTACACCTGGGGAACGCGCTAGCGATTCAACCCCGGCTGCCGGTCGGGCCGGCCCCGCCCGTCACGCCGACGGTCTCCGTCCCGGCTGCGGGTGCCGCGTCGAGGACCGGCAACGGGCGCCCCCCTTCGGCAAGCCAGCAGGCGGCGGCGTGGCCGTTGCCCATGTCGAAGAGCGGCGGCTCCGCGGTGCGGCACCGGCCCAGGATCCCGGCGCGGGCCGCCCAGGGGCAGCGCGGATGAAACCGGCAGCCGGTCGGGATCGCGGCCGCGCTGGGCGTCTCGCCGGCCAGGATCTGGCGCTTTGCCCGGTGGCCGATCTCCGGCGGCTTCGGGCTGGGCATCACCGAGACGAGGGCCTGCGTGTAGGGGTTGCCCGGCCGGCGGATCACGTCCTCCGCCGACCCGATCTCCAGGATGCGGCCCAGGTACATGACGGCGATCCGGTCGGCGATGATCCAGGCGACGGACAGGTCGTGGGTGATGAACAGGTAGGTCAGCCCGTGCTTCGCCCGGAGATCCAGCATGACCTTCAGGATCTCTGTCCGGATCGAGACGTCGAGCATGCTGACCGGCTCGTCGGCGACGACGAGCTCCGGCCCGAGCACGAGCGCCCCGGCGATCACGACCCGCTGGCGCTGCCCACCCGACAGCTCGTGCGGGTAGCGAAACGCGA
>JANXWH010000020.1 GCA_025351245.1 Chloroflexota bacterium | reverse complement strand
CGCGATCCTGATCTTCGCCATCTCGTTCGGCGTGGCGATCACCCAGGAGCAGCAGGACGCGACGCTCATGCTCGTGGGCAGCTTCCTCGCCGTCGTGTCGCTGCTGCTCACGGGGGTGACGATGTCCAAGACGACGCCCGTTGCCAACCCGACCCTGCCCGAGGGCACGGTGGTCGAGGTCGTGACGCCCGAGGGGCAGCCCAACCGCACCGCGGTCGTGGTCTAGCCCGAACTTCCAGCCCTGAACGGGCAGATCTGAACGTGAATCGGGCTTGCGAGGCTGCGGCGCTCTGACTACACGCTCGCGGGAGCGACCCCGATGAGCTCGAAGGCCCGGGCCTGGAGCGGGGTCGGCTCGGCGAGGACCTCGAAGGCGGCCCGCTCGTCGGTTCCGGCCGGCACGACCCGGTTGCGGGTCAGGGTGGCGAGCTCGGCCAGAAGGGTCGCGAAGCTGTGGACCGGGAAGCCCTCGGGCGTGCGGTGCTCGCGCTCCTTGGCGATGGCCGAGGGTGAGCGCTCCGGCGGGGCGACCGGATCGGTGCGAGCCGGGGGCGTCTCGTCCCGGAAGAGCAAGGGTGCCCAGGCGGCCTCGAGGTGCCAGCGCACGTAGGCGGCGAGGAAGCACACGAAGAGGTGCGCCCGGACCCGATCCTCGCGCCAGTGGAAGATCGGGCGCACCAGGAGATCCTCGCCCTTGAGCGCCCGGAAGTCGCGCTCGACCGCGCTGAGGCGCTTGTACGTCTCGACGACGGCGGCACTGTCGAGCCGCTCTGGCCCGACGCTCGTGCGGATCACATAGAGCCCGTCGAGGGCGGCCTCCTGCGCGATCGCCTCGCTGCGCCGCCGATAGGCGAAGGCGCCATCGGCGATGTCGAGCTCGAAGTGCTTGGCCATCTTCTTCGCGTTCACGACCCGTCCTGCCCGCAGGCCGATCGCGGCGGCGCTCCGCAGGCGGCCCCGGCCGACCATCGCGGCGACCGTTCCGAGCGCGGTTTCGGTCGCGCCGAGGAGCGCCTCGCGCTTGCGGGCCCGCTCCGCGGCGAGGGCCGGGTTGCGACACACGACGAGGCGCTCGCCCGGGAACTCCGGGCTCGTGATCTCGGCGAGGTCCCGCTCGTCGAACAACCCGAGCTGGAGGTCGCCGGACTCGACGAGGCCCCGGATCGCGGGGGCCCGCAGGCAGCTCACCCAGCCAATCCCGCCCGCCTCACGGAGCCGATCGATCCGGGCGGAGGTGAGCATCCCCCGGTCGCCGACGAGGACGATGTCGGTGAGGCCGAACCGGGACCGCAGCTTCTCGACCTGGGCCTCGACGGTCGCCGGATCGGCGGTGTTGCCGGGGAACGCCTCGACCGCCACGGGGCAGCCCCGCGCATCGGTGAGCAGGCCGAACTCGATCTGCGCCCGGTCGGGTCGATGGTCGCGACTGTGGCCGTGGCGGGCGAGCGGGCAGTGGCTCCCCTCGACGTACGTGCTCGTGAGGTCATAGAGGACGAGGCTGCCCGCAGCGAGGTGCCGCCGCGCCAAGGTCCGCTCGACCCGCGCCTGGCGGGCGAGCAGCCAGTCCAGCGCCCGGTACAGCTCGTCCTCCGTCGCGTCAGCGACGCCCAGGAGCGACCCCAACGTGGTCTGCCCGAACGTGCGGGCGGTGGCGAGCTTGGAGCAGGGGGCGAGGATCCGGGCGGTGACCATGCCCAGCGCGAGATCGCGGCTCCGCGATGGCGCCCGGTCGAGGAGCGCCGGGAGCCCCAAGGAGCGCGCCAACCCCAGGACCGCGGCGACGTGGCCGTGGGGCAGGCTCCGGCGGATCGAGATCGCCTCGCCCGCAGTAAGGAAGCGCTCGCCCCGCAGCCAGCCCCGGATGAGCTCGATGAGCGGCTCGGGCAGGTGGGACAGGTTGGCGAGCGTCTGCTTCTTGACCTTGCCATCCTCGCGATACGAGTTGCGGAGCAGGACTGAGACGTACTCGCGGCCCTTCTGGCGGCTCACGATCCTGACTACGTGCATGGCCGGTGTCTTCGCCTTCACCATGCAACAAGTATGCACATCCGGAGCCACATGTCAATCCTGATACTGCCTACCTTCTGCAGGATCAAAACGCACGATCTGGGTGCGATCTGAACGTGGAAGAGGCCGGATCAGCCCGAAACGGCGCTGGAAGTTCGGCTTAATCGGCTCCCCTCCGGGCCGGCCGCGTATGGCCGCTCGATCGTCATCGATCGAATGCGGAACGTTCATCGCCCAGGCGCCTGGCATCGTCGCCATCATCCGGGCGGACCTGGACCTCAAGCGCATCGGAGCACTTCGGAGCCAGATCCCAGCCTGGCCATCCCGACGCCGAGACGCCTACGATCCCGACCGCGCGACGCCTCGCGCATGAAGAGAGCCGCGACCTTCGCCGCGGCTCTCTCGTCCATCCGAGATCCGATCGATCCGCTACTTGATGAGCTGGACGCCGATCGCATCCGAGTTGCCGACCGATCCCGCGCCCACCGGACCGGACTTGAAGTAGCGGACGAACCAGCCGGCGATGCAGCTGCTGCTGCCGTTGCCGGCGATCGTGACCATCGGTTGCGCCGTGGTCGCATTGACATGGTTCTGGCAGTTTGAGTTGTTCTTGTTGTTCGAGTCGTCCATGTAATCGATGAAGAAGGCCGCGATCCGCGTAATACGGTATGTGGCGTGGCTACCGCCCTGGGTCCCACACGTGTCGCCCGCGGGCGAATTGTCGCAGATCGGGATGAGGACCGTCTTGTAGCGCAAGTTGGCATTCACGTAGTCCGAGATCGGCTTCGCGCAGTTGTTGCCGTTGTCGGAGGGTACCGTAACCGGAAGGGTTGGCCACGAGATCAGCGGGGGGTTCGCGACCTCCTGGGCACAGCTCAGGGTAGGATCGAGATCGAGGATCTGGAACGACCCTCCGCCCGTCTTGCAGAGCGGGACGATGTACTCGATCCCGGTCGGGTACGTGGCAGGAGGGACAGGCTTCTGGGCCAGGACCCAGGCGTTTTCCGGAACGGTGCCGAGGTTCCCGTTCGTCTCGCAATCAACGATGCTCACGGGCAACACGATCGGGAGGAATCGCCCACCGACCAGACGCCCAGTGATGGCGGTCGCATCCGCGGAGGCGTCGAACGAGTTGAACCCGATGGCGCGACCGAGATAAGTTGGGAAGTTGCGAGTCCCGCCTACCGCGACCCCCTGCGTGTTCGGCGGGATGGTCCCGCCACCCACGAGCGCCGCCGGATCCGCCGGGTTCGCCGGGTTCGCCTGATCCGCAATGACGGTCCCGGAGATATTGATGTACTGACCCTTCACATTCGTATATCGGGCCGTAAACGAATCGATGCGGTTGGCGGTGGCAGACGTATTCATAACCGTGAACACCTGCAAGTCCGTCGTGGCAACGCCGGCGAGCCTCTGCCCGAGCCGGACGGCTCCGGCATCGGCAGTCGCGTCGGCGCCGTTCTGGACAACACGCTGCTGCGCGTACGCGTTGCCACCTTCGAGCACCAACGCGCCGAACGCGATCATGGCGATCATTGCCAACGCCGCGATGACGATGATCTGGCCCCGCTCATCTGGCCGGCGGCTACGCAACATCTGCGAACGGACTCGTTCCATCAAGGGCCTCTCTGGATTGGCGAACGGGTGGATCGATGTGGAATTCATGGCTGCTTCGCGCAATTCGTCGCGACTGGGACATCGACGTTCGGGCAGACGTATTCGACGGCCAGGATCGACTTCGCCGACAGGGTCACGCCGCTAGCGAACACGATGTTCGACACGATTGGGGTGATCGGTCGGAACGTGGTCTGGAATGTCACGATCGCGACGCAGTCCAGCGCCATTGGGTTGTTGCTAGAGGCGGCGT
>JANXWH010000154.1 GCA_025351245.1 Chloroflexota bacterium | reverse complement strand
CGATGACCCACCACTACACGATCCTCCATGGCGGCATCGTCCTGACCCTCGACGGGGCCCTCCCGAGTGACGCCGCCTCTCGCGCCGCCACCTCCGGCGTGCCCGACGCCGCTGGTCGCCGCGTCACGGCGCTCTGCTACGCCCACGACCGGATCCTGGCCGTCGGAGACGACGCCGAGATCCTGGCCCTGGCCGGGCCCGACTCGATGGTCATCGACCTCCGGGGGCGGGCCGTCCTGCCCGGGTTCGTGGAGCCGCACGCCCACCCGTACTGGGAGGGCCTCGTCGCGGGGATGAGGCTCCTCGCCGGCCGCGAGCGCCGCGCCGCCATCCGCGCAGTGCCCGGCGCCGCAGAGCGCCTCGAGCCCGACGTCTGGCTCGTCGCCCGCTACGACCCGACCGGCTGGGACCGTCCCGACGACCCGACCCGCGACGACCTGGACCGGGCCGTTCCCGACCGACCGGTCCTCCTGGCCCACGTCTCGGGGCATGCCGTCACGGCGAACAGCCTGGCCCTCGCCCTGGCGGGGCTCGACCGCGCCTCCCCGGACATCCGCGGGAGGATGGCGATCGAGCGCGACGAAGCCGGCGAGCCGACCGGCATCCTCCGTGGCCCCGACGCATGGGACCGGATCGCGGCGGCGATGCCGGCCCCGACCCCCGCGGAGGGACGTGCAGCGTTGGCCCGGGCCGCCGCCCGCCTGGCCGCGGACGGCGTCACGAGCGTCGCCGACGCCGACGTGGGATCCACGGCCGGCGTCGCCGTCGAGATGGCGGCCTGGGGCGACGCGCTCGGGTCGGGGGCGATGCCCCTCGCCGTCGCGCTCCTTCCCGGCCTCGTTCGGATCGCGCCCGCCCCCGGGGATTCCGTCCCGAGTCCCGCCGACCTGGCCGCGCTCCTCCCCGACGACGTCCGCAACCGGGTCCGCCTCTCCCACGTCAAGCTGAAGGCCGACGGCGCGCTCACGACGCACACGGCCTGGCTGGGTGCGCCGTACGACGACGCGCCGCACGCGGGCATGCCCGTCCACGATCCAGACGTGCTCGCGGAGCGCGTCCGCCGGGCCGTCACGGCGGGGTGGGGGATCGCGACGCACGCGATCGGCGACGCGGCCGTGGCCGCCGTCCTGGATGCCTACGCGGCCGCGCCGGAGTCGCCGCGCCCCCATCGGCTGGAGCACGCCATGCTCCTCGACGAGGATCTGGTCGCGCGGCTCGCCGCGTCGGGGGCGACCGCGGTCGTCCAGCCGGAGTTCCTCGCCTGGGCCGGGCCCACTTACCGCGCCCGTCTCGGGGAGGAGCGCGCCGCGCGCCTCCTGCCGTTCGCGGCCCTCCTGGCGGCCGGGATCCCGATGCCCTTCTCGAGCGATCGTCCGGTGGTCCCCGGGGCTCCGCTCGACGGCGTGCGCGCGGCGCTGCGCCACGATCCCGTGCTCTCGGTCGCGGAGGCGCTCCAAGCCTGGACCGCCGCGGGCGCCGCGACTCTCGGCGACGACGAAGCCGGGCGCCTGGAGGTGGGACGTCGCAGCGACCTCGTGATCCTGTCCCGCGATCCCACGGCGGTTCCAACGGCCGCCTGGGCACGCGGCGAGGACGGCATCGCGGTGGTGGCGACCATCGTGGGCGGCCGTCTCGTCGCCGGTCAGCTGGAGGGGCTGGCATGACGGGGGCGGCGTCCGCCGTCCTCGTCCTCGGCTTCGATGCCTCCCTCCAGGTCGGAGATCTTGCTGTTCGCTGGCAGACGCTGGGGATCGCCGTGGCCGTGCTTGCCGGCCTTGCGTGGTGCGCGCTGATCGCGGGGCGGACACCGGCGTTCGAGACCTGGATCGGGGAGCGCCCGGACGACGGCGACGGCTCCGACGGCGCCTGGCATCTGCGCCGGGACGATCTCCTGTTCATCGTCCTGGGGGTGCTCCCCGGCGCGGTGATCTTCGGCCGGCTGGGCTATGGCCTCCTCCACGCAGACTGGTACGCGCGCGACTGGCGGCTGCTGCTCGATCCCGCGGGGGGCAGCCTGGAGCTGACCGGTGCGGTGGTCGGGGGGACACTCACGGGGATCTACGTCGCCGCGCTGCTCGATGCGCCGGTCGGGCGGTGGCTCCACGTCGCGATCCGGCCGCTGCTGCTGGTGCTCGCCCTTGGCAAGGCGGCGGAGGTCCTGGGCGGCGGCGGACAGGGCGCGCTCGTGGTCGACGGCGGCGGGTTCGCGACCGCGTATGCCGGGCGCGGGCCGTGGGGGAGCCCAGGGGCCGAGCTTCCCGCGATTCCCGCCCAGATGCTGGAGGCCGCGATGGCAACCGGCGTGCTCGTGCTGGTCGGCTTGCTCGGCTGGCGGTCGAGCCTCCGCCGCGCGGATGGGCGGCTGTTCGGCGTCGGCCTTGCGGCCTGGGCGTTCGGGCGCGGGTTCGTGGCCACGACGTGGCGGGATGCCCCGGTCTGGGGCCCACTCGGCGCGGAGCAGCTGATCTGCCTGGCGGTCGCGGCCCTGGCCTTCAGTTTGGTCGCCGCGGCGTGGCTCGTCCAGCGACGCGCGCACGTGGGCGCGCTCCCGGCCACGTGAGCCGGGTACGCGGGGAGCCCGATCGTCGGGGCGCCGCCGTTCTCATGGTCCTGCTGGCGCTTGTCTGGGGCGTCCACTGGGTCGTGGTCAAGGTTGGCCTGCGCGACATGCCGCCATTCACCTACGCCACGCTGCGGGTGGCCGGCGGCCTGGCCACGCTCGTCGTGCTGCTGGCGGTCCGCGGCGAGCTGCGGCTGCCGGCGCGCTCCGACCTGTCCGTCGTGGCTTCCGTGGGCCTGGGCCAGGTCGCAACCAGCGTCGCGCTCATGAACCTCGCCCTCGAGGTCGTGCCGGCCGGTCGCTCGTCGGTCCTTCAGTTCACGATGCCGCTGTGGGTCGCCCTGATCATGGCGGCCGTCCTGCGCGTCCGCCTCGCGCGCCGCGAGGTACTCGCCCTCGCGGTTGGCATCGCCGGCATCGCCCTGCTGCTGAACCCGGCCGCGATCGACTGGGGCTCGGGCGGGCAGCTGGCCGGGAGCGCCGCGCTCCTCGTGAGCGCCGCCTTCTGGGCGCTGACGACGATCCACGTGAAGCACCATCGGTGGGCCGGCACGCCCCTGACGCTCCTGCCGTGGCAGCTCCTCGTGGCCATCGTGCCGCTGGTCGTCCTCACCCTGCTCCTCGAGAACGGACGGTCGATCACGTGGGAACCGATGACGGTCGCCGTGCTCCTGTTCAGTGGGCCGCTGGCGACCGGCTTCGCCGTCTGGGCGAACCAGTCGCTCACGATTGTCCTGGGGCCGCTCGTCGCCGGCACGGCGCTCCTCGCCGTGCCGGTCGTCGGCCTCGCATCGGGCGCGCTCCTCCTTGGCGAACCCGTGAGCGCGCTGGATCTCGCGGGCTTCGTGCTCACGCTCGCGGGCGTGGCACTCCTGGTCCGGCCGGCCGGATCGGTCGAGGCGGCCGCCGCGACCGCGACCGCAGGATGAGGATGGTCGCGCGGTCCGTCGGCCCGCCCCGTCGGCCGGCCCCGTCCACGCGGTACGCGCGGCTCAGCTGATCCGGGCGTGGTCCGTGACGTCGCGGCGCAGGAACCGCCCGTGGCCGGCGGGCCCGACCCATGCGCCGTCGCGGACCAGGATCGTTCCCCGGCTCATGACCACGTCCGAGGCGCCCTGGATCTCAAACCCCTCGAAGATCGAGTAGTCGACGTCCATGTGGTGGGTCGCCGCGCTGATCGTGCGCTTCCGGTTCGGGTCGTAGACCAGGAGGTCGGCGTCAGAGCCAACGGCGATCGCGCCTTTCTTCGGGTACATCCCGAACATCCTGGCCGGCGCCGTTGCCATGATCTCGACCCAGCGCTCGCGCGAGATCCGCCCGCCCACGACGCCGCCATCGTGGAGCAGGTCAACCCGGTCCTCGACGCTCGGCAGGCCATTCGGGATCTTGCGGAAGTCGCCCCGGCCCAGCTCTTTCTGACCGTGGAAGTCGAAGGGGCAGTGGTCGGTGGCGACGAGCTGCAGGATGTCCGTGCGGAGCCCCCGCCAGAGGTCCTCCTGGTGGTCCCTGGGGCGGAGTGGCGGGCTACAGACGTACTTCGCGCCCTCGAACCCGTTGCCCATGTCTTCGAGCGAGAGGAAGAGGTACTGCGGGCAGGTCTCGGCGAAGGCCAGCGCGCCGCGGTCGCGCGCGGCCGCCACCGCCTCCAGCGCGTCGCGGGACGAGAGGTGGACGATGTAGACGGGGACGCCGGCCGCCTCGGCCAGCCGGATGACGCGGTTCGTGGCCTCGCCCTCGAGGATCGGGTAGCGGGCCAGGCCGTGGCCGATCGGGTCGGTCGTACCGGCTGCGACCAGGTCCGCGGCGATGACATCGATCACCGGGCCGTTCTCGGCGTGCATCATGATCAGCCCGCCGTTCCTCCGGGTACGCTGCATGGCCCGGAAGATGTGGTCGTCCGGGCTGTAGAGGACTCCGGGGTACGCGGTGAAGAGCTTGAACTCCGGGACGCCCTCCGCGACGAGCTGGTCCATCTCGGCCAGCGTCGCGTCGTTCACGTCCGACATGATCATGTGGAAACCGTAGTCGAGGACAGCGTTTCCCTCGGCCTTGGCCATCCAGACGTCGAGGCCCTCGCGGAGGGCCATCCCCTTCGACTGGACGGCGAAGTCGACGATCGTGGTCGTCCCGCCGTGGGCGGCGGCCTTGCTGCCGGTCTCGAAGGTATCCTTGGCGAAGGTGCCGCCGAACGGCAGCTCCATGTGCGTGTGGACGTCGATGCCGCCCGGGACGACGTACTTCCCGGTCGCGTCGATCGTTGCGTCGGCCGTGACTCCGGCGCCCGCGAGATCGGCCCCGAGCAGGGCGATTGTCTCGCCGTCGACGAGCACGTCGGCCGGGTACGAGCCGCCGGCCGTGACGACGAGGCCGTTCGTGATCAACGTGCGCATCGAGCTCTCCTCAGGTATTCGCGGCCTGCACGTCGCGGAGGGCCGGAATGATCTCGCGACCGTAGATCTCCAGCTGCTCCTCTTCGTTGCCGTTCATCAGGTACAGGTTGAACTGGTCCACGCCGGCCTCCGCCAGGACGCGAAGCTTGGCCAGGTGGGCGTCCACGTCGCCCACGATCCCAAAGCGGTCGACGATGTCGTCCGTCACGAAGTCGGCGTTCGACGAGCCGACCTCCGCATGGTGGAGGTAGTCGTAGCCCTGCCGCCCCCGGACAAAGCGGGTCAGCCCCTCCGGCAGGTCCCCCTGGTACTTGTTCACAAGGTCCACGACATGGTTCCCCACAAGCGCCGGGAACCACCGGATCCGATCGCGGCCGTCGGCAGGGTCGCCGACGTGGGCCGGGGCGGCGGCCATGATCCGGACCGCCGCGGGATCCCGTCCGGCCTCGATGGCGGAGGCGCGAACCTGGGCGACGAACCAGCGGATCAGGTCGGGGTCGGCGATCTGGAGCATCGCCCCGTCAGCGATCCGGCCGGTCAGCTTGAGCGCGACCGGCCCGTAGCCGGCGATCCAGACCGGCAGCCGGTGCGAGCCCGCCCACGGCAGCTCCAGCGACGCGCCCTCGTACTCGATCGTGCGCCCTTCGGCGAGCGCCCGGATCACGTGGACGGCCTCCTCGAGCGCCGCCATGCTCGTGGGTGCCTTGCCCAGGACCCGTCGCGCGGAATCACCGCGCCCGATCCCAAGGTCGAACCTGCCCCCTGAGAGCTCCTGGAGCACCGCCAGCGCGGAGGCGGTGACCGACGGCTCACGGGTGGCCGGGTTCGTGACGCACGTTCCCAGGCGGAGCGTCGTGGTGGCCTGCGCCATCAGCGTCAGGAGGACGTACGGCTCCCGCCACAGCACGTGCGAGTCGAAGAGCCAGCCGTGGGCAAAGCCGGCCGCCTCGGCCTGGCGGGTGAGCGCAAGCGTTCGCTCGATCGAGTGCTCGGGCTTGATCGTGAACCCAAACTGCATTCGAGGGTCCTCCCGCGGACCGGGCCTAGGGTCGGACGAGGTCGCCGTACGTCTCCGGTCGCCGGTCGCGGTAGAACTGCCACGTCTGGCGCGCCGTGGTGACCATCTGGAGGTCCAGCTCGCGGACGAGCAGCTCCTCCTCCCTGGGACTCCCGACCGAGCCGATGAACTGGCCGCGCGGATCGCAGAAGTAGCTCTGGCCGTAGAAGTCGTCGTCGCCGATCTCGGCCTCGACGCCGACCCGGTTGATCGTCCCGACGAAGTAGCCGTTGGCGAGCGCGTGGCTGACCTGCTCGACCCGCCAGAGGTACTCCGAGAGGCCGCGGCTCGTCGCGGATGGAATCAGCACGATTTCCGCGCCGTTGAGGCCCAGCGCGCGCGCGCCCTCCGGGAAGTGGCGGTCGTAGCAGATGTAAACGCCCACCTTCCCAACGGCGGTCTCGAAGACGGGGTATCCCAGGTTGCCCGGCCGGAAGTAGAACTTCTCCCAGAAGCCCTTGACGTGCGGGATGTGGGTCTTGCGGTACTTGCCCAGGAAGCTCCCATCCGCGTCGATGACCGCGGCGGTGTTGTAGTACAGCCCGTTGACGCGCTCGTCCTCCTCGTACATCGGCACGACGAGGACCATCCCGGTCTCCTTCGCGAGGTCCTGCATCCGGCGTGTCGTAGGCCCGTCTGGGATTCGCTCGGTATACGAGTAGTACTTCGAATCCTGCACCTGGCAGAAGTAGGGACCGTAGAAGAGCTCCTGGAACAGCATGAACTGGGCGCCCTGCTTCGCCGCCTCGTGGGCGTAGCCCTCGTGCTTCTGGATCATCGACTCCTTGTCGCCGGTCCAGGTCGCCTGCAAGAGCGCGCCACGCACGATCCGGGTCATTCGCCCACCTCGCTCAGCTATCGAAGAGGCCGCGAGCGTACACCAGCGAGATGGTGCGCCGCCCTCCCGCGGCGCGCGCGACCCGCTCGCGAGGCCGGTCGAGCCGGTCCGAATGGACATGAGGACGCGCCTCGCGAGCGGCATGCCCGACCCGCCCGGCCATGCGAATCGACGCCACCCGCGAGCGCGGGGAGGCTGTACAGTCCCGCAAACGCACAGGCCCGGATGGCGCAGAGGTTCGACATCTGCGGCCCTCTTGGGCGCCGGCGGCCCGAGCGTGGAGGAAGCGAGAGAGGAGGAGCCTGCGGCAGGAGTCAGACTCGTCCCAGGCGCCCATTCACCGATAGGTGCGTTTCAACCTGAGGAAGCACGACGGAGGGAGCCCATGACAGCGGCGATGCAGGGGGAGATCGTCTTACCGGACGGGAGACACGAGCTGACGCCCGAGGCGGACGCGGCACTGGATGGTTCCCCGCTCCATAACGCGGACCTGGCACCGGTCCCGATCGCCAAGCGGACGTGGACCACCTACAACTACGTGGCCCTCTGGATCGGGATGGCGCACAACGTCGCCACCTGGACGCTGGCAGCCGGCCTGGTGGCGCTGGGAATGGCCTGGTACCAGGCGATCTTCACGATCTTCGTGGCCAACGTCATCGTGCTCATCCCGATGCTCCTGAACAGCCACGCCGGCACCAAGTACGGGATCCCGTTCCCGGTCTTCGCCCGCGCCTCGTTCGGGGCCTTCGGGGCCAACCTGCCGGCGCTCCTGCGGGCCGGCGTGGCCTGCGGCTGGTTCGGGATCCAGACCTGGATCGGCGGAGAGGCGATCTTCGTCCTGATGGGCGCCGTCCTGGGCAAGGGTTCGTGGTGGGCGACCGCGTCGCCGGTCTCAATCGGCTTTGGTGCCGCGGCCGCTCAGCCCTGGACGTTGTGGCTGAGCTTCGCGATCTTCTGGTGCCTCAACATCGTGATCATCCTGCGCGGGATGGATGCGGTCCGGAAGTTCGAGAACTGGGCTGCGCCCTTCGTCATGGTCGTGGCGATATTCCTCCTCGCCTGGATGACCGTCCAGGCCGGCGGCCTGGGCCCCCTGGTCCAGGATCACGGCACGCTCGGCTGGGGCACGGACTTCTGGTTCAAGGTCTTCCCGCCGTCCCTCATGGCCATGATCGCGTTCTGGTCCACGCTGTCACTGAACATGCCGGACTTCACCCGCTTCGGGAGGAGCCAGCGATCGCAGGCGCTCGGCCAGATCCTGGGCCTGCCGACGACGATGACGATCTTCCCGCTGATCGCCGTGCTCACGACATCCGCGAGCCAGACGGTCTACGGCACGGCGATCTGGGACCCGGTCGCGCTTGTCGGCAAGTTCGGCAACCCGATCGTCGTGATCTTCGCGCTGTTCGCCCTGGGCGTCGCGACCCTCTCCGTGAACGTTGCGGCCAACATCGTCAGCCCTTCCTATGACTTCTCGAACGCCTGGCCGCGGCGGATCAGCTTCCGGACCGGTGGCCTGATCACAGGCGTGGTCGGGATCCTCATCCAGCCATGGAATCTGTACTCGGACCCGCACCTGTATATCTTCACGTGGCTCGGCTTCTACGGCGGTGCGACCGGCGCGATCGCCGGCGTGCTCATCGCCGACTACTGGTTCCTCCGGCGGACCTCCCTGCGACTGGCCGACCTGTACAAGCCGTCCGGCGTGTACAGGTACGTGCGCGGCTGGAACTGGAAGGCCGTCGCGGCGCTCGTCGTCGGGATCGTGATGGCGCTCGGTGGCGCCTACACCACGGCCGGGACCCAGGGCCCGTTCCCGGCCGACGGGATCATCCCGATCCTCAAGCCGCTGTACGACTACAGCTGGGCCGTGGGCTTCGTGGTCGCATTTGCGGTCTACGCGGCACTGACCAAGTTCATGGTGAGCTCCGAGGCGCCCAGGCCCCAGCCGGAACTCGCCGCCTGAAGCATTCGCGGCCGGCCGGTCCGGACGCGACATCGCTGCTGCGGGGCCGCTCCTTCGTGGAGGGGCCCCGCAGCAGCGTCTGGCGGTGACGCCTCCGGCTCTAGCTGTTGCCGGGGAAGACCAGGGAGAGGGCGCCGCGGCGGCCCGGCTCGGGCCAGCGCTCGGTGACCATCTTCTGCTGGGTGAAGAAGCGGATCCCGTCCTCGCCGCGCATGCCGAGGTCGCCGAAGGCGGATGCCCG
>JANXWH010000153.1 GCA_025351245.1 Chloroflexota bacterium | reverse complement strand
CGCCGCCACGGCCGGCGCCGGGCTGGCCGCTGCCGCCTGGATCGCGGCCAGGACGTCGCGCTCGGTGTTCCGTCCCTCGGGGCCGGTCCCGGCGATCGTGCGGGGATCGACCCCTGCCTCGGCCGCCGCCCGGCTGGCGCGCGGGCTGATCCGCAGGCGGCCATCTCCTGCAACCGCCGAGGCGGCCTCGGGTGCCACGGGGGCAGCAGCCACCACGGCCGCCCCGGCCGCCGGAGCAGGCACCACGGCCGGCGCCGGAGCGGGCAGGGAAGCTGGCGCGGCGGCCACTGGAGCAGGCACCACGGCCGCCGCCGCCTCGGGGATCGCCTCGCCAGGCTGACCGACGTAGGCGCACACGGTGTTGACCGGGACCGTCTGGCCCTCCGCGGCGATGATCTTCAGGAGGACGCCGTCGTCGAACGCCTCGACGTCCATCACCGACTTGTCGGTCTCGATCTCGAAGAGGACGTCGCCCCTCTTGACCGGATCGCCTTCCTTCTTGTGCCAGGCGATGACCGTGCATTCCTCGGTCATCTGGCCGGGCTTCGGCATGAGGATCGCGTGCGCCATGACTGAAGTCCTTCTCTCTGTCGTCAGCGGACGCCGTGGGTGAAGGGGAGGCAGGTCACAGGAGCCCCTTCGCCGCCTCGTAGATGTCACCCGAGTTCGGCAGGAACGCTCGCTCCAGGTTCTCCGCCTGCGGGGAGATGCCGTTCGCGGCGCCGATCCGCGCGACCGGGGCGTCGAGGTAGTCGAAGACCTCGCTCTGGATGCGTGCAACGACCTCGTTGACGAACGAGCCCATGAGCACGGCCTGGCTCGCGACCACGCAGCGCCCGGTCTTGCGGACCGACGCGAGCACCGTCTCCATGTCGAGCGGGACGAGGCTCCGCAGGTCGATCACCTCGGCCTGCACGCCGTCCTCGGCCGCCAGGCGATCCGCCGCGGCCAGGGCGTCCGGCACGGCCGGGCCCCAGCTGACAAGCGTGACGTCCGTGCCGTCCCGGACGACCTTCGCGACCCCGATCGGCACCAGGTACTCGCCATCGGGGACGACGCCCTTGGCCGGGTAGAGGCCCTGGCTCTCGACGAAGAGGACCGGGTTGTTCGTGCGGATGGCCGACTTCAGGAGGCCCTTGGCGTCCGCCGGGTTCGAGGGGTAGACGACGTAGATGCCCGGGAGGTGGGTGAACAGGCTCTCGAGGGACTGGCTGTGCTGTCCGCCGTACCCCTTCCCGGCCCCCACCGAGGCGCGCACGACGAGCGGGACCTCGACCTGCCCGCCGCTCATGTAATGCCACTTCGCGGCCTGGTTGGCGATCTGGTCGGACGCCATCAGGGCGAAGTCCATGTACATCAGCTCGACGACCGGCCGGAGGCCGACGATCGCGGCGCCGACGGCCGTGCCGCAGATGGTGGCCTCGCTGATCGGCGTGTTGAAGACGCGATCGCGGCCAAAGGACTCGAGGAGGCCCTTGGTGAGCTTGAAGGCGCCCCCGTAGTCGGCGACGTCCTCGCCGTAGAAGAGGACACGCCGATCGCGGGTCATCTCCTCCGCGAGCGCCTCGCGGAGCGCGTCGCGGTACGTGATCGAGCCGTCGGCACCCTTCTTCGATTCGGGCACGGGGACGAACGGGACGACGTCGCCCTGGCCCGCCGGGAGCACGGCCGAGGTGGTGTCCGTGTACAGGAACTTGAGCGCGTCGGCCGGATCGGGATCCGTGGCCTGCGAGGCGCGGACCGCCGCGCGGGCGTTGCGCTCGCGGACCTTCGCCTCGACTGCGGCGACGCCGTCCGCGTCCGCCACGCCGGCCGCGACAAGCTGGCCCGTCAGCCGCTCGATCGCGTCGACCGCCCGCCAGGCGGCTTCCTCCTCGCGGGTCCGGTATTCGTTGCGCGGGTCGGACAGGGAGTGGCCGTAGTAGCGGTACGTGCTCGCCTCGATAAGGACAGGTCCCTCGCCAGCGCGGCACAGCGCGGCCGCGCGCCGGACCGCGTCGCGGACGGCCAGGACGTCCATCCCATCCACGGTCTCCGCGTGCATGTTGTTCTCGGCGAAGCCGGCGGCGCGGCGCGCCAGGTGGCGGATACCCATCACCTCTTCGTCCGTGTGGTGGGTCATCCCGTAGTGGTTGTTCTGGATGAAATAGATGACGGGGAGCCCGTACGCGTTTTCGCCAGCGAGGTGGTTGGTCCACTGCGCCTGGGCCGCCCAGTTGAGTGACTCGAGGACCACGCCATTGGCGTACGCGCCGTCCCCGGCGAAGCAACAGACGACCCGGTCCGACTTCCTGTAGCGATGCGCCATCGCGGCGCCCGTGGCGATCGGGACGCTGCCGCCGACGATCGCGTTGGCGCCCAGGTTCCCTGTCGAGAAGTCGCCGATGTGCATCCCGCCGCCGCGGCCGGCGGAGTAGCCCTCGTCCTTGCCGAAGAGCTCCGCGACCACGCGGTAGACGTGCTCCTCGAGGGCCGCCTCGAGCAGCTCCTCGTGGGCGCCGCCCTTCGAGCCGGGAACGCGGGCAAGCAGCATCTCGTCGGACATGGTGCGGATCGCCGCGAAGCCCTTGGCGACCGCGTCGCCGTGACCCCGATGCGAGCTGGTGACGTTGTCGTCGAGGCGCAGCACGCTGCACGCGCCCACGGGCGACGCCTCCTGTCCGATCGAGACGTGGGTGGGGCCGCGGTAGTCGTAGCCGGGGAGGGGGTCGTAGCCACCCGAGCGGAGGCGGACGATCATCTCCTCCACCTCGCGGATCGCCAGCATGTCGTCCAGCAGGTCGAGCGCGCTGGCGCCGGTGATGCCGCCCGCTGCGATCTCGGTCTCGAGCGTGCCCGCGTACGCGAAGCCCGTGATGGTCCCGGCGGACTCCTCGAAGGGCGCCGTGTCGGGCCGATGGTCGCTCCTGTAGGCGGCCGCCGTTGTCATCGAAACCTCCGAATCCGTGCCGCCTGCCCGCCCGGCGCGGGTCGAGCCGGCGCTCATGCCTTGATCACCTTCACGCCCCGTCGCTCGAGGCTGCGCACCACGCGCTCGTCGATCCCGTCGTCCGTCACGAGGATGTCGATCGCCTCCAGCCGCCCGGCGTGAACGAACGAGCGCGTGCCGACCTTCCTGCTGTCGGCCAGCAGGATCACCTCGCGCGCTCGCTCGAGGACGAGCTCCTTCGTGTAGGCCTCCGCCGGGTCCGTCGTCGTCAGCCCCTCCTCGAGCGACAGGGCGAAGGTGCCGATCAAGGCGCGGTCGACGTGGAGTGTGTCGAGCAGGAGGTGCGTCAGCGGCCCGACCAGGGCCTGGCTCGTCGCCCGGACCTCGCCGCCGACGACGATGAGCCGCGGGCCGCGCCCGGCCAGCTCCGTGGCCGCCGGCAGGCTGTTCGTCACCACCGTCAGACGATCCCACCCGCGGAGCAGCCGGGCGGCTGCGAGCACCGTGCTGCCGCTGTCAAGGTAGACGGTGTCATCCGGCGAGAGCAGCTCGATCGCGCGGGCCGCGATGCGCTCCTTCTCCTCCGCGGCCTCGACGGCCTTGACGTCGAAGTGGGGCTCACTCGGCCGTTCGTCGATCGCGACGGCGCCCCCGTGGACCCGGCGCAGCTTCCCCTCCGAGGCCAGCTCGTCGAGGTCCCGGCGCACGGTGGCCTGCGAGACGCCGAGTGCCGCGCTCAGCTCCTCCAGCCGGGCTGCGCGGCGCGATTCGACGATCGATCGGATCCGCTGCCGGCGCTGCGGTGCGAGATCCCGCGAGGATGGCCCGTCACCGCCGCCGCTCAAGACATTCCATGTCATGACTGTATTCTTGCAGAATCGTGCTAATCATGTCAAGACCGCGCAGCGGGCCTTTCGCGCAGCGGGCCTGTCGCGCAGCGGGCGGCCTCGAGCCCAGGAACGCGCAAGGGGCGGGCCGGACATACAGCAGCCGACCCGCGGAGGCGTCCTGGGCGAACGCCGCGAGTCGGCTGGTCAAGGTGACGCCCGTGGTCGGGGCTTCGGTCTGAGGTGTCCCGGCCCGCCGTCCTTCAGGGGGTGGCGGGCCGATGCGCGGCCAGGACGATCAGTCGGCCTTCTGCGGGAACAGGATCGTGACGTTGAACCAGCCGAGGAAGGCCCCGAGCAGGCCGGCGAGGATCGCGACGACGCCGGTCACGATCGGCACGAGGATGTCGTCGACCTTGATGCCGCCGTACGCCGCGTAGATGCCGACGAAGTACGTGGCGAGGCCCATCGAGATGCCGTTGAAGAACGGGAGCGTGCCCGATCCACCGGCGACGGGCAGCCACTTCATCGCATAGATGACGATGCAGAAGCCGACGAAGAACGCGATGGCGATCGCGACGTCGGTGGCGGACACGAGCTTCAGGTCCGGGATGGCCTTCTGCATCGCGACCATGAGGATCAGGACGAGCACGGCGCCGATGACGCCGAGGATGTAGGACGGGACCATGATCTTCAGCCCCTCGGGCTTGGCCCCGAGGAGGAAGTACTCGGCCCACACGATGAACGCGGCCCACAGGGGCACGTTCCACTCCTTGAGCCAAAGCCCAAACGGCAGGCTCACGACGATGGTGATCGCCACCGCCAGCCAGAGCGGGATCCTGTTCTTCACGAAGACCTCCCTACCACCCGCCGATCCAGCTCCAATCGCCGGTCGGTCGCTACTCCACGCCGGCGGACGGCCAGGCGACGACCTAGGCTCGCCTCGCGGCGCCGGCCCAACAAGGGCCGATCGGCCCTTTCATTGATTATCGATTATAGATGGACAGCTCGTGGGCCCGCCGTGCATGCCGCAGGGCTGGGCGGCTGGGACCCTGCAGGCGGTAGACTGGGAGCCCGGTCAGGTCCAGAGGAGCCTTCGTGCCCGACGACAGCGCCATATCGCGCAGCGTCCTTGCCGAGCAGGTCAAGGATCGCCTGCTGCAGGACATCCTTGCCGGCCGCTATCCGCCGCACTCCCGGATCGTCGAGACCCGCGTTGCGCGCGAGCTGGGCACCAGCCAGGCACCCGTTCGCGAGGCCCTGCGGGGCCTGGAGGCACTGGGGCTCGTCGAGATCATGCCGTTTCGCGGGGCCCGCGTGCGACGGCCCTCGAGGGACGAGCTCCTGGAGGCGTACGCGGTGCGGTTCGCGCTCGAGTCGCTTGGTGCCCGCCTGGCCGTGCCGCGCATGACAAACGACGACGTCGCCGAGCTCGAGGCGCTGGGCGGGGAGATGCAGCGTGCCGCCGCTGACGACGACCGCCACGCCGTCGCCGTGGCGGATGCCCGCTTCCACGGCCGCGTCATCGAGATGACCGGCAACGGCACCCTCGAGCGAGTCTGGCGGTCGCTGGAGCCGTTCTCGCGGACGTACATCACGCTCGTGGCGCCGGGGGCCGATGCCCAATGGACGGCCGACCTCCATGCGCCGATACTGGACGCCATCCGCCAACGCGACCCCGAGCTCATGGTGGCCGCGTTGCGCCACCACTTCGACGACATCAGCGCGCGCCTGGTCGACGCGTGGCAGGACCCGCCGACCGAGCCTGAGCCGACCCCGGTTTCGCCGCGCCTCGCCGCGACGCGCGCTGAGGGCGCCTGAGCCCCAGGGGATTAGCCGGCGCCGACGAGTGCGCGCACCTGCTCGGCCACGCGGGCTGCCGACAGGCGGTAGATGTCGAGCAGATCGTCGTTCGTTCCCGACTCGACGTAGACGTCCTGGAGCCCGATCCTGTGGACGCGCGTTGGCCGGTGCTCGGAGAGCACCTCGGCCACAGCGCCGCCGAGCCCACCGATGACCGAGTGCTCCTCGACCGTGATCACCTGGCCGGTCCGCTCGGCCGCGGCGACGATCGCCGGCACGTCGATCGGCTTGAGGGTCGGCACGTGGAGCACGTGGGCTTCGATCCCGTCGGCCGCGAGCAGCTCGGCCGCGTCGACGGTGCGCGGCGTCTGGGTCCCGGTGCTGATGAGCGTCACGTCGCGCCCCTCCCGGACCACGACGGCCTTCCCGAGGACGAACTGGTACGTGCCATCGAAGAGTCGCTGCGTCGCGTCGCGAACAAGGCGGACGTAACAGGGGCCCTCGTAGGCCGCGGCCCAGCGCAGCGCCTGGGCCGCCTCGACGTCGTCGGCGGGGGAGACCGTGACCATGCCCGGCATCGCCCGCATGATCGACATGTCGTCGACGATGATGTGGCTCATCCCGGTCTGCCCCGTGAAGAGACCGGCGTACCCCGGCGTGATCTTCACGTTGAGGCCGGTCTGGGCGATGAGCACCCGAATCTGGTCGAGCGGCCGGACGACCGCGAACGAGACGAAGGTGCTGATGAACGGGATGAGGCCCATCGTGGCCATCCCCGCGGCGACCCCCAGCATGTTCTGCTCGGCGATCCCCATCTGGAGGTAGCGGTCCGGGTGAGCCTTCTCGAAGATGTCGGCCCGGGTGGAGCTCCCGACGTCACCGTCGAGCATCACGACCCGCGGGTCGTCGTCGGCAATCGCCGCCACGGTCTCGCCGAAGATCTCCCGCATCGGGCGCCCCATCGGCAGCGTCATCGTGCGTCTCCGTCCGTCGCGGGGAGGGGCTCGCCGAGATCGGCCATCGCCATCGCGAACTCCTCCGGCTTGATGGTCCGGGTGTGCCAGAAGTAGTGGCCCTCCATGAAGGAGACGCCCTTCCCCTTGATCGTGTGGGCGATGACGGCGGTCGGCCGGCCGTCGCCCCGGGCCGCCTCCTCGAGGACCCGCAGGATGTCGGCCATGTCGTGGCCGTTCACCTCGAGGACGCGCCACCCGAAGGCGGTCCACTTGGCGACGAGCTCGCCCGGGACCTGCGGCGGGATGCGCCCGTCTGGCCCGTCGCCGGGCCAGCCATACTGCTGAAGCTTGTTGTGGTCCACGATGACGATGAGGTTGTCGAGGGCGTAGCGCGGCGCGGCCATCGCCGCCTCCCAGACCTCACCCTCCTGGCACTCGCCGTCGCCCAGCATCACGTAGGCCCGGACGTCGTGGCCCGTGAGGCGTGCGCCCAGGGCCATGCCCATGCCGGCCGAGATGCCCATGCCCAGCGACCCGGTGGACATGTCGAGCCCGGGCAGGCGGGTCATGTCGGGATGCCCCTGGAGCCGGGAGTGCGCGGCGTCGAAGGTGGCCAGCTCCTGGACCGGGAAGTAGCCCCGCAGCGCCATCGCGGCATACAGGCCAATCGACGAATGGCCCTTGCTGAGGACGAACCGGTCGCGGTCCGGCCAGGCCGGCTCGTCGGGGCGGATCCGCATGACGTGGAAGTAGAGGGCGGCCAGTACGTCGGCGGCGGACAGGGGACCCCCAAGATGGCCGGCCCGTGCGTGATAGACGGCCTTGATGACCTCGAGCCGGATCTGCCGCGCGACCTCCTGGAGACGCGTGATCTCGTCGGCGTGGACGCCGCCCACCGGCGACTCGGTCATGACTGGCCCTTCTTCTCGTACGAGCCGGGCACGACGGGCGGGGAGAAGAAGCAGACCAGCTCGAGCGGCTCGGGGCCGTCGGACTCGGTCGCGTGGAACGTGCCGACTGCGACCCAGACGGTCACGCCGCGCTCGATCTCCGCGGTCGCCTCCGGCGTCACGATCCGGCCGCGCCCCGCCGCGCAGTAGATCGTCTCCTCCTGGGTGGCGTGGACGTGGCCCGCCGGCTTGGAGCCTGGCGGGAACACGGAGACACCCATGGACACCCGCTCGGTCGGCGTGTTCTGCGGCCCGATGTAGGTGTGCCAGTCGCGTCCCGGGAGCGGGAAGACCTCGGCCTCGGCCCGTGAGACCCGCTTGATCATTTGGAGCACCTCACCTCGAACGGCGACGCCGGACGTCACGGTGCGACCCGGCCGTATAATCGATTATCGAGCATAGGCTGGCAACGGTCCGCGGTCAAGGACCTGCCGCCGGGCGCGTGTGAACGGCCGCCGGGAATGTCGAGGGACAGCACATTCTGTTCGCAGGCAGTCGATGGCTGGACGACGAACACGCGTGGACGACTCATGGCGAGGCCAGTTGGGCAACCCACCGTGGTTCGACCCGCCCGCGGACTGACGCGCAGACCGGGGCCGGGTCGAACGGCGAGGGACGAGCTGCTAGCTGTTGCCGGGGAAGACCAGGGAGAGGGCGCCGCGGCGGCCCGGCTCGGGCCAGCGCTCGGTGACCATCTTCTGCTGGGTGAAGAAGCGGATCCCGTCCTCGCCGCGCATGCCGAGGTCGCCGAAGGCGGATGCCCG
>JANXWH010000177.1 GCA_025351245.1 Chloroflexota bacterium | reverse complement strand
GCATCCAGAGGTTCCCGACGAGAGGCCCGCCCGGCAGGACGACCAAGAGGCATGCGAGACCGGCGCCGAGAATGAGCTGTTCGGGGCTGAGGGTGGCCATCCGTCGCCCTATGCCCAGGGCGACAGCAGGCAGGAGGACCGCAGCGAGTGTCGCGAAGGCGGGCCCAAGGAGGCTCAAGAACCTGAGGTCCGGCGTAGCAGGCGCGCCGTGGCCCGGCATCGAAGCCGCGACGATAAGGACGCACGCTACCCCGGCGGCAAGAATGCCCGACACGCCGGCGAGCCAGACCCGCTCGTCCGCGCGGTTCCGAGCCCAGGCCGCAACCAGGATCGCGACGGGCGCCGCGATGGCGAACTCCCGGATACTCACCGCAAGAAGGCCGGCTCCGAGAGAGGCCACAAGAGTCACTCGTCTGCCCTCGCCCTGGAGCCACCTGGTTCCCAGCAGAAGGCAAAGCAGGGCGAGCGCGAAGGCAGGTACATCGGTCATGAAGCTGGCCGTTTCGCGAGCAAACCCGGGGAAGGCCACCACCAGGAGGACCACCATCACCGCCGAGCCCGTCCCGACGAAGCGTCGGGCCAGGAGGTACGTGGACGCGACGCCGACCAACGCCATCACCAGCCCGAACGCCGTGAACGCCCAGGGATTGCCCCCGGACAACCACAACAGTGGCTGCACCGTCACGATTTGCCCGATGGATGCGGCCGTGTGCCCTGGCATGTCGACGCTGCCCGTTCGGAACAGGCTGCCGGCGGCCCGCATGTAGACCCAGTCGTCGTTGCTGGGAATGCCGATCGCGCCGGCTGCCGCCGCCAGCCAGAGGGGAATGCCGATCGCGGCCACGCCAAGGGTTGCCAAGGCGAACATGTCTCGGCGGCCGACACGTCCAAGCATGCCTTCGACCATACAGGAAACGTGCCACGAGATGATGGTCAGTTGAGGGCGCTCCGGCGTGTTGGTGCCTTCCGTCAAGGCGGTCCGACGGCGCAGGCCGCCCTCGGTCCCCGGCCCGTCCACTGGGCCCAGGGTCACCCACCCTTCCGGACGCCGGCCGACGGTGCGGGCCGGAAGACCGCGCCATCGTCATCCTCGGCGACAGCGCGCCAGCCCGAATCGGGCGCCTCGAGGGTGCGCAGGAGCACGCCCTCCTCGCGGCGGTCCACGACCACGAGCGAGGCGCGGATGCGAGCGAGCGTCTGAAGCGTCCCCGGCCCACCCGCCGCGATGACCAGGTAGTCCGCCCACGCTGACGGCGGCACGACCTCGATCCGGCTGTCCACCATCACCGGGACGCCGGGCGCGGCCCATTCGAACCACGACGCCCAGCGCTGGGGGACCACGGCGCGGTCGGACGGCGATCCTGCGTTGCGCATCGCCGTGGCCAGCCCGACGGGCGCGTCCAGGAGCAACCCGTCGGGGCCGGCGAGCGTCGCCGACGGCCGCCAGATCGGCTGGAGCAGGACGCCGAGCAGCCCGAGCGCGACGCCGATCCCGAGGTTGAGGCGCCGCAGCCCCGCCGGCTCGGGCCACGGAGGCCCCGGAGCGTCCGGCGCGGGAGCTGCCGCCGTCGAGACGCCCGTCCGGAAGCCGTGCGCCGCCAGGCGCGCGAGCGCGGGCGCCAGCACGACCGGCGCCCCGAATGCCCACCAGACGATCCCGCGCTCCGCCCATGCACCAACCACGATCAGGCCGCCGAGCCAGAGCAGGCCGGGCACCGACGGCCACCGCCCCTCGTAACGCCGGGCGGCGGCGAGAACGAGGGCCGCGACCAGCACGGTCAGGTAGAACAGGCCCCCGGCGAGCGAAAGGGGGCTGGTCCGTTGCCACTCGGACACGAGCCGCGCCACCTCGGCGTTCGTCGAGAGTCCCAAGGCGTAGGACCAGGGGGCCGGGCCGAACGGGGTGACGACGCTCGCGGCGGCGGTCAGCACGAGAAGGACCAGGCTCCGGCGCATGACCGGCGTGGGCGCGCGGAGATCGGCGAGGAAGGCCAGCGCGGCGGCGCCGACGCCCAGGAAGAAGCTCCCGTGGAGGTTCGCCCACGCCAGCACGACCAGCGGCACGACGAACGCGAGGCGCGGCCGCTCCCGGCGATCCACGAGGAGCGCGATCACGAGGACGAAGCAGACGATGCCGAAGAGCTGCGCCCGCAACGCGAGCGCGCCGATCCCCACGACGAAGGCCACAAGCGCCACGCCCGCCGCCGGGCGGACCGGCAGCCATCGTCGGGCGGTCCAGAAGACCAGCCCGATGGCCAGGCCAACAAGCAGTGCCCGGAGGAGCGCCAGGCCCGCCCATCCCCCGAGCTCGTAGCCCAGCGAGAGCAGCACGCCCGCGCCCCACTGCTGGTTGAGCCACGCCTGGCCGGCCGCGGTGAACGTCAGCGGATCGGCACGGAGGACCGCCCCGGATGCCCGCATCAGGTCGCCCACGCGCACCTGGTACGCGAGGTCGACGGTCGACATCGGGGCAATCGTTGCGCCGAGGACCGGGAGCAGGATCACCAGGAGCGTCCAGAGGCGGTCGCGCGTCATGTCGTCGCTCAGGTTCGCACAGCCCGCCGCCGGCTACGACGCCCGTCCGTCGGTCACCTCACGGCCGCGTGAATGCCGCCTGAAGCGTGGCGCGCGACATCGGGGGGCCAGCCGGATCGGCGATGCGCCGGACCAGGAAGTACTCGGTTCGCGGGTGATCATCCGTGATGATCGGGCCCGGGCCGACGCCCGACCGGACAGCGTCACCAGTCGCGAACACGAGGCTCGGGATCAGCCGCGACCAGGCGGCCGAATCGTGCGCGGGAGAATCCGACGCTGTGGACAGGTTGTCGGTCACTCCCGGGCGCTCGAGGACGGATCTGATCGCCTCGGGCAGAAGTGTGACCGGGCGATCGGAACCGAACATGAACACCCCATAACCACCGGGCCCGAATGCCAGGGCCACCTCGGGAAACACGTCCGCGAAGGTTCGGGCGTGGGCCATGAACTCGTCCAGTCGCTGACCGTACGGGATCCACTCCATCATCACCCCGCCCGGGTTGAGACGCTGCGCCGCAGCGGCGTAGAACTCGCGGGAGTAGAGCACGCCGGTGCCCGCGCTCTCGATGGGTGGCGGCGGATCGACCACGATCGTGTCGTATGTCCGATCGGTCAGCTCGACGTAGTTTCGACCGTCCGAGATCACGAGGTGCCCGCGCGGGTCCGCCAGCACAGCGTCCGCGTCTGGGTAGAAGTACTTGAACATCTTGGGCACGGTCGGCACCAGTTCGACGCCGTCGACGCGGTCGCCGAGGATGAGGCCAGTTCGATAGCTGGATCCCATGCCAAATGCGATCACGAGCAGCGAGTGGGCGTCGGGTCGCGCCATCGCCGGAAGGGCAGCCATCAGGCGCGCGTCTACGGTCATCGCCGTCATGGAGGTGCCGGCCACCCACAGCTGCGACCGACGCCCAATCGTGCCGGCCTGAACGGAGGCGATCTCATCTTCCCCGGTCGCGAACATGTGGCCCGCCCTCTTGATCGTCACGACGGACGGGTCGCGAGCCAATCCCGCGAACGCAATCGCGAGCACCGCTGCCGCCACGATCGGCGCGGAGAGCACCTCCATCCGCCGGCGCCGGGTTGGCCGCAGGCGCCAGATCCACCAGGCCGCGCCGATGTTCGCGAGCGCAAGCACGAGGACTGTCAACGGCGAGCCGATCGTGGTCATCGCGATGAACGGGATGCCCACCGTCCCGATGACGATGCCCAGCGTGTTCGTCGCAAGAAGCAGGCCCGTGTCAGAGCCGACTCGATGATCGCCTGAGGCGATCAGCCGTGACGCAAGGGGCAGCGAAAGGCCGATCGCCGTTGCCGTCGGCAGCACGACGATCATCCAGGCGATGCCATCCGGAACGTGGAGCGGGCGAAATGCGATGA
>JANXWH010000166.1 GCA_025351245.1 Chloroflexota bacterium | reverse complement strand
CCCGGGCCACGCGCCGGACGCCGCGTCGGGCGCCGCATCCCCGGGCCACGCGCCGGACGCCGCGTCGGGCGCCGCATCCGGCGGCCCCGCTCGCGCCGTCGCGGCCGTCACGCCGCTTGCCGCGTTCTCGGGCGAGCCCGGCGCCTTCGCCGAAGACGCCGTCCACGCGTACTTCGGGCTCGCGTCGACGACGCTCGCCGTGGGCGGCTTCCGCGTGGTCTTCGAGGCCGTGGGGGAGGGGCGAGCCGAGGCCGGCGTCATCCCCATCGAGAACGTCGTCAACGGGACCGTGCGCGAGAACTACGATCTGCTCCTGGAATTCCCGCTGGAGATCCGGGGCGAGGTCGTGGTCCCCGTCCACCTCTGCCTTGCCGCATTGCCGGGCGAGCGGCTCGAGACCGTGGAGCGGGTCTACTCTCACATCCAGGCGCTGGGCCAGGCCGATGCGTTCCTTCGTACCCGGCCCTGGACGCTGCTCACGACGTACAACACCGCTGGCGCGGGGAAGTCGATCGTCGAGCGAGGAGAACGCGGTGCCGCGGCCGTCCTCTCGCCGCGTGCGGCGACGCGCTTCGGCCTGGAGATCCTCGCCGACGGGATCGAGAGCGTCCCGGAGAACCGGACTCGCTTCCTCGTCGTGGCCGCTCCCGGGGTCCAGCTCCCGGCGCCGGCTCCCGGCGCGGCGGCCTCGGACGGCGCCATGCGCACGACGCTCGTGCTGGGCGTTCGCAACGAGCCCGGCACGCTCCTGCGCTGCCTGGCCGTGTTCGCCGCGCACGGGCTCAACCTGTCCAGCCTGGAGTCGCGGCCGGCGCACGATCGCCCGTGGGACTACGTCTTCTGGGTGGACCTCGATGCCGACGCCACCGCGCCTACTACCCGCGCGGCGCTCGACGAGCTCGGCGCTGTCACGACGCTGGTTCGCGTCCTCGGCTCCTACCGGCAGGGCGCCGGCGGGTAGCCCGGGCGCCGCCGGTCGGCCGGTCGCCGCGCCCCTCGGTCCCTCGCGCGCGGCCGTCCAGTCGGCCCTGATCGCGCTTCACTCTCTCGTCGGCTGTTACGAATCGGGCTCGCGAGCGGCCGGGAAGAGGTACCCCACGCTGCGCTCGTTAAGGATGTAGCGAGGCCGTTTGGGGTCCTCTTCGAGCTTCCGCCTCAGGTGCCACACGTAGCGGCGGATGTAGCCGGTCTCGTCGGCGTACTCTGGCCCCCAGACGGCGGTGACGATCTGGCGGGGCGACAAGACCCTGCCCGGCTCCCGCATGAGCGTCACCAGGATGCGGAATTCGGTCGCCGTAAGCCCGACCGGCATACCCCGGCGCAGCACGCGGTGGCGCTCGATGTCGACCTCGAGGTCCTCGCCGGACAGCACCCCCGCCGCCGCGGTCGGTCCGTGCGCCGCCCGGTCCAGAACCGCCTTGATGCGGGCCGCGAGCTGGGCGAAGCTGAACGGCTTCGTCACGTAGTCGTCAGCTCCCGAGGCAAAGCCCCGCAACACTTCGTGCTCGTCGCCGCGCGCGGTCAGCATGATGACGGGTACCTGGGAAGCCGCCCGAAGGCTGCTGAGAACCTGCCACCCGTCGAGCCCGGGCATCGTCACGTCCAGCAGCACGATGTCCGGCAAGACTTCGGCGAAGACGCGACCCGCCTGCCGTCCGTCGGAGACCCCGATGACGCGATAGCCGAGTCGTCCCAGGTAGTCGGTGAGGAGTTCGAGGAGCGCCGGGTCATCGTCCACGATCATGACGGCGTCCATTCGGAGGCTGCCTAGCCCAGCGTCCCTACGCCGTCGGTCTCGGATGCGCCGGGGTCCTCCTCAGGCGGCACGTCCTCGACGATCGGGAGGGTGAAGGCAAACCTGGTGCCAGGTGCGTCGCGATCTGGCCAGATCGGACTCTCGACCCGGATCTCGCCGCCCAGGGCTCGCGCGAGCTTGTCCGCGAAGTAGAGCCCCAGTCCGTAACCGGCTGGCGCGCTTTCACTCTGGTCCAGTCGATAGAAGGAGCGGAAGACCGCGCGCTGCTTCCCCTCCGGGATGCCCGGGCCGTGGTCGGACACGGCGAGGGTGACGCTCCCCTGGTCCCGACGAGCGCTGATCTCGATCGGATGCCCGGACGGTGAATAGCGAACGGCATTCTCGACGAGGTTCCGTACGATCTCCTCCAGCAGCATCTCATCTGCCCACACGGGCGGCAACTCGGGCGCCACCTGGAGCTTCCAGTCCCGCCGGCCCGCTTCGCTGGCCACGACCGAGGCGCACACGCGGGCCAGGAGGGGCTCGACCGCGACCGGTCCCGGACGCAGCGTCAGCCGGCCAGCCTCCAGTCGCGAGACGTCGAGGATTGTCTCGATCATGTGCGAGAGTCGCTGCCCTTCCTCCGTCAGGATCCGAAGCGTCCGCTGCCTCGACGCGGGCGGAAGTTCGACTTCCTGCGAGACGAGCTCGAGGGCTCCGTTGATGTTGGTCAGGGGCGCGCGGAGCTGGTGCGACACCAGGGACACGAAGTCCGACTTCATCCGGTCGAGCTCACGCAGCTCGTCGTTCGCCCGACCCAGCTGCCGGTTCTTGTCGGCGAGCTCCTGGGTGGCGGCCTGGAGGTTCGCCGTCCGCTCGGCGACCATCGTCCCCAGGTCGCGGTTGATCTCCCCGAGGGCACCTGAAGTCGCCTGGAGCGTGACGACCAGCCGTCGCACCCAGGTGAGGACGATGGCTACGACGACTGGCCCGATCATGCTGAAGAGGAGCACCTCCCCGTAGAAGCCCGGCGTGAGAGGCTCGTGCTCCGCACTCACGTGCTCGGTCCATTCGAAGGTCCACGCGACCACCGAGAGCACCAGGGGCAACAGCCAGCGAACGACGTCGAGGAGTCGCAACGCTCCAGGTCGTGGCAGGTTCTGCGCGGTCGACACGTCCACCCATCTGCTCGAAGCAACACGATCGCCTGGCTCGGCACGAGTGTCGCACACTCTGGTTCCTCCTCCTCGTCCTCCTCCTCGTCCTCCGCCACCGCCCTGGTCGGGCCGTCGCGACACAGATACGACAGGAGCGGGACGGGGCTGAGACTGCGCCTCGTCGTAGGTTGAGGGGCAGGCGCCGCGTCGCAGACAGACGGGGGCGCCCGGAGGGGCCAGCACGTCCGCGCCAGCCCCAGCCGCGGATGAAGGGCGGATGTAAGGAGGTGTCCTGCGTGGATGCGCCTGCCACGTACCTGAACTGGGCGTTCATCCTGATCTCGATCCCGAACCTGCTGATGATCCTCGGGATGATCCTCCTCTTCATCGTGGCGCTCGTCGCGCCGTTCCCTCATGGAAGCGAAGAGCCGGGCGCCGAGGAGCATCGTCATGAGTGAGTCCACGCGGGAACCCGAGGCCGACCGGGCCAACTGGACGCTTGCGCTCCGGCGCTCCCTCGAGCGCCGCCTTCCCATCGTGCACCTGCTGCCCGACCGGCAGCCGTACTACGTGGGTTCGTGGGTCTACATCTTCGGCGTCGTGGCGATCGCGGCGCTGGCCTGGATCGTGGCCACCGGGGTCCTTCTGGTGTTCTTCGGCCCACAGTGGTGGCACGTCTCGACCGTCGGGCACTTCGTGAATGCGCTGCACTTCTGGGCGGTGCAGATCTTCTTCGTCTTCATGGTGCTGCACCTGTGGGGTCAGTACTTCGCAGCCAGCTGGCGCGACGGGCGAGCGTCGACCTGGGTGGTCGGGGTGATCGTCTTCGCGATCAGCATCGTCGCGACGTTCACGGGATACGTGGCGCAGCAGAACTTCGATGCCCAGTGGATCGCGGTCAACGCCAAGGACGCCATGAACGCCGTCGGAGTGGGCGCGTTCTTCAACGTGTTGAACTTCGGCCAGATGTACGGCCTCCACATCCTGTTCTTCCCGATCGCCGTCGCGACCCTCGTGGTGGTGCACCTGGTGCAGGTCCGGATGCGTGGCGTGGTCAAGCCGATCGACCCGCCCGGGGCCGCCCCGTCCCAGGCCGAACTCACGAGGTCTGAGCCGCATGCGAGCCAGGGGCCCGTGGCATGACGGGCACCACCGATACCCAGGCGCGCTATTACGCGGGCATCCGCATGGTGCCCTTCGACCTGCTCAAGGAACTCGTGCTCGCCCTGTTGGGCGTCGCCGTTCTCATCGTGGTCCTGGCTGCGGTACTGTCCGCCCCTGACGTGCCCCCGGTCACCATCGGGTCGTGGGCACAGGCCGACCCGGTCGACTTCGTCACGACCGCCAGCGCGGAGCTCGCTGGGCAGAGCGGCACCGCCCAGTACGGCCAGCCGTACAACAGCACGCCGGACGCCGCCCAGGCCCTGGGACCCATCGTGCCCCAGGTCTGGGCCGGCACAAGCATTCCCATCGACACAGCCAAGGAATTCGTGCTCCATCCGCTCGCTCTCGCGGCGACCGGCGATCCGACCCTCACCTCTGCCCTCGACACGTACAACAGCGCCGACGCGACGCAGCAGCAGGCATGGCTCGACTCCTACACGAAGGCCCTCGACAGTGCCACGGTGGAGAACGGCCAGGTCACGGTCGCGGCCGGCGACTACGGGCCCGCGCCCACTCTCATGGGGAGTCTCCTCGGGATCGCCCGGAGTGGTGGCCTGGACGCGCTTCTGCTCGAGAACGGCCGCTTCTTCCAGACCGACTTCACGCGCCCGCTGCTCTTCATGGGCGACGGCAACTACCTGTCGAACCTGGCCGCCGACCAGCACCTGACCGGAGACCAGTGGGGCGTGATGAACGAAACGGGCAGCTACCCCGGCCAGACGTGGTTGTGGCTCTACTCCGTGGGGTACCAGCTTCCGCCGTTCAACACGGCGCCGAACGCCGATCTCCTGATCGTCCTGATCGTTCTGGCGCTGACCACGCTGCTGGCCCTGGTCCCGTTCCTACCGATCCTGCGCGACATCCCCCGCTGGGTACCGGTCCACAGGCTGATCTGGCGGCGCTACTACCGCTCGCTGTGATTCCCGGACACGTTGTTGACGAGCACGGTCATGGGTGACTGTCCGCCCAGGGAGCCGTGCGGTCGGCGCCGGTTGTAGGGGTCGACGAAGCGGGGTAGCGCGCTCGACGATTCGGTCCCTCGCGCTCGACGATTCGGTCCCTCGCGCGCGCCGCCGTCCAGTCGGCCCTGGCGCTCAGATCTCGGAGGCGCAGAACTTGCATTTCGAGGCGTCGGGCGCGTTCGCCTCCCTGCAGAACGGGCAGGCCTTCGTTGGCGCAGGCGGTGCGGCCGGCGCTTCCTTGATGAACATCTTCCCGACCCAGAAGACCACGAGCGCGACCACGATGAAGACGATGACCGCGTTGATGAGGCTGCCGTAGCGGATCGCGACCTCGGTCGCGAGATCGCCGCCGGTCGCGGCCTTCAGGACGATCTTGAAGCTGGAGAAGTCCGCCCCGCCAAGGAGGTATCCGATCGGCGGCATGATGATGTCCTTGACGAGCGAGTTGACGATGGTGCTGAGCGCGGTGCCGATGATGACGCCGATCGCCAGCGCCAGCGCGTTCGACTTGAGCAGGAACGCCTTGAACTCTCCGACCATCCGATCCTCTCCCTCTCCTGTGCCGCGTCATGGCGCCGATGGGTAACACGGCGTCGGCCGTGTCGCGGGATGGTACGCTCGGCTCGCGGCTGTGGCGCAACGCGCGGCGCGCGGAATGAGCGTTGGAGGCACCAGGCGATGGCCGATTCGTTCCACGACGCGATGGTGGCAGGCTACGCGCTCTCGGAGCCATCCCTGGTGATCGGGAGTCCCATGGACGGCATCACGGCCCTGCCCGACGTGCGCGTCCAGGTCGCGCTCTCGATCCTCAACCGGCACGGCCTCGTCGCCGGCGCGACCGGGACGGGAAAGACGAAAACGCTGCAGCTCCTCGCCGGCCAGCTCTCCCTGGGCGGCGTTCCCGTGCTGATCGCCGACATCAAGGGCGACCTCACGGGGCTCGCCCTGCCCGGCGACGCGACCAACGCCAAGGTGCTGGCGCGCGCGGCGGACCTCGCGTGGGACTTCAAGCCGGACGGCCACCCGGTGGAGTTCCTCTCGCTCTCGGGCACGCTGGGCGCCCAGGTTCGGGCGACGGTCCACTCGTTCGGGCCGCTCCTCCTGGGCCGGGTTCTGAATCTCAACGACACGCAGACCAGCATCCTGTCACTCGTCTTCAAGTACTGCGACGACCACCAGCTGCCGCTGCTCGACCTCGCGGATCTCACCACCACGCTCAAGTACCTGGGCAGCGATGACGGCAGGGCGATCCTGGCCGACTACGGGGGCATCTCGCCGGCGAGCCTCGGGGTAATCCTCCGCTCCATCATCACGCTCGAACAGCAGGGCGCGGACGTCTTCTTCGGGGAGCCGGAGTTCGATGTCGACGACCTGATGCGGACGACGCCCGGCGGGCAGGGGATCATCAGCATCCTCGAGCTCTCCGACGT
>JANXWH010000157.1 GCA_025351245.1 Chloroflexota bacterium | reverse complement strand
CTTCTGCCAGGCCCTCGTGCGGCCGGTGGCCCGGGTCACCCGGCGGTCTTGTCCACACTGCCATTGCCCGCCCCTGACAAGGGACCCGGTCGCGGGTCACCGCGGGTCAGAAACGGAATGGTTCACAGCCTCTCAGCCGATTTCGCCCGCCGCCCGGCTCCCGCCGCCCGGCCGAGCCGATTTCGCCCGCCGCCCGGCTCCGGCCGAGCCCGCATTCGCCGCCGGGTGCCTGGTTGGACGCGGCGGCGGCAACGAAACGCCTGCCCCCGGTGTCGGAGGGAGGATTCGACGGCACCGTGGGCAGACTGGGAAGGAGGCGTTCGACCAGATGCTCAGATCAAGCGGCGTTCTTGAGGCTTGCGCCAGGGTGTCGTCTCGAGACCACCGCGCCATTACCGTTCGTAATGAGGCTCGCCTCTGGCCAGTGTCCCTAGTCCCCCGGGGTGGTGGGGGTTCTGCCCTCGGGCGTCGTGATCCCAGGGATCGAGGGATCGCCGTGACGGGGAATCCCCGGCGTTGGCCGACGCGTACGAAGCCAGGCTGAAGCCTGACCGCAACGATCCAGGCCTGGCACGTTGCCGTCATCCGACTGGCCGACGCATGTGGTCCGCGGGCCGGTGCCCGACGTAACATGCCGAGCACCGGCGCGTCTCATCCCCGGACCGACCGCATGCCCGCGTCGCGCCGCGACCCAGGTCGGTGCCGGGAACGGATGGGGGCACGCAATGACCGGCTCGACGGACCGCGCGGGAAGCTCCATCGAACGGCGGCGGGGCGCAGCGGCCACCGTCGCGGTCCTCATCGTCAGCGTGGCGGTCGTCGTGGGCGTCGTTGCGACCGGGGGACGAGGTGGCCCGTCGGCGAGTCCCTCCACGGCGCCGGGCGCGACCGGGACCGCCCCCTCCACCGCGCCGGGCGCGACCGGGACCGCCCCCTCCACGGCGCCGGGCGCGACCGGGACCGGGACCGCCTCAGCCACGGCCTCTGCGGCGAGCCCAGGTCCCACGATCCCACCCGATTCGGCCTGGTCCGCGCTCCAGATCGCCCCGTTCGCCGCCGTCGCGGACCTGCGCGCCGACCGCGCCGATTCCGCCGGGGCCCAGCTGGACACGACCTTCACGCTCACCAGCCGATCGGGCGCCGACCCCCGGACCCTGGCGGCCCGGCTCGAGACGGACCCACCGATCGGCGTGGCAGTTGTCGCCGCTGCCGCCAGCGGTTCGGTCGGGCTGCGACCGACGACCCGTCTGACCGCGGGACGCGTCTACCGGTTCACCCTCTTGGCCGAGGATGGCACGGTCGCGGGATCGTGGGCCTTCCAGGCGCGCGCGCCGCTCCACGTGATCTCGGTCCTGCCGGGGGACGCGACTACCCGCGTCCCGGCCAACACCGGGATCGAGGTCACGTTCGACCAGGACGCCGCCGCCGACATAGCGCCCTTCTTCACGATCTCGCCCACAGTGGGCGGACGGTTCGAGCGGCACGGCCGAACCCAGGTGTTCGTGCCCACCGGCCTGCGGGCCGCGACGCTCTACACCGTCACCATCCGGCACGGCCTGCCCGTGGGCGGGACCGAGCTGACCCTCGGGCGGGACGTGACCTTCCGATTCGAGACGGCGGGGCCGGATCGGCCACCGGCAGTCCGGTTCAGGTTCGGCCGCGACGTCCTGGAGGCGAGCCCCACCGAGGTCCCGATCGTCGCGCTCGTGGTGGAGACCCCCGAAGCGGTCGCCGCGGTCCAGCCGCCGACGTCGGTGCCGGTTCGCGTCTACCGCTTCCCCTCGCTCGCGGCGACCGTGGCGCCGATGCAGCAGTTCCTGTCCGGACCCGGTTGGGCCGACTTCAGCGACCCGAGCATCTCGACGACCGGGTTGCCGCGCGTGATGACCTTCAGCGCGACCCTCCGCCCGCTGACCGGCGCCGCCGATCAGGTCATCACGTTCCCCGCCCGGCTGCCCAGCGGCTGGTACCTCGTCGAGGCGGGGACCGACCGGCCCGCCCAGGCAATCCTCCAGGTCACCGACGTCTCGGCCTGGGTGGCGGTCCTCACGGATCGGACAATCGCCTGGGTGAACGACACGACGACCGGCGGGGCGATCGACGGTGCCGCCGTCCGGGTCGCCGGCGGACGCTCGCTGGGCCGGACCGGCTCCGATGGAATGCTGAATGCAGCCACGCCTGCCGACCTGGTCCCAGCGACGAGTGATCCCGCCGCGGCGTACGTGACGCAGCCCGCGCCGCCGTCGCCGATCCTGATCGTCGAGGCCCGGAACGGACATGCCCTCCTCGTCCCGTTCGACGTTGACCAGCAGGGAGGCGCCTACCGGGGCGAGTGGGGGAAGGACGTCCCGACTGTCCGGACGGCCTGGTGGTCGGTCATCGCGACCGACCGCTCGGTCTACCGCCGCGACGACCGGATCGAAGCCTGGGGCTTCCTTCGCGGACGGATCGACGGTCGCGTGCCCGCCTCGGTCGCACTGCGCCTGGTCCTGCCGGCGAACGGCGACCAGGCGGACCCGCCGGCAGTCGTCGTGGCGACTGCCCGACCCGGCTCCAGCGGTGCCTATGCTGCAGAGTTGCCGCTCGCCGGTGTCGCCGTCGGCAGCTACATCCTCCAGGCCGTCGTGGACGGCCGGGTAGCCTCGGCCACGTGGCTCGACGTCGGGATCATCCGCAAGCCCGCCTACCGCCTCACGATGACCACCAACCGGCACGTCGTCCTCGCGGGCGACCGCGTGACCGCGACGGTGGCCGCCGCCTTCTTCGACGGCCAGCCCGTGCCCGGCACACCCCTGGCGATTCGGGCGGACACCAATCCGGACACGATCCTCGACACGCTATCGACCGACGCCAGCGGGCAGGCGACCACCGGCTGGGTGGCATTGATTGAGTCGAAGTCGGAAGATCCCCAGTCGGTCGTGCTGTCCGCCGTCCCGGCCCGGCCCGAGGAGGGTGAGTCCGGGGCCGATGCGGCCGTCGCGGTCTTCCCGAGCGCGGTCACGCTCACGGCGACGGGCTCGATCACGGGGGGCCGCCTCGTCGTGAAGGGGTCGGACCACGAGGTCGACCTCGCCCGCCTCGAGCGCGAGCTGACGAAGGACCCCCGACCGGACGTCTGGGGTCTCGATCCCAACGGGCGGCCGGTCGTGGGCGCGACGGTGACGGCGGAGATCACCGAGCTCGTCCCCGTTCGCCGCCTCGTCGGTTACGACTACAACCCGATCACCAAGCTCGTCGAGCCGCGCTACGAGTACGACACGCAGCGGAAACCGCTCCGGACGCTGACCCTCACGACGCACAGCGGCGGGGCGTTCGGGCTGACCGTCACGGTGCCGGCCACCGACCACGACTACGACGTCCTCCTGCGGACGACAGACGGGGCCGGCCGGACCGCCGCGCGGACCATCATCGCGTCGCGCGCCGTCACGGCCGAGCCGGACCGGCTGCCGGTCTTCGAGAACGCCGGGGCAGCGGGCGGAAAGGATCTTGTCTACCGGATCGGCCAGCCGATCCGCCTGACGATGACGGACCGTGTCCGGCCGCTCCCGACGGGCCGGGCCGACCGGTATCTCTACGTTGCCTCCCAGCAGGGCCTGCGTTCCGCATTCGTGACGATGACTCCCCGCTTCAGCCGCACGTTCGCCGCCGCGGACGCGCCGGGCATCTTCATCATCGGCGTCCATTTCACCGGTCGCACGTATGCGCCCAAGGCCGCCGCCTGGGCGACGTTCGACACCCGGCAGCGGAGCCTCACGGTCGAGCTATCGAGCGACCGACCGAGCTACCGGCCGCGCGAGACGGTGACGGTGACCGTCAGGACGAAGGACGCGAACGGGCGACCCACTCCCGCCACCGTGACCCTGCGGGCCGTCGATGAGAAGCTGTTCGCGATGGGCGCGGCGCAGGTCGCCGATCCGCTCGGCGGCCTCTACCAGCGTGTCGAGAGCGGGATCGTCCGGCTCACCGCGACCCACCAGCTGCCGATCGGGGGGACCGAGGGGGAGGGCGGGTCGACGACGGGTGGCGGTGGCGGCGGCGGGGTCGAGGCGCGGGATGACTTCCGCGACATGCTCTTCTTCCGGCAGTTGCAGACCGACGCCCGCGGAGTGGCAACCGTCACCTTCCGGCTCTCCGACGACCTCACCGCGTGGCACGTCAGCGCCAGCGCGATGACCGCCTCGTTGAGCGCCGGCGAGGGCCAGCTGATGCTCCCGGTCGGACAGCCGTTCTTCGTCGACGCGACGCTCGCCGACGAGTACCTGGCCTCGGACCGGCCGATCATCCGGCTGCGGGCCTACGGCTCGGCGCTCCATGCGGGCGACGCGGTCGCCTTCACCGTGGCCTCACCGTCGCTTGGCCTTGCCCCAACGCGGGTCGTCGGGACCGCCTTCCGCGACGTCTCGGTCCCGCTGCCGAAGCTCTCCGTCGGCCACCACGAGATCACGATCGACGCTGGCGCGACGGCCCCGGGCGGCGCGGCGCTGGCCGATCGGCTCGTCAGGACGGTCTCGGTCGTTCGGTCGCGGACGGTGGAGACGCGGACCGCGTTCGCGACCGTCACGGCGGACCTCAGCGTCCCTGGCGGCCCCGATGTCACCACCTACACGTTCAGCGATGCCGGACGCGGCCGGTTCGTCGCCCCCCTGGCGGAGCTGGCGACGTCCGGCGGCCCGCGGATCGATCAGGCGGCCGCCGCGGCGATCGCGCGCGGCCTGCTGATCGCCGACTTCGGGTTCGACCCGACCCTGCTCCCGCCGGACGCCTTCGATCCAGCGACCTACCGGGTCCAGCAGCAACAGACCGACGCGGGCGACGTCATCGCGACTGGCCTGCCGCTCCTCCCATATGGCGGTCCGGATGCCCGGCTCACCGCACGGGTCGCGCTGGTCGCAGCCGATCGATTCGACCAGGGGACCCTGCGCGACGCGCTCGTCACCACGCGCGACCTGTCGTCGACGACACGGGACCTGCGGATCGCGGTCCTGGCGGGCCTCGCCGCGCTCGGTGAGCCCGTCCTCTCGGACCTTCGGAGCGCCGCGACCGCGACGGACCTGAGCGTGGGTGAGCGAATCGACCTCGCGCTTGGGTTCGTGGCCGCCGGCGACGATGCCGCGGCCCTCGCCATCGAGCGCGACCTGCTGCGGACCAGCGGGCAGCAGCTCGACGCCTGGACGCGGCTGCGGGTCGGCACCACCCTCGACCAGGCCGTCGCCGCGACTTCCGGCCTGGCGCTGGTCGCCGCCGGGATCGGCGATCCGATCGCGATCTCGCTCGCCGCCTACGTCGACGCGAACCCGGCCAGCGACGAGCTCCACGTCCTCGACCAGGTCGGCGTGATCCAGCGGCTGCTCGCCCGAACGCCCACCGCGGCGGCCAGCTTTGCCTGGACCGTCGACGGTCGGCGCAACGTCGTGAACCTTAAGCCCGGCCAGGCCTTCACGGTCGCCCTGACCGCCGCGCAGCGCGCCACGCTCCGCCTCGAGCCGCTCACAGGCCGGGTGGGGATGGCGGCCTCCTGGTCCGAGCCGGTCGACCTCGCCACGCTGACCGCCGATCCCGCCCTGGGCCTCACGCGGACGGTCACCCCGGCCGGGACCATCGGATCGGACGTGCTGGTCGTCGTGGAGCTCACGCCGACCTTCGCCGCCCAGGCCGTCCCGGGCGGCTACGAGGTCGTCGACCTCGTCCCCTCGGGTCTCGCCCCGGTCGCGCGGACCGACGGCTGGGTGGGCGAAGACGGCACGATCGGGCCGTATCGGATCGTGGGTCAGGCGGTGGACTTCTCCGTGGGGAACGACCCGCACCGGATCCCGACGGCGAAGCTGCGTTACCTGGCCAGGATCGTGACGCCGGGCGACTACGCCTGGGAGCCCGCCTCGATCCGGCTGGCCGCCGCGCCCCAGGATGCGGCGTTCACCGCCGCAAGCAGGGTGACGGTCGCCGATCGGTGACCCGCGGCCAGCGCCGCGCCAACTGAAGCGACAGGCGGGACAGTTCGGTTCGTCGTCGACGCGCCAGCCGAACGCGGCGAGTGTGACCTCCGGGCGGCGTCCGAAGGTCCGGGCGAGCTCGGCCCCGTCCGGCGAGCGAGCCGGACCGCAACGCGGCGGTCGCCGCTGCGGATTGGAGGCGTCCGCTCCTCTGTGCCGAGTCTCCCGGGCGCCCGGCGACCCGTGCCGGCGACCCCGTACCGGCGACCCCGGACCGGCGCGCCCGTAATCGGCGCGCCCGTAATCGGATGGCACGATCGGATTCGTTGTCGCGGAGCGTGGAAACGCGGCGAATCGCGAGGTTGGACGCGTTTCCGAGCACGCCACGGCTCCGGATGATCGGCCCAGCCGATAACCCGACAACCCGGACCCTGCAGGCCCGAACGTGAAGAGCGCCTGGACGCGCCCGACAGCGACAGCGCCTTCAAGGATGGGCGCAGCCCCAGCCTGGCGCCGGCTACCCGTTCGTATTCGCCGTCGCCAGGCGGGCGAGTGTCGCCATGTCCGGCACGGTCAGGTCCGGGGCGGCGGTGGCCGCCGGGGTCGCCCCGCTGCCGGGCCGCGCGTGCCGGCGGTCGACCCAGACCGTGGTCATTCCCAGGCGCTTGGCCGGGACATGATCGTGGAAGAGGCTCTGGGCGACATGGAGGATGCGCTCGCGCGGCACGCCGATCCGCTCGAAGGCGAGCTCGAAGTTGCGGAGGGTCGGCTTGTAGCTGCCGACCTGCTGGGCCGTGATCACCCAGTCGAATGTCACTCCCAGCCGACGGTTCGAGGCCGCGAACAGATCGTCATCGCAGTTCGTGATGACGGCGAGCCTGAATCGCCGCGCAAGATCGGCCAGCGCGTCGGACGAATCCGGGAAGGCCGGCCACTCCCCGACCGAGCCGCCGAAGGCTGCCGCCCCCTCCTCCGTGGGCTCGACTCCAAGCTCTGCGCAGACGCCACCCAGCGCCTGCGCGAGCACCTGGCGATAGCGGAGGTAGTCACCGGCCTCGATCGCCGCCTCGTGGCGGGCATAGCGCTCCAGCAGATCCTCGTCCTCCGCTGTGACGCCCCGCGGGTCAAGAACGCGTCGCAGGCCGGCCAGGATCCCGGCCTCCCAGTCGATGAGCGTCCCGTAGCAGTCGAAGCTGAGCACCTGGAAGTGGTCGAAGTCGATGGGCGGCACGCGGTGACATCCTCCTGAGGTCGAGGGGGCGGGTTGGGCTCGACCCGCCGCCGAGCCTGGCACCGGGACCTGGCCCGGAGGCCGCTCCAGGCTCAGGTCTGGTCGGAACCGTCTGCCCCCGACGCGGCCGGTCCGCCGAGGAGCCCGAGCGCGCGCAGGTCGGCGCGCAGCGCGGCCGGCCCCATGTCTCGAGCCAGCGTTCGTGGAACGCGATGATGTGATCCCGCTCCGCGGGGAACTCCCTGGCGCGCGAGGCAATCGCCTCCGCCCACGGGCGGCCGGCGTCCAGTTGCGCGTTCCAGTCGGGCGTGCAGACCGTGTCCAGGAATTCCTTCATTGCCGCCTCGTCACCGGCGAACACCTTCCCATAACGGTGCCGCGGATCCCAGTCGATCAGCACGCCACCAAGGTCGAAGGCGACCGCCGACAGTCCGCCCTCCCGGTGCGTCACGGGCAATGGATCCATGGCCCCATTGTCGAGTCTCAGGGCCTCGTCCGCGCCGGATGGTCTGGCGGCCGGCTGTGGCCACGGGCTCGGCCGGCTGTGGCGGCGAGCTCGACGATTTGACATCCATCAAATCGATGCCGTACCCTGCCCACACCATGGACAAGGAGCTGCTCACGACCCTCAAGGCCCTCTCCGACGCCTCCCGCCTGCGGATCGTCGGCCTGCTCGCCGCGCGCCCGTACGCCGTCGAGGAGCTGAGCGCCGCGCTCGAGCTCACTCCCGGGACGGTGGTCCACCACCTGAAGCGCCTCGATGCCGCGGGTCTCGTCACATCGCGCGCGAACCACCCGTACGTCGAATACTCGCTGCGCCTCGAGCGGCTTCACGCGGTTGGGCGCCAGATCGGCGAGCTGGAGCGGACGACGGAGCAGGCCGCGACCCTCCCCGGCCCCGACGGCCGGCCGCTCCCGGCGTTCGACGCCAGGGTGCTCCGCAGCTTCATCGTGGACGACCGGCTCGTTTCCATCCCGGCCCAGGAGAAGAAGAAGCTCGTCGTGCTGCGCTACCTGCTGGAGCGCTGCTTCACCGATGACCGCCCGTACCCGGAGAAGGAGGTCAACCAGCGGCTGGCCCTCTTCCACCCGGACGTGGCCTCGCTCCGACGCTACCTGGTCGCCTACGGCCTGGTCACCCGCCAGGCGGGCATCTACCGACGAGCCTGACGGGGCCCGCTTCGCCGGCGGCGTGGACCTGCCGACGG
>JANXWH010000098.1 GCA_025351245.1 Chloroflexota bacterium | reverse complement strand
GTGGTGGAGATGAGGGGACTCGAACCCCTGACCCCCGCGATGCGAACGCGGTGCTCTTCCAGCTGAGCTACATCCCCACGGGAGGCCGATCGCACGCGCTCAGGGGGCGATCGCCGGGCGAGAGTGTAGCACGGCCTCCGGAGCCGGCGGCCGGGCCGGTCAGTGCCGGCGGCCGGGCCGGCGTGGCGCGCCATATGGCCCTTCCCAACATCGAACAGATGTTCTATCGTGGCCGTCCGATGGACCGCCACCCCGACCGCGCCGCCGTCCTCGCCTCTCTCCGGGAGCGCTGGGGTGCGGCAGCTCCGCGGCCGGCGACGGAGGTGTTCGGCGCGCTCGCGGTGGCCTCTCGCCCGACGGCGAACCAGCCGACGACCGGGCCGCTGACAACGGCGCCCGACACCAGGACCCCGCCTCCCGGCGGTCACCCAGCGCTGCTCCCGCTGCCCGACATGCGGACGCCAAACCCGATTCCCGTCGTGCCTCGCTCCCGACCCGCACCGGCCGCGCCCGACCGGACGATCCCGACGGGTTTTCCCGCGCTCGACGCGCTCCTCGCCGCCGGCGGCCTCCCGCGGGCCGGGACCGTCGCGCTCGCGGGAGCGGGTTCCAGCGGCGCGACGACGCTCGCGCTCCGAGTGCTCGCCGAGGCGCAGGTCGGGGGCGCGCTCGCTGCCTGGGTGGACCTCCCGCATGCGCTCGACCCCGTCGAGGCGGTGGCCCGCGGCGTCCGTCTCGAGTGGCTCGCGGTCCTGGTACCGGACGACTCGGCCGAGGCGCTCGCGATGGCCGGCACGCTGCTCCAGGCGCGCGCGGTGGACATCCTGGTGCTGGACCTGGGGACGGCGCGCGCGGGGCGGCTGGCGCGCGCGGGGCGGCCGGCAACCACCACGCCGGCAACCCCCATGGTCCCGGTCCGGCGCGGCCCGCGCGCGCCCAACCTCGCCGACCAGCTGGCACGACTGGTCGCGTTCGCCCGGCGGGCCGGCGCGCTCCTTCTCGTCCTCGAGCCGGCCGACACCCCCGCGCCGCTCCGGGCCGCGCTCGACGAGGGCGCCGGCCTGCGCCTGGAGCTCCGGCGGAGCGGCTGGGTCCGGCTGGGTCGCGAGGTCGTGGGGCAGCGGACGGAGGTCCGCGTCGCGAAGGACCACCACGGGGCGCCGGACCGGCGGACCACGCTCCGGATCCTCTACGCGGAGGGCGGGCCGCGGGACCGCTGCCTGGCCCGCGACGAGCTCCTGGTGGAGGAGCCCGTCGCGGGAGCGCCGCCCGTCGCGGGAGCGCCGCCCGGCATCCTCCGGCGGGGCGCCGCCACTTCCGCCGTCACCTCCCTCCAACCCATCTCCGCCATTCCACCTGGACCGCAGCACGAGCCCCACCCATCGACCGATGCGCCTCCTCCATCTCTCCTGGCCACATCTCGCGCTCCGGCTCGCCCGGCAGCGGCCGCCCGGGAACCTGCCCGACGGACCGCTTATCCTCGGCGGGCAGCCGTGGGATGACGGCGTCGTCCTCGACGCGAACCAGGCCGCCCGGGATCTCGGCGTCCGGCGGGGGATCCCCCTCGGGCAGGCGCACCGGCTCGCCCCGGAGGCCACGTTCATCCCGCCCGACCCCGGGGCGGACGCGACGGCCGTCGAAGCGGCGCTCGATACGCTCGCGGCGTTCAGCCCGGGCATCGCCGGCCCGCTTGATGCCGCCGATCTCGCGTTTGGGACGCTCGAGGTCCAGCTCGACGGCCTGGAGCCGCTCTGGGGGTCGGAGCCGGTCCTGCTCGCGAAGGTCCGTGCCGCGCTCGCGCCGCTTCTCCCGGGGACGCCGCGGGCGGGGATCGCCGGGACCCGGTTCGCGGCCGCGCTCGCCGCCGCCACCGGCCCGGGCCCGGCCGCCGTCCCGTGTGTCTGCGTGCCGCCCGGCGGGGATGCCGCGTTCCTCGCCCCGTTCCCGGCCGCGGCCCTCTCGCGCGATCCGGAGGTGCGTGCCCGGCTTGCCCGGTTCGGCCTCGCGACGATCGGGGAGGTCGGCGTGCTGCCGCGCTCGGCGCTCGTGGCGCGCTTCGGGACGGACGTCGGCGCGCGGCTCCACGATCGGGCGAACGGCCGCGAGACGGAGCCGTTCCGCCCGCGCCGCAGTCCCGAACGGCTGGCGCTGGGGCTCTCCACCGACGAGCCGATCGTCGGGCTGGAGGCGGTCCGCTTCGTCCTGCGGCGGGTCGCGGGGGCGCTCGCGGCGCAGCTCGACGCGCGGGGCTCGGCCGCGGGACGCGCCCGGTTGACGCTCACGCTCGACCCCACGTTCCTGCCGGGCCGGCTCCCGCTCCCCGGCGAGGACCTCCCGCGGCGGATCGTGGAGCAGCGGTTCCCGGAACCCTCCGCGGATCCGGAGGCGCTGGAGCGGCTCCTCCTCGCGCGCCTCGAGAAGGACCCGCCCGCCGCGCCGATCGCGCGCCTGGACCTGGAGCTGCTCGACGTCACGCCCGCCGCCGGCTACCAGCTCGCGCTCTTTGTCCCCCAGGCGAACGCGGCCACCCGGCTCGGCTGGCAGCTCGCCCGGCTGGCCGTCCGCTATGGGGAGGGTCGAGTGGGCCGGCTGGCCCTCGCCGATCCCGAGGCGCCGCTGCCCGAGGCACGCTGGACGTGGCGTCCCGTGGCCGCCGACGGCGCGGAGCCGGCCCGGTGACGCGCCTCCTGCGCGAGCACCCGGCCGTGGAGGCGGAGCTGGACGAAGCCGGCCGCCTCGTCGCGATTCGCTGGGCCGGCCGTCGCGAGCCGGTGGAGGTCTGCACGCGCTGGCGCGTCGACGAGGCGTGGTGGGGTCGCCCGATCGCGCGCGACTACTTCAAGGTTGTCGGACGCCAGTGGCTCGCCCTCGTCTACCTGGACCGCGTGGACGGCTCGTGGCACCTGGAACGGCTCTACGACTGACGGCCGCGCGATTGACCGCGGACTCGCCGGCATCGTCCGGCCGTGGGCCGTCCGGCCGTGGGCCGTCCGGCATCGTCCGGCCGTGGGCCGACGTTCGCGTCAGGCGAGGAGCAGGGCGAGCGCGGCGGGCTTCGCACCGGAGGCGCCGGCCGCGACGAGCACGATGATCAGCCCCACGAGGACCAGCACCAGGAGGCCGGCGCCCAGCCACTCGCGTGCCGTCGGTCCCATCGCGCGCGCTCCTCTGGTGGGTCCGCCGGGTCAGGGCCGGGGGCAGCTCGCGCCATAGTAGACGGTCACGAAGTGCACGCTGCCAAGCGGGCGAACGATCACCCGCGACCGACAGCCCGGGCTCGCGCCGACCGCGGAGATGTCACGGCTGCCGTCCTCGCCCGAGGTCATCGCTCCGAGGGACCAGCCGGCCGCCGTGAGGGCGGCCTCGATGCGTTGCGCCGCCTCGTCCACGCCGAGGCTCGTCGTGAAGACACCGCTCGACGGGCCCTCCACCGGGTCGGCAGGCTGCGCCGGCTCGGCGTCGGACGGGACCGGGAAGCTCGACGGCACCCGGTCCCAGATCTTGCCCCACGCCACCGTCACCACCGTGGCGGCGCCGGGAGTCGGCGTGATGGCCGCGAGCGTCGCGCGGGGAGTCGGCGTGACGGCCGCGAGCGTCTGGGCGGGGGTGGACGCGGACGGGCCGTGGCTGGAGGTCGTGGGCGCCGTCGCAGGACTCGCGGCACCGGTGCAGGCGGCCAGCAGGCCGGTCGCCGCGAAGAGGCACACCAGGGCGCGAACACCGATGGAATGGGAGCGTCGTCGGGTCTGCATCGGCGCCATCCTAATCCGCCGCTCGCGTCCGGGTCCAGAAGACGTTCGGGCCCCGCGGCAGTGGGACCACCAGCGGGACCCGAACGGCGATCGTCCGGACCCCAGTACCGGACGACGGGACGTGCTCGTTGGTTACGGGGCGGTTCCTGCGGCGGCCGCGAGGAGCGCCGGGAGAGCGCCGAAGACGAACGCGACCGCGAGCAGGACCAGCGCGAGCGAGGGAAGGAAGGTCCGGGTGCCGTGGGCGAGCGCGTGCATCGTCCCCAGTTGACGTCCGAGCGGGCTCGTTTGTTGCAGTCGCGGGTCTTGACGTTGGTAGAACGTATGTTCTATCGTTGACCTACCCCCGCCGGCCGCGACGGCCGCGCCGCCGTCCCTTCTCGACGCTGTCCACCGGGTCGTGCCATGCCCGCGCCGCCCTATGCCGAGCTCCACGCGCACACGAACTTCTCCTTCCTCGACGGCGCCTCGCCGCCCGCGGACCTCGTCGCGCGGGCCGTGGAGCTGGGGCTCTCGGGCCTTGCCGTCACGGACCACCGGGGCCTCTACGGGGTCGTCCGCTTCGCGACGGCGGCGGAGGAGGCGGGCCTCCATCCGGTGATCGGGGTGGAGGTGGAGCTCGCCGACCCGCTGGTCCCGGATCCGGACGGGCTTGTCATCCCGGGTCGCCGGCCTGCCCGCCGGGGTCACCCGTCCGCCCCCGACGGCGCTCGGGCCGAGCGGCCGCTCGCGGGCCTGCCCGTCCGGCCGCGACCGGAGCGCGCGCGCCTGCCCGGCCACCGGGCAGCGACGAAGGAGGACCACCGCGGCGTGGGGGCGCCCCAGCGGGGACCGCATCTCGTGTTGCTCGCCCGCGACGCGACCGGGTACCGGAGCCTCTGCCGGCTCCTGAGCCGCGCGAACCTGGCCGGGACCAAGGCCGCGCCCCGGCTCACCCAGGCGCTCCTCGCGGATCACGTCGACGGGCTCGTGGCGCTCTCGGGCTGCCGGGAGAGCGAGCTGGCGCGGCGGCTCCGGGCGGGCGACCGGGCGGGGGCGCGGGCGGTGGCCGAGGAATATGCGCGCCGGTTCGGCGGTCCCGGCGAGACGATCGCCGGCGCCGGCTTCGTGATCGAGCTGGCCCATCATCTCCTCCCCGACGATGACTGGCTCGTGGCGGAGTCCGCGCGCCTGGCCGCTGAGCTGGGCCTCCCGGTGGTCGTCACGAACGACGTCCACTACGCGCGCCCGGGAGACCGCGAGCTTCACGACGTCCTGGTGGCGATCCGCCACGGCCGGAGCCTCGAGACGCTCGCCGACCTGCGCACCCCCAGCGGCGAGCATCACCTCAAGTCCGCGGCCGAGCTCGCGGCCCTCCCTCCCGGCGACCCGGCCGCCTCGGACCCGCACACCGCGCGCGCCTGGGCGGAGGGGCTCGCGAACGCGGGCACGCTCGCGGCGGCCTGCACGGTGGACCTGGGCTTCGAGCGGTACCGCTTCCCGGGCTTCACGGTCCCCGGCGGCGAGACGCCGTTCTCGTACCTCGTGGAGCTCTGCCACGCGGGGATCCGGCGCCGCTATCACCCGGTGACGCCACCGGTCGTCCGCCAGCTCGCCCACGAGCTGGATGTCATCGAGCGGACCGGCCTGGCCGAGTTCTTCCTCATCTGCTGGGACCTGATGCGCTTCGCGAAGGAACGCCGGATCCCCGCCCAGGGACGGGGGAGTGCCGCGGATTCGATCGTGGCGTACGCGCTCGGGATCACCCGCGTGGATCCCATCCGCCACAACCTCCTCTTCGAGCGGTTCATCAACGAGGGCCGGACCACCTACCCGGACGTGGACATCGACTTCTCCTCGGCGCGCCGCGAGGAGGTGATCCAGTACGTCTACGAGCGCTACGGCGCCGAGCACACCGGGATGGTCTGCAATCTCGTGACGTACCGGGCGCGCTCGGCGGTCCGCGAGGTGGGCACCGCCCTCGGCTTCCCGCGGCCCCTCGTGGACCGGGTGGCGAAGGCGCTCGAGACGTACGACTCGGTGATGGTCCGGCGGGACCTGGAGGTTGACGGCGGCTTCGCGGAGTTCTTCCGACGGCCCGGTCAGGTCCGGGACGGTGAAGCCTCGGCCGTCCGCGCGGGCGCGCGTGGGCTCGTCGACGACATGGGACAACTCGACCATGCTCGTGGCGGGCGGCTCCGCACCAGCGGAGTGGGGGAGGCGGGGAACGGGCGGTTGCCGCGACGCGAGGACGCGCGCCGAGCGGGGGAAGGCCCCGCGGCCCAGGCCGTCGCGATTCGGCCCGGTGGGCCGTCGGACGACACGCTCGGCCCCGCGGCACGGCACACGCTCGGCCACGCGATTCGGCCCGGTGGGCCGTCGGACGACACGCTCGGCCCCGCGGCCCAGGCCGTCGCGGTCGGGCACACGCTCGGCCCCGCGATTCGGCACACGCTCGTCCCCGCGCACGGACCCACGCTCGTCCCCGCGGCCCAGGCCGTCGCGGTATCAGCCCCAGGCGTAGGGGACAGCATTCCGGGGGCGTCCGTCGCCGCTCCGAGCCCGGGAACGCGCTCGGGAGGCCCAGCCGCCGCACTCTCGGAGCGTGTTCGTGGTGCGTCACGCTCCGACCAGGCCCCCGGCAGCAGCCAGCCCGGCGGGTCGAGGCTGGTGGCTGGCACCACCGACGGTGGAACCCTGCTCGCTAATGATGGGAGTGATACGGCGGCGTTTCGGCACGCGTTGCCGTTTCGGCTTTCCGGGCGCCCTGACGGCCGTCCACCGTTCGGTGGCCCCCGCCCCGCGATCCGTTCGGGTGGGCCGTCGGATGACAAGGGCGGCCCGGGCGACTCCCCCGCGAGCGTCGCGTGGCTCGCGCGCGGCGGCTCGCCGACCGCGGTCGGGCCGCCGACACGCGGCGGGTCGCCGGTGGTCACGTCAGCACACACATTCGGCCCTGGCGCCGGCCCGCGGCGCGTCTCAGACGTGCCCGGCACGATGGACGGGCGTGCGATCGACGCGGAGTCGGGGATCCTCGAGCCGCCGCCGCGCTCGGTGGACCGGCTGGGCCGGCCGAGGCACTGGGATCCCGCGCCCGCCCACGGCCCGACGCCCGCCCCCGACCCCGAGGCGCCCGCCCCCGGCCCGACGCCCGGGATCGACCCCGAGGCGCCGTCCCGGCCGCGCGGTGGGAGCGTGGCCGGCCTCTCGCCGTGGGAGCGCTGGCTGGAGCTGTGCGCCCGAATCGACGGCTTCCCCCGCCACCTCAGCATCCACACCGGCGGCATGCTCGTGACTGCCGCGCCGCTCATCGACATCGCGCCGCTGGAGCGCGCGACGATGCCGGGCCGGGTCGTCGTCCAGTTCGACAAGCGGGACGTGGAGACGCTCAAGCTCATCAAGCTGGACCTGCTGGGCCTCGGGATGCTCGCCGCCATGGACGAGACGCTTGCGCTCGTGGAGCACGACTGCGCGACGTGCGTGGACCTCGACCGGCTCCCGGAGGAGATCCCCGAGGTCTTCGCGATGCTCCAGGCGGCCGACACCGTGGGCGTCTTCCAGGTGGAGAGCCGAGCCCAGATGCAGACGCTCCCGAAGTCACGCCCGAACTGCCTTGACGACCTGGTGGTGGAGGTCGCGATCATCCGGCCGGGCCCGATCCAGGGGAACGCCGTCCACCCGTACCTGCGCCGCAGGCAGGGGCTGGAGCCGGTGACCTACCTGCATCCGTCGCTCGAGCCGATCCTCCGCGATTCGATGGGCGTGATCCTCTACCAGGAGCAGGTGATGCGGATCGCGATCGAGGTCGCCGGGTTCTCGCCCGGGGACTCGGACGGGTTCCGTCGCGCGATGGGAACGTGGCGCTCTAGCGCGGAGATGGAGAAGCTCCACGCCCGGTTCGTTGACGGCTGCGTTCGCGTCCAGGGGATGCCGCGGGTCGATGCGGAGGAGCTCTACCGCGGGGTCGCCGGCTTCGCGAGCTTCGGGTTCGCAAAGAGTCACGCCGCAGCCTTTGCCCGGACCGCCTACGAGTCGGCGTTTCTCAAGCTCTTCTACCCGGCCCAGTTCCTCGTTGGCCTGGTCAACGCCCAGCCGATGGGCTTCTATCCGGTGGAGGTGCTGGTGAACGACGCGAAGCGCCACGGCGTCGCGGTCCTCCCCGTGGACGTCAACGCGTCCCTCCATCGAACCACGACCGAGTGGGCGGGTCGGCCCGGCTGGGCGCTCGCGGGCACGGCCGGCGACGACGGGCGCCACGATGGCGACCCCGGGGAGCCGCTCCCCGCCGATGCCGGGATCGCCGCGCGGCCGCGCCCGGTTCGCTCGTCAGCCTGCGTGATCCCGGTCTCCGCGGCGCGTGAGCGATGGGCCGCGGAGGGCACCGTGGGCTGGGGCGTCCGCCTGGGGCTTCATCTCGTGAAGGGGATCGGCAAGGAGCACGCCGCCCACCTCGACGTGGAGCGGGCGCGCGGTCCCTACACGTCGCTTCCGGACGTCGTGGAACGGACCGGTCTCCCCGAGGAGGTGCTCGAACGGCTGATCCGCGCGGGTGCGCTCGACTCGCTGGGGCGGCCGCGCCGCGAGCTCCTCTGGCAGCTGCGGGAGGTGGCACGGCCGGCGAAAGGAGCACCCAGGGGCGGTGGTCGGGTGGCCGGCCGGCCCCTGGACCTGCGGCTCCCGGCGACGCCGGCGCCGGACCTCCCGCCGCTCACCGAGCTGGAGCGGCTCGGTGACAGCTACGCGATCCTCTCGCTCGACGCGCGGCGCCAGGTGGTGGGGCTCTTCCGCCCTGCGCTGGAGCGGCTGGGCGCGGTCACGAACGCGGCGCTCGCGGAGCGGCGGCCCGGTCGCGTGCGGGTGGGTGGCCTGGTCGTGACCCGCCAGCACCCGATGACGGCGAAGGGAACCGTCTTCCTCGCGCTCGAGGATGAGACCGGGATGGTCAACGTCACGCTCTGGCCGGACACGTGGGCGCGCCTGCGGGGCGTGGTACGGCGCAACGCCCTCCTGGTGGTTGACGGAAGCCTGCAACGGGAGTCGAGCGTGGTGAACGTGGTGGCCCACGAGATCCGCCCGCTCGTCGAGATGGCCCGACCCGCCGGCGGTCCCGAGCGACCCGACGGCGTGCGCCAGCTTGGCCATGCGGGCATGCGTCGGCTGGGCTGACGACCGACGGATCGGTCCGGCGTCACGCGATGCCGGATTGGCGGTTGGTCAGCGACGCTTCGACTTGGCCTGGGCAGGCCGGGCCGGGGTCGACATCGCGAGGAACCGGCGGTAGAAGCCGGCGAACGCCCCGATGAGGATGCCGAACGGCACGGAGGTCAGGATCGCGTTCACGACGATCCCGACCTTCTGGTCCGTGGTCATGACGTAGGTGAAGCCCAGCCCCGTCTGGATCGAGTTCGTGAAGACTCCGAAGAGCAGTGCATACGCGACCGCGTTGGCGAGTGCCACGATCCCGCCCACGAGCCAGGCGCCCCGTGGCGCCAGCATACCGGCCAGGAAGGGCAGGATCATCGGCGGCGGCTGGAGCGCCAGGTTTCCCAGCAGCGCGACGAGCGGGTTCCGCGAGATCCCGGGGATGAAGAAGAGCGCCGTGACGCCGCCGATCACGGCCAGCGGCACCCAGAGCGCCTTCGAGTGGATCGCGATTGACGGCAGCGCCCGGACATCGGCGCGGATGTCCGCCGGAGCCGCCGCGCGGCGAAGTGACGCGAGGAAGCCGGCGCGCGGGGGCGGTGCGGCGTCACCCCGGGCAGTCGCCCCACCTTCGGCCCTTCTCGCACGGGAGCCGCGGGGGAGCGCGGCGGTCGGCACGTCCAAGGCGTCGGCCTCGTCCATCTCGAGGTCTGGGTTCTCGGTGACTCCTTCGACGGAACGGTAGCGGCGGCGAGCTTCGGCGCGCTCGGTCCTCTTCGCGCGGGCCACGGATCCTCCTGGGTCGTGTCGTGGGGGGGGCGGCGGGGTGTGCCGCGCCGAGCATCGTAGCGCGGCTGCGGATAAGTGATGGGTGAGCGGTGCGTGGTACACCCATCGCGTCGCTGCCGCCACGACGTCCGGCCCGCCGGCCACCCACCGCCGCTACCTGCCCGCCGGGAGGTCGTCCATGCGCGCCCCGAGGAGCGCCGCGTTCGGCGCGCTCGCCAGCCTGCTTCTGCTCGCCACGTTGGTTGGCGGCCCGCCGCGGCCCCAGGCGCCACCCGCTCCGATGGTGAACCTGCGCCCCGCGGCGGCGGTCGCGTGGCCGCCCTCCGCGGGACTCCTCATCGCCGAGGTGGTCACCGGCGGTACGTCCGCATCGGACGAATACGTCGAGATCACGAACGCAGGTACCGTCCCGGCCGACCTGGCGGGCATGGAGCTGGCCTACGTCACGTCGTCGGGGTCCACCGTGACCAGGAAGGCGACCTGGAGCGACCTGACGCTCCTCGCCACGGGACAGCACCTGCTCGTGGCGAACGCCCTCGGATCGTATGCCGCGACCGCCGATGCCACGTATTCTGGCGGGTTCGCGGCCACGGGCGGCTCGTTGGTGCTTCGTCCGGTCGGTGGGACTCCCGTCGACGCGGTTGGTTGGGGCGATGCCACGAACGCGTTCGTCGAGGGCGCCGCCGCGACGGCACCGCCGGCCGGCCAGAGCATCGAGCGGCGACCCGGCGGAAGCAGTGGCAACGTCACTGACACGAACCAGAACGCCGCAGATTGGGCGGTGCTCCCGGCGCCGATCCCGCAAAGCCGCGCGGCAGCCCCCGTTCCGGGGCCGTCCGCGTCTCCGACGCCAACGCCCACGCCGACGCCGACGCCCACGCCAACGCCGAGCCCGGCGCCGTCGCCAACACCGACGCCAACACCCACGCCCACGCCGACACCCACGCCCACGCCGACACCCACGCCGACACCGACGCCCACGCCAACGCCGAGCCCGGCGCCGTCGCCGACACCGATTGCCGCCGTCTCGATCGCCGCGGCGCGCGGGGCACCCGACGGGACCTCCGTCACGGTCGAGGGCGTCCTGTCGACCACGCTCGGCCTCCTCGAGGCTGGTCGCGGCGGGTTCCTGCAGGACGACACCGCGGGAATCGCGATCTACGCGGCATCAGTCGCCGATCCGATGGCGGCCGGGTCGCTGATCCGCGTGGCCGGCGTCGTCGATGACCGCTACGGCGAGCGCACCATCCGACTTGCGGGCCCGCCGACGCTGCTGGCCGCCGGCCCGGTGCCGCTCGCGACGGAGGCGACGACCGGCGCCGCGGTCGAGCCGCTCGAGGGCCTGCGCCTCCGGGTCCATGGCACGGTGGTCGACGCGCCGACGATCCTCACCGACGGTCCGGCGGTCACGCTCGATGATGGGTCCGGCCCCCTGCGCATCATCTTCGCCGGGAGCGCGGGCGCGTTCGTGCCGGCCCGAGGCAGCCTCGTCTCGGTCGCGGGTTCGCTCGGGCAGCGCGACTCCTCGGGGACCGGCACGACCGGGTATCGCCTGTTCGTCGTCGACGCGCTCGACCTGATCGAGGAGCCGGCGCCCTCGCCATCGCCCACGCCGAGCCCTGCGCCCTCGCCATCGCCCACGCCGAGCCCTTCCCAAACGCCCAGGCCGAGCCCTGCGCCATCGCCACCGTCGTCGCCGTCACCTGCCCCGTCACCTACGCCGTCGCCTACGCCGGCACCGCCCGGCGAACCGGCGACGATCGCGGTTGCGCGCAGCGCGGCGATCGGGACCACGGTCCGCGTTCGCGGCGTCGTCACCGCCGAGCCCGGACGGGTGGGGCTCCCGCCGCTTGGCGTCGTCGCCGACGCGAGCGGCGGCATTTTCGTCCGGTTCCCCGACGGCGCGGCGCCGGCCCGCGGGGCGCTCCTTGACGTCGTCGGCCGCCTGGTCGACCCGTACGGGCAGCTGGAGATCCGGCCGGCGGCCGAGGGCGTCCGGCTCATCAGCGCGGCCACGCTCGCCGACCCGCTGCCGATCGGGGCCGCATCGCTCGGCGAGCTCGTGGAGGCCCGCCTCGTCACGCTCGACGCGACGCTCGACGCTGCCATCGTCCGCGAGCCGGGCGGCGACCTCGTGTTGAGCCTGCTCGACGCGACCGGCGTGCCGTTTCGTGCTCGCGCCGCGCGCGCGAGCGGCCTAGAGCCGAAGGTTGCTGGGCGCGGCGATCGGCTGCGCCTCGTCGGCATCGTGGGGCAGCGTGCGTCCGCTCGCGGGAAGCTCGATGGCTATCGCCTCTGGCTGCGCGACGTGGGCGACGTGACCCGGCCCGCCGGCGCCACGCCGAGCCCGACGCCCATGCCGTCACCTGGGACGACGCCGCGTCCGCGGCCCGGCGCGTCGGATCCACCCGTCGCGACGATCGCGGCCGCACTCGGCCTCGGGAGCGGGAGCGTCGCGGTCGAGGGAACCGTCAGCGTGTCGAGCACGCTCCTCGACGCGACGGGCCGCCGGTCGGTGGTCCAGGACGCGACGGCTGCCGTCGAGTTCCTGGTTCCCCGCGACGCGTCCGCCCCGCGCCCCGGAGACCGCGTGCGCGTCGTCGGAACGCTCGGCCGCGCATACGGCGCACCGCGGATCACCGCCGCAACGCTTATCGTCCTCGGGCACGCGGCAGAGCCGGCTCCAACTGCGCTGGCCGGCCCGCCCTCGACCGCGCTGGAGTGGCGCCTCGTCGCGATCGAGGGCACCGTCGCCGCCCAGCGCCGACTCGGGGATCGATGGCGCGCGGAGCTCGCTGTCGCCGGCGGGTCGGTTCCGGTTGCCGGGCTGCCGGGCGCCGGGATCCCGGCAACGACCCTCGCCGAGGGCAGCCGGGTCCGCATCGTCGGAATCCTCCTCCGCCCGAACCCGGCTGCGACGGACCAGCACTTCGTCATCGTGCCGCGATCGCCAGCCGACATCCGGGTCCTTGCCCGTGCAACCGGCTCGGCGGGAACGGCCCGACCCGGTGCGGGGGCGAGCGGGCCGGGCACGTCCGCCACGTCCGGGGCGTTCGGTTGGGGCGGAGCGGGGGGCACGACTGCACCCGTGTCGGCGGACGCTGCGGGCCTCGCCAGCCTCGCCGGCCGCTCCGTCCGTGTCGGCGGCCTCGTCGTGGCGGTGGACGCGACGGGGCTCGTTCTCGATGACGGGACCGGGAGCGTGCGACTCGATCTCGCCGGTGATGCGCGTTCGCTGCTGCCGCTGCTTGGACCCGGTGACGCCATCGGCGCTGTTGGTGTCGTCCAGGCCGGGACGCCGCCGACGATCCGGGTGACCGATGCGGCCGACCTCGTGCGGCTCGGCGACCTCGGGGAGGAGTTCCCGCTCTCGGACAAAGTCGTCCCGGCCGACGGCACGGAGGTACTCCAGTCGGATGACCCAGGCGCACCTTCGTCGCCGGTGACCGCGTCGCCGGAGACGGTCGCGGCGGGTGGCGTCGGCGACGTCCCGTTTGCGCCGATGACGGCCGGGGCCGGCTCGATCGGCGCGCTCGCCACTGCCGGGGCGATGCTCGTGGTGGTCCGTCGACGCCGGGATCGGCGCATCGTCCGGGCGCGCATCGCGCGACGCGTCGCCGAGATCGGGGTCCCGTTCAGGGCCGCGTCGACGCCGGATCAGGTCGCGGTTGCCGACGATCCCGCGCCGCCGAGCGCGTCATCCGGCCCAATCGCGCGGGAATCGGCTTGACGCTCCGATGCGGCGCGGACTACCGTTGCGCGAGTTCGCGCCGCCTCGGATCTGTTGGGTTCGACGAATCCCCACCAGATGGCTGCGCCGAACCCGTATCGCTCGTAACGGACGAGCGCCGGGCGACCGGTCCGACGACGTCCACCGTGACGAAAGGGAGGCTCCTGGAGTGGCCGAGGCGTACTGCGTAAAGTGCAAGGCAAAGCGCGAGATGAAGGACGCACAGAAGATCACGATGAAGAACGGTAAGCCCGCTACACAGGGCACCTGCCCGGTTTGCGGCACGAAGATGTTCCGCATCGGCGGCTGACCGCACCTCGCGCGATCGATCGAGCCCTCGCCGGAGACGGCGGGGGCTCGATCGCTTTCCGGGCCGGCACGGGGCCGCCCCGCCCGGGCCGGCACCTGGTCGCGCGGCGTGGACCCGCACGGGGCCGCCCCGCCCGGGCCGGCACGGCCCCGCCCGCTCCAGCCAGCGACGGCGACCGGGCCGGCTTGCCCCGTCCGGGTTCCCGCGGCGCTGCGGGCCGTTCGGACCGTGACGGCGGGACGGTCGGCCCGACTGACCGGCACGGGACGCTTGGTAGAATGCGCGTGGTTCCCGCCGCACCTACGAGGTCCAGTGTCCCCACGGCCCGTTCCCGCCCCCGGAGTCGGCAGCGCGCCGCCATGCGCCGTCGCTGATCGCTCGGCCCGCTCTGTTGCCCGCGCCGGCCGAAGCGGGGCACTCCGGCTCCGCGGGGCGCTCGCCACGGGTGCCGCGCTCATCGGCGCGGCGCCTCCACCCCTGCGTCCTCATGCATCCCACCCGGCTGCGCACGTCGCGGCCGGGTTCAACCGGTCCATCTAACCGCACAGCGGAGGTTCAACTCATGTCCGTACGCGTGGGCATCAACGGGTTCGGTCGAATCGGCCGGCAGTCCCTCAAGGCGCTCATCGAGCGCGCCCCCGACATCGAAGTGGTGGCGGTCAACGACATCGTCGACGTCCCGACGAACGCGCTCCTCTTCAAGCACGATTCCACCTACGGCGCCTTCGCAGGGACCGTGGAGCATACCGACGACGCGATCATCGTCGACGGCCACGAGATCAAGGTTCTCCAGGTCGCGGATCCGTCGCAGCTGCCGTGGAAGGCGCTTGGCGTCGACATCGTCATCGAGTCGACGGGTCGCTTCACGGATGCCGACAAGGCACGCGTGCACATCGACGCTGGCGCGAAGAAGGTGCTCATCAGCGCCCCGGCCAAGAAGGAGGACGTGACCATCGTCCTCGGCGTCAATGACGCGGCCTACGACCCGGCCAGGCACCACATCATCAGCAACGCGAGTTGCACCACGAACTGCCTTGCCCCGGCGGCCAAGGTCGTCCACGACGGATGGACCATCCGGCGCGGCCTCATGAACACGATCCACTCGTACACGAACGACCAGAAGATCCTGGACGTCGCCCACAAGGACCCGCGTCGTGCCCGCGCCGCCGCCCTGAACATCATCCCCACGACGACCGGCGCCGCGAAGGCGCTCGCGCTCGTCATCCCGGACCTGAAGGGCAAGTTCGACGGCTTCAGCCTCCGTGTCCCCACCCCGACCGTCTCCGTCGTCGACTTCACCGCCGAGCTCGAGCGCGAGACGACCGTCGAGGAGCTCAACGCGGCCTTCCGGGCCGCCGCGGCCGGCCCCATGAAGGGCATCCTCGGTGTCAGCGACGAGCCACTCGTGAGCTCCGACTTCCGCGGCGACACGCGCTCCTCGATCATCGACAGCGCATGCACGATGGTCCTGGGCGGCAACTTCGTGAAGGTCATCGCGTGGTACGACAACGAGTGGGGCTACAGCTGCCGCGTCGCGGACCTCGTCAAGATCATCGCCGAGCGGCTCTGATCGCCGGCGCGATCAGCCTGCTCCGCAACCCCCGCTAGCAGAGGCAGCAGCCTGCCATGGACAAGCGATCGGTTCGCGACCTCGACGCGTCGGGCAAGCGCGTCTTCGTTCGCGTCGACTTCAACGTGCCGCTCAAGGACGGGCAGGTCACCGACGACACCCGGATCCGGGCAGCTATCCCCACGATCAGGTACCTGATGGACCAGGGCGCGAGGGTGATCCTCGCGAGTCACCTCGGCCGGCCTGACGGCAAGGTCCAGGACGGCCTCCGGCTTCGCCCGGTGGCCGAGCGACTCTCAGCGCTTCTCCGCGTCAACGTCTCCTGCACTGGCGACGCGCTGGGACAGGGGACGGAAGACGCTGTCCGCCGGCTCAAGCCGGGCGAGGTCCTCCTGCTCGAGAACCTCCGCTTCCACCCGGAAGAGGAGAAGAACGATCCGGGGTTCGCGAAGGCGCTCGCGTCGTACGCGGATGTCTACGTGAACGACGCGTTCGGGACCGCCCACCGGGCGCATGCGTCGACGTACGGCATCGCGCAGATCCTCCCGGCGTACGCCGGCTTCCTGATGGAGAAGGAGATCGCGTACCTGTCCCGCCTCGTCGAGGATCCGGAGCGGCCCTATGCCGCGATCATCGGCGGCGCGAAGGTATCGGACAAGATCAAGGTCCTCGTCCATCTCCTCGAGAAGGTGGACGTCCTCATCGTCGGTGGCGGAATGGCGAACACGTTCCTGCTCGCCCAGGGCAAGGCCGTCGGCAAGAGCCTCGCCGAGCCCGATCGCGTCGAGGACGCGCAGCGGATCATGGCGGCGGCCGAGGAAGCCGGCGTCAAGCTGATCCTCCCCGTCGACGTGATGATCGCCAAGGAGGTCACCCAGGGCTCGGAGTACAAGACGCTCTCGACCGAGAAGCTCCCCGCGAGCTGGCACATCGTCGACGTGGGCAAGGCCTCGCTGGCGGTGATGGCAGCCGCCCTCGAGGGCGCGAAGACGATCTTCTGGAACGGCCCGCTGGGCGTCTTCGAGATCCCGGCCTTCTCGACCGGCACGAAGGCGATGGCGAACCTCCTTGCGGAGATGGCCGAGCATGGTGCGACCGTGGTGGTGGGCGGCGGCGACTCCGTGGCGGCCGTCACCCAGCAGGGCCTCGCCTCCAAGATGACCCACATCAGCACGGGCGGCGGGGCGTCGCTCGAGCTGCTCGAAGGGCGGACGCTGCCCGGCATCGCGATCCTCCCGGACCGTGATCTCGCCGGCGCCGCCGGGAGTGCATCGTGAACACCGAGATCGAGCTCATCGAAGCTCGCGAGATCCTTGATTCCAGGGGCAACCCGACGATCGAAGTCGACGTCGTCCTCGCCGACGGCTCCGTCGGTCGGGCCGGCGTGCCGTCCGGTGCCTCAACCGGCGTCCACGAGGCGGTCGAGCTCCGCGACGGCGACAAGGCTCGCTTCGGCGGCAAGGGCGTCCTCAAGGCGGTCGCAAACGTCCGAGAGACCATCGCGCCGGCCATGCTGGGCGCGGACGCAGCCGACCAGCCCGGCATCGACGCCGCGCTGATCGATCTCGACGGCACCCCGAACAAGGGGAACCTGGGCGCCAACGCCATCCTCGGCGTCAGCCTCGCCTGCGCGCACGCGGCCGCCGCGGCGCACGACCTGCCGCTGTATCGCTACCTCGGTGGAGCCGGCGCGCGGATCATGCCGGTCCCGTTCTTCAACATTCTCAACGGCGGCAAGCACGCCGTGAACTCCACCGACTTCCAGGAGTTCATGATCGCGCCGATCGGCCGGCCGACCTTCGCGGAGGCCTTCCGGGCCGGCGCGGAGGTCTTCCACGCCCTCAAGGGGATCCTCCACGACGGCGGCTTCTCGGTGGGACAGGGCGACGAGGGCGGCTTCGCCCCGTCGCTCCCGTCGAACGAGGCGGCAGTCGAGGTGATCCTCCGGGCGATCGAGAAGGCCGGCTACCGACCCGGTGAAGACGTCGCGATCGCCCTGGACCCGGCGACCAGCTCCATCCTCGTCGAGGGGACTGGCATCGAGGGCGTGACTGGCCGATATCTCCTGGAGCGCGAGGGCAGGACCCTCGACTCCGGCGAGATGGTCGACCTGTGGGAGGGCTGGATCGCCAAATACCCGATCGTCTCGCTCGAGGACGGCCTCGGCGAGGACGACTGGGCCGGCTGGCGCGAGCTGACCGCCCGCCTCGGGAGCAAGGTCCAGCTCGTCGGCGATGACATCGTGGTGACGAACCCGGCGATCATCGCCCGCGCCATCGAAGAGAAGGCGATGAACTCGGTCCTGATCAAGCTCAACCAGATCGGGACCATCACGGAGACGATGGCAGCGATCGAGATGGCCCGCCGGGCCGGCTGGACCTGCCAGGTCAGCCACCGCTCCGGCGAGACCGAGGACACCACGATCGCCGACTTCGTCGTCGCCATGGGGACCGGCCAGATCAAGACCGGCGCCCCGTCGCGCTCGGAGCGCGTCGCGAAGTACAACCGGCTTCTCCGGATCGAAGAGGAGCTGGGCGATGGCGCCCGGTACCTCGGCCGTCAGGCTCTGGCCGGCGCGCTCCCGGTTCGCCCGTGACGTTGGCGTTCCTCGCGGCCCCGGCCGGCTTGCCGGCCGGGGCCGCCCATTTCGCGGTCGTCGACCGCCGCGCCGGCGGAGGGCCCGCGTGAGTCGCTTCGTGGACCGCGGCGCGATCTTCGCCGGATGGGTCGGCGTCGGGATGGCGATGACGATCGCCGTCAGCTTCCTGTTGGTGATTCCCATCGAACCCGTCTTCTGGCTGATGTCGCCGCTGGCCGGCCTCCTGATCGGCTACTACGCCAACGCCAGGGCGGACCGGCGAGCCGGTCCGTGGCGACGGATCCTGCTCAACGGGGCGTACGCGTCGCTCCTCACCGCGGTCACGCTCGCGCTCCTCTTCGCGGGCACGAAGGCGATCTTCTTCTTCGCCGACAACGGCTACCGCGACGCCAGCCAGGGCGGTCCGATCGCCGGTTGCGCGCCCGGCGCGGACTGCGTCTACCAGCGGTACGTGGCCGACGAGGGCAAGGCTGCGCAGTTCGAGAAGGCCGGGATCACCGACGCCGCGTCGTTCACCGCGTTCTACTGGCGCGAGCAGCTTGGGACCACGGGAACGGTGACCATCCTCTGTCTTGCCGGCGGCGTGTTCGGGGCGGCGATGTACGGGTTCGCGCGACCGAAGGCCCAGCGTCCGGCTGCCGCCCCGGGAGCCCCGACCGCCTGACGTCCGCCGGACCGGCCCGGGTGCGGGGTCCGTGCGTTGCCCTCGAGCCGCGGGCGGCCTCTCGACGGCGCCCGGCCCGGAATCGTTCGACCCCGGGCAACGCGCCCGGGGTCGAACAGTGGTGCGGGGGGGAGCGGCGCCGGCCTGCCCGGCGCCGTGCGGCCTACTCGGCCTTCTTCTTCGGCGCGGCCTTGGCCTTCGTGGGTGCCTTGGCGGCGGGTGCCTCCGCGGCGGGTGCCTTGGCCTTCGGCGCGGCCGCGGCCTTCGACTTCGTGGCTGCCCTGGCCTTCGGCGCGGCCTTGGCCTTCGGCTTCGTGGCTGCCTTCGCCGCCGCGGCAGCCTTGGGCGCGGCCTTCGTCGCCGGCTTCTCCGCCGGAGCGGGAGCGGCCTTCGACGCGACGCGTCCGCGGGCCTTGGGAGCCGTGACCGGCACTGCAGGCGCTGCCTTCGTCGTCTCGACATCGGTCCGGCCGGCGCGGGCGATCGCCGCCTTTGCCTTTCCGGCCGCCGTCTGGGCGCCCTTCGCCTTCTCGGCCTTGCCGGCCGCGATGCGGGCCTTGGCGGCCTTCGCCGCGGCCGCCGCGCCGGTGGTCTTGGTGATCTTCGCGGCCGTCTGGACGGTCGCGCCGCCGACCGCCGCCGCCACCTTCCTGGCCAGGCGCGACTTGCGACGCGCCGCCGTGTTCGGGTGGATGGCGCCGACCTTGGCCGCCTTGTCGAGCGCGCTCATGGCCTCGGCAAGCGTGACGGTCGCGTCACCCTCCGCCTGACCGGTCGCGATCCTGAGGGTTTTCGTGACGAGGGTCTTGGCCTTCGTGCGTCGCGGGGCGTTGATCGCCTCGCGTCGCTCGGCCTGACGGACCCGCTTCAACCCGGACGGCGTCCGTGCGCCGGTCCAGCCGCGGGGCGAGTGAGCCACTGGCGTTCTGTCCTCGGGTGGGGAAGGATTGTCCTGGGATCAGGTGCCGCGCAGCGGGAGAGGACACCGCGACGGCGCGACCGCGAATGATACCAGACGCACCGACGGGCGGCCAGCCAGTGCCCCCAGGACCGGCCCACCCTGTTCCATTCGCGCGGCCCGCAGGGTCCGCTACACTCGCCTCCCGATGTCGATCCCCCAGTCACGCCTGCGCAACTTCTCGATCATCGCCCATATCGATCACGGCAAGTCGACGCTCGCGGACCGACTCCTCGAGCAGACCCACACGATCGATCCGCGGCAGATGACCAGCCAGGTCCTCGATTCGATGGATCTCGAGCGCGAGAAGGGCATCACGATCAAGGCTCGCGCGGTCCGGATCGAGTACACGGCCGCCGACGGCCTGGTCTATGGCCTCAACCTCATCGACACGCCCGGCCACGTCGACTTCGCGTACGAGGTGAGCCACAGTCTCCAGGCCTGCGAGGGCGCCATCCTCGTCATCGACGCCGCCCAGGGGATCGAGGCGCAGACGCTCGCCAACGTTCACCTTGCGCTCCGCCAGAACCTTGTGATCGTGCCGGTCATCAACAAGATCGACCTGCCGTCCGCCCAGCCGGACGTGGTGATGGATGAGCTGGAGAACGTCCTTGCGATCCCGCGCGAGGAGGTGCTGCTGGCCTCGGCGAAGGAGGGGACCGGCATCGCCGAGATCCTCGAGGCGATCGTGGCGCGCGTGCCGCCCCCGAAGGGGAACCCGCGGGCCCCTCTTCGCGGTCTCGTCTTCGACTCCCACTACGATCAGTACAAGGGCGTCGTGACCTACGTCCGCCTGGCCGCGGGGACAATTCATGAGCATTCCCGGATCCGGCTGATGGGCTCGGGTGCGGAGACGGACATCCTGGAGCTGGGTGTCTTTCGCCCGCAGCTCGTCCCCGTCCATGAGCTGGCCGCCGGCGAGGTCGGCTACATCGCCACGGGCCTCAAGAGCGTCCGCGACGCCCAGGTCGGCGACACGGTCACCGACGCAGCCTCGCCCGCCTCCGAACCACTGCCCGGCTACCTGCCCGCCAAGAGCCTCGTCTTCGCGGGGATCTACCCGATCTCCGGCGAGGATTACCCGCTCCTCCGCGACGCGATGGAGAAGCTGCACCTCAACGACGCGAGCTTCACGTTCGAGGCGGAGAGCTCGATCGCCCTGGGCTTCGGGTTCCGTTGCGGCTTCCTGGGCCTCCTCCACATGGAGATCGTCCAGGAGCGCCTGGAGCGCGAGTTCTCGCTGGAGCTGATCGCGTCGGCACCCTCCGTGGAGTACCGCGTCACACCCATGGGGGGCGGGCCCGTCCTTGCCGTCGACAACCCGGCCCTGATGCCATCCGCCGGGGAGATCGAGACGATCGAGGAGCCGTGGGTGAAGCTCTCCGTGATCACCCCGTCGACCTACATCGGGCCGCTCATGGAGCTCTCCACCAACCGCCGCGGCACGTTCACGAGCATGGAGTACCTCGACCCGACCCGCGTCCTGCTCGCGTTCGAGATGCCGCTCGCGGAGCTGATCATCGACTACTTCGACCAGCTCAAGAGCCGCAGCCAGGGTTACGCGTCGATGGACTACGAGGAGATCGGCTACCGCTCGGCGCGGCTCGTCAAGCTGGACGTGCTGGTCAACGGCGAGCCCGTGGATGCCCTGTCGCTGATCGTCCATCGCGACAAGGCCCACACCGCTGGCCGGCAGCTGACCGAGAAGCTCAAGGAGCTCATCCCGCGCCAGATGTTCGAGGTGCCCGTGCAGGCGGCGATCGGGTCCACCGTGGTGGCCCGGGAGACGATCCGCGCCATGCGCAAGAACGTCCTGGCCAAGTGCTACGGTGGCGACATCACGCGGAAACGGAAGCTGCTGGAGAAGCAGAAGGAAGGCAAGCAGCGCATGAAGCGCGTCGGGTCGGTCGAGATCCCGCAGGAGGCCTTCCTCGCCGTGCTCCGCATGGGCGACGCCGGCTAGGCGCGGCGACCGCCTGTGCAGGAGTTGCTCCGCGTCCTCGTCACGTTGGGCCTGACCGGCCTGCTGTTCCTCCTGCGCCTCGAGGCGGCCACGTTCAGCGCCGCGGAGTACGACGAGCCCTCCGCCGACGGCCGCCGGAGCACCTTCCGACGGCGGATGGCCTGGTACCTGCTGGGGTTCGCCCTGATCGCTGCGGCGCTGGTCGTCCACCCGGCGCCCGCCCGCGATCTTGAGCTGGGGCTGGGCGACCGGGGCGGGGCGCTCCTCGGCGGGTTCGCGCTCGGCGCGATCGGGACCGCCCAGGCGGTGCTCTTCGCGCGCCTTCGCTACGGACGCCTCCGCATGCCCCCGCTCTGGTCCTACCCGGGCGCCGTCCTCAACGCGATCGGGACCGCGTTCATCGACGAGGCGACCTTCCGCGGCCTCGTCCTCGGCTTCCTCCTCGTCGCCGGGATAGACCCCGCCATTGCGATCGTCGTGCAGGCGCTCCTGTACGTGCTCGCGACGCGGACCGGCGCCCCCGGCCGCAGCCGCTACGTCTTCGGGCTGTCGCTCTTCCTCGGGATCGCCGCCGGCTGGTTGACCACGATCACCGGCGGCATCGGCGCTGCGTTCCTCGGGCACGCCGTCACCCGGATCGCCGTCTTCGTGTGCACCGGCCATGCCGGCCAGCCCGCGCCGCGCGGCCACGAAGTCGAGGATTCCTGGGAGTTCCGGCGTCCGCCCGACGGCTGGCGGCAGATGGAGCCGCCCGGCGAGGAGGCTCGGGCGGACCGATGACGACCGGCGACGCGCCGGCGCCCGCGGCCCACGTCCCGGCGTTCGCGGCCCACATCCCGGCCCCGGCGGCCCCCGTCGCGCTCTACGTCCACGTGCCGTTCTGCCGCTCCCTCTGCCCGTACTGCGATTTCGTGGTCGTGGCGGGCGCCGCCGCCGTCGGTCCGCGCAGTCGCGTCTCCGCGTACCTGCGCGCCGTCGCCGCGGAGCTGGACATGCGGGCGGACGCGCTCGATGCGGCCTTCGGCCGGCCGGGCAGCGATGCGCGACCGGCCCTCGAGACGGTCTATTTCGGCGGTGGCACGCCGTCGCTCCTGCCCCCCGGCGCGATCGCCGCGCTCCTGGACCAGATCCGGGCTCGCTTCGGGCTGGCGCCCGGCGCCGAGGTGACGCTCGAGGCGAACCCGGGGCCCGACGACCGTGGCGACCTCGCCGGCCTTGCCCGGGCAGGGATCACGCGGATCTCGATCGGTGCCCAGAGCCTCCAGCCCGACGAGCTCCGGGCGCTCGGCCGGCGTCACCGGCCGGCGGACGTCGCCGATGTCGTTGCCGGGGCGCGCGAAGCGGGCATCGCGAGCGTGAGCATCGACCTCCTCTACGACGTCCCCGGCCAGACGCTCGCGAGCTGGACCGAGACGCTGGAGGCGGCTCTCGCGCTCGGGCCGGACCACGTGTCCGCCTACGCGCTGACGCTCGACGACCCGGAAGCCGAAGGCCTCACGGGCCCATCCGGCGACCATCTCCCAACGCCGCCGGGTGCGCGCCGGTGGCGCGAGGCGGCGCGCGCGACCCAGGACGAGGACCGGGCCGCCGGCGCATACGGCCTCGCCGACGCGATGCTCGAGGCCAGCGGCTACCCCTGGTACGAGCTCTCCAACTGGGCGCGCCCGGGCCACCAGAGCCGCCACAACCTTGTCTACTGGGAGCGACGCCCGTACGCCGCCGTTGGTCCGGGGGCGCACTCCTTTGACGGCGCGATGCGGCATTGGAACGCCGCGCGCCTTGACGCGTGGATGGCCGCGCTGGTGTCGGTGTCCGGCGGTGTCGCGCCGATGCTGCCGCCCGGCGGCTCGGAGTCGCTGGACGCGGCCACGGCGGATACCGAAGCCCTCTTCCTTGGTCTCCGGCTCGCACGCGGCGTTCCGCGCAACGCCGCGCTCAGCCGGATCGATGCGTTCGCATGGGCCGCCGAGCACGGCCTGATCGAGGACGGCCCGGGGGAGCGGGTGCGCCTTACGCTCCGCGGACGGCTCCTCTCGAACGAGCTGTTCGCCCGCCTCGTCTGAGGTCGCGCGGAGCCGCCGTCGGTTCGCGGCGAGGCAGGGCACGTGCTGGCCGGGCATGTGCTGCAGGCGGCTCGATTGACACTCGCGCGCACCTCCTGCTACGATCGCCGCGAATGGTTGGCACTCTCCCGATGAGAGTGCCAACGAGAACTGGCACTCGCAACATACGAGTGCCAGCAGGAGCGAGAAACCCGTGGCACGTGGCATTCGACGCAGCGCCGGCCCCCTGGACCATCGGGCCCAGGCGATCCTGCGCGTCGTGATCGAGGACTACATCACGAGCGCGGCCCCGGTCGGCTCACAGACGCTCGTGGAGCGCTACCGCCTGCAGGTGAGCTCCGCCACCGTCCGGACCATCCTCGCGGAACTCGAGATGGAGGGACTCCTCTCCCACCCGCACACGTCTGCCGGCCGCGTGCCGACCGACGCCGGCTATCGCTTCTACGTCGAGAGCCTGATGGGCGAGGTCCCGCTCTCGCCGGTCGAGCAGCTCACGATCCGGCACCAGTTCGGGCAGGTGGAGTTCGCCACCGACCAGTGGTTCCGGCTCGCGGCCACCACGCTCGCTTCCGCCACGCGCTCGGCCGGAATCGCCACGCCGGCCAAGCCGCGCGCCGCCCAGATCCGGCGCTTCGAGCTGGTTCCGATCGGCGACCGGATGGCCAGCCTCATCATCGTCCTGAACGAAGGGACCCTGAAGCAGACCCTGTTCACGCTCGACGCGGGGACCACCCAGGAGGATCTCGAGGAGGCGGTCCGTCGCCTGAACGCCTCGTGCGCCGGACGAAGCGCCGCGGACGTGGCCGAGCATCTCCGCTGGTTCGACCAGGCGCCAGCCGACGACGCGATCTTCGCGCTGGTCCGCCGCGCCGGCGATCGCGCGCTCCGACTCCTGCGCGAGTTCGACGCGGCCACCGTGGAGCAACTCTTCAGCGACGGTCTCCTCAACGTGATGGCGGCGCCCGAGTTCGCCAGCTCGGAGAAGCTGCGCCGCGTCTTCGAGGCGCTCGAGAACCGGACGTACTTCGCCGAGCTGTTCGAGGCCGTGACCGTCGACGGAGGCCTGCGCGTGTACATCGGCCGCGAGAACCGACCGGACGAGATGGCCGACGTGAGCCTGGTCCTGGCACCCTACGGGCGGCCCGGCGCCGCCGTGGGCTTCGTCGGCGTGCTCGGGCCCACCCGCCTCCGGTACCCGCAGGCGATCGGGACGGTGCGCTTCGTGTCCAGCCTCATGAACGATCTCGTGGACCACCTCTACTCCTGAAGCTCGGGGACGCCGCATGCCGAACCATCCTGACCAGCCCACGCCGCACCGCCGGACGCGAGCCGACGACCGGATCGCGGAGCTCGACACGAGCCCGACGGCGCTCCTCGCCCAGATCGAGGCGCTGACCGCCGAACGCGATGCGGCGCTCGCGAAGGCCGACGAGAACCTTGTGACGGCCCAGCGGGCCGCGGCCGACTACGCGAACCTCAAGCGCCGGTCGGAGGCCGACCGGGAGCGCGACCTCGACCGCGCCCGCGAGGCCCTGGTCACGAGGGTCGTGGAGCTGGCCGACGACTTCGACCTCGCCCTGGAGCACCTCCCGCCAGAGGCGCGCGACAACCCGTGGCTCGAGGGGATCGTCGCGATCGACCGCAAGCTCCGGGCGCTCCTCGAGCGCGAGGGCGTGACCCCGATCGAGGCGCTCGGGCTGCCCTTCGACCCAAATGAGCACGAGGCGCTGAGTCACGTCTCCGGGAGCGGCGCCCCGGAGGGGGAGATCGTGCTGGAGATCCGGCGCGGCTACCGCCTTCGGGACCGCGTGCTGCGTCCGGCCCTCGTCGCCGTCAGCGACGGAAGCCCGCGGCTGAACTGACCATCAAACCACTCCAACCCCACCCTCGACACCAGGAGAACTGCACGCAATGGGCAAGATCATCGGCATCGACCTCGGTACGACGAACTCGGTCGTCGCGGTCATGGAGGGCGGCGAGCCGACCGTCATCGCGTCCGCCGAGGGCGGCCGGACCGTCCCGTCCGTGGTTGCCTTCACGAAGACCGGCGAGCGCCTCGTCGGCCAGCTGGCGAAGCGCCAGGCGGTCACGAACCCGGCCAACACCGTCTACTCGATCAAACGCTTCATGGGGCGCCGCTGGGACGACCCGGAGGTGAAGCACGCCCGCGCGCTCGTCCCGTACACCGTGGAGAAGGACCCCGCATCCGACGGGCTCCGGGTGGCGCTCGCCGACGGACGGAACTACACGCCGCCCGAGATCTCCGCGATGATCCTCCAGAAGCTCAAGGCGGACGCGGAGGCGTACCTCGGCGAGAAGGTGACCGAGGCGGTCATCACGGTGCCCGCCTACTTCGACGATACGCAGCGCCAGGCGACCAAGGACGCCGGCCGCATCGCCGGCCTGGACGTCAAGCGGATCATCAACGAGCCCACCGCGTCGTCGCTCGCCTACGGCCTGGACAAGCAGAAGGACGAGAAGATCGCCGTCTACGACCTGGGCGGCGGCACGTTCGACATCTCGATCCTGGAGCTGGGCGAGGGCGTCTTCGAGGTCAAGTCGACGAACGGCGACACGCATCTCGGCGGCGACGATTTCGACATCCGGGTGATGGACTGGCTCCTCGCGGAGTTCAAGAAGGACCAGGGGATCGACCTGCACTCCGATCCGCAGGCGCTCCAGCGCCTGAAGGAAGCGGCCGAGAAGGCAAAGATCGAGCTGTCGTCGTCGATCTCCACGGAGATCAACCTGCCCTACGTCACCGCGGACGCCGCCGGTCCGAAGCATCTGGTCGTGACGCTCACCCGCGCCAAGCTCGAGGACCTTGTTGGCGACCTCGTCGAGAAGACGAAGGGCCCCGTCAGCCAGGCGATCAAGGACGCGGGCCTCACCGCGGCCGAGATCGACGAGGTCGTCCTGGTTGGCGGCATGACCCGGATGCCTGCGGTCATCGAGGCCGTCAAAGCGATGTTCGGGGGCAAGGAGCCCAACCGGGGCGTCAACCCAGACGAGGTCGTCGCGGTCGGCGCCGCGATCCAGGCCGGCGTCCTGGCGGGCGACGTCAAGGACGTCCTCCTGCTGGACGTCACGCCGCTCTCCCTCGGCATCGAGACGCTCGGCGGCGTCATGACGAAGCTCATCGAGCGAAACACGACGATCCCGACCTCGAAGAGCCAGGTCTTCTCCACGGCGTCGGACAACCAGCCGCAGGTCGAGATCCACGTCCTCCAGGGCGAGCGCGACTTCGCGGCCGACAACAAGACCCTGGGCCGGTTCATCCTGGACGGGATCCCCTCCGCCCCGCGCGGCGTACCCCAGGTCGAGGTGACGTTCGACATCGACGCGAACGGCATCGTGGAGGTTCGGGCGAAGGACCGCGCCACCGGCAAGGAACAGAAGGTCCAGATCACCGCCTCGTCCATGCTGGACAAGAAGGACGTGGACCGGATGGTCCGCGAGGCAACCGAACATGCGGCCGAAGATCAGAAGCGCCGCGAGGAGGTCGAGACCCGGAACCAGGCGGAGGCGCTCACGTTCCAGGCGGAGCGCACGCTCAAGGATCTCGGCGAGAAGGTCTCGCCCGAGGACCGGGCCGCCGTCGAGGGGAAGGTCTCCGACGTCCGCAACGCGCTCAAGACCGAATCGGCCGACGTGGTCCATGCGCGCGCGACCGAGCTCGCCGAGCTGCTCCAGAAGGTCGGCACGGCGGCCTACGCAGCGGCCAGCACGCCCCCGGGCGACGGGACCGGCGGGCCGGCCGGCGAACCAGGCGGCGAACCCGCGGCAACCCCGGAGGCCGACGACGAGACGGTCGAGGGCGAGTTCAAGGAAGTCTAGGATCCGCCGTCGGCACGGCAATCGCGCCGGCACCACCCGATCGCCGCCGGCCGGCGTCCGGGCCTCGCGATTCCCGCGCCGGACCGACCTGGCGTCGTGAACGGACCGGACCCACGTCGCCGACCGCCGCCGGCCGGGCAATCACGCCGCCAGGCGCGGGCCGATCGCCGCTGGCCGGGCAATCGCGCCGCCGATCGTCGCCGACCGCCGCCGGCCGGGCAATCGCGCCGCCGACCGCCGCCGACCGCCGCCGGGCAGGTGCTGCTAGGTGTCCGCCACGCGGGTAGGCGTCAAGACCGCCCTGCCAGTTCCTGCCATACGGGCACGACGCGGGCGTTCGTCGCGCCGCTGTTGTCATGTGCGCCCCAGGGGGTCACCTGACCAGTCTTGCGTTCGGCGCCGAGGTCTCCTGGACCCGGCTCACGCGTGGCCCGACCACGACTCCCGGCGAGCGAGCCGAGACGCGATGACGTGCGCCCGCCTGGGGTGTACCTGGCAGGAACATCAGGCCGGAGAACGGGGTTCGATCGCCGGAGGTGGCCGGTCGACCGGCGGGGATCTCGCCACGCCCGCCGCCGGCGGGATCTTGAAGCCACCTTCGAACTGCCCAGCCGCGCGCCGGGAACGCGCCGGCGAAGGTGGCGGCGTGCGCCGAGACCCGTCGCCGCGCGGTTCGGTCTTCGCGCACCAGGAGGAGCCGTCCAAGCCGTGCCGGCCGCCATCCGCGCCCGCGCGCGATCTCACTCGCCAGCCGAGTCTTCCGGTCGAGCGTGACGAAGGTGGCCTGGACGTCCGGGACCACCGACTTCACCTCGACGACGAGCAGCATCGCCGTCGCCGGGTGGAACGCGAGGAGGTCGATCGAGCCGCGTTCGCCTCGGATCGAGAACGAGACTTCGGTCGCGACCTCCCAGCTGAGGGATGTAAGCCATCGGACGGCCGTCTCCACCAGCGCGGCGTGCGACTCGTCCAGCAGTCGGTCGAGCGCCTCGCCGTTCCAGAGCAGCCGGCAGTCGAGCCGTGCGCCGAGCGCATCGGCGAGCGTGCGGAGCATCCGGATGGTCAGCCGATCCGCCCTGCCTCGTTCGACGCGGGAGATGGCCGTCCGGGAGATGCCCGCGTGCCGCGCGAGGTCGACCTGTCGCCACCCGAGTCGCCGCCGCAGCGCCCGAACCGAGAGTCCGAACCGAACGGTATCCATTGCGGCGAAGGATGGCCCGACGTCCTTCACCCGAACTCATCGGGCACATCACGGCGCCGTGCCAGCCACCGCGCGCCCGCCGGCGCCGCGTGCCAGCCACCGCGTGCCCGGGCCGGCCTCTCCGGGGTCGACCCGATACACTCCCCGTCCATGGCCGACCCGTCGACACCGCCTCTCATCCGTGCCCGCGCGCTGACGAAGCTCTTCGGAGCGTTCACCGCGGTGGACGCGATCGACTTTGACGTGGCGCCCGGCGAGAGCTTCGGCTTCCTGGGCCCGAACGGCGCCGGCAAGACCAGCACGATGCGGATGATCGCGTGCGTCTCGCCGGTCTCCGGTGGGGAGCTGTCCGTCCTGGGGATGGACCCGCGCACCGACGGGCCGCGCATTCGCGCTCGACTGGGGGTCGTGCCCCAGCAGGACACGCTTGACCAGGAGCTGACGGTCTCGGAGAACCTGGCGATCTACGGCCGCTACTTCGACCTCCCACGACGCGTCATCCGGCAGCGGGTGGCCGAGCTGCTGGACTTCGTCCAGCTCTCGGAGCGGGCGCGTGACCAGGTCGAGCCGCTCTCAGGGGGGATGAAGCGGCGGCTCACGATCGCCCGGAGCCTGATCAACGAGCCGGACCTGCTCCTGCTCGACGAGCCGACCACGGGCCTGGACCCGCAGGCCCGGCACCTGCTCTGGGACCGGCTCTACCGCCTCAAACAGAAGGGCGTGACGCTCGTCCTCACCACGCACTACATGGACGAGGCGGAGCAGCTCTGCGACCGACTCGTGGTGATGGACAAGGCCAAGATCGTGGCCCAGGGCTCGCCGCGCCAGCTCATCGAGCAGCACAGCAGCCGCGAAGTCCTGGAGATGCGCTTCCCGGTGGGCGTCCAGGAGACGCTCGGCGGGTTGCTCGAAGGGTTGGGCGACCGCGTGGAGCGGCTCCCCGACCGCGTGCTCGTCTACGCGGCCGACGGCGACGCGGCGGCGACCGCGGCTCACGAGCGCGGCCTGCGGCCGGAGATGAGCCTGGTCCGGCGCTCCTCGCTCGAGGATGTCTTCCTGCGGCTGACCGGCCACAGCCTGGTCGACTGAGGCAACCGCCGTGGCCACTCCAGCGTCGATCCTGGTCCTGGAGCACGAGTTGCTGAAGTACCGACGCGCGTTCCGTGGCACGCTCGTGAGTTCGTTCCTCAACCCGGTCCTCTACCTGGCGGCGATGGGCGTGGGGCTCGGTGGGTACGTCGCCGCGGGTAAAGGCGGCGCGGCGGCGTCCGCGGCTCTCCTCGGCGGCGTGAGCTACCTCGCGTTCCTGGCACCCGGACTCCTCGCCTCCACTGCGATGCAGACCGCGGCCGGCGAATCGACGTTCCCGATCATGGGCGGCATCCTGTGGGACCGGACGTTCCTCGGGATGCTCGCGACGCCGATCGGTGTGGTCGACATCCTGGTCGGCAAGCTGCTCTACATCGGCCTGCGCCTGACGCTCGTGACGTGCATCTTCTTCGGCGTCATGATCGTCTTCGGCGCGGCTACCGGCCCGCAGGCGTTCCTCGCCGTTCCGGCGGCGATCCTCACGGGCCTTGCCTTCGCGACACCGATCATCGGGTTCTCGGCGAGCCAGAAGGACCCGAGCGGGTTCAATAGTCTCTTTCGGTTCGGGGTGATCCCGCTCTTCCTGTTCTCGGGGACCTTCTTCCCGGTCAGCCAGCTGCCCGGGTTCCTCCAGCCGGTGGCGTTCGTCACGCCTCTCTGGCACGGGGTCGACCTCTGCCGGACCCTGGCGCTCGGGACGGCGACCCCGGTCGGCGTGCTGGTCCACGTTACCTACCTCGTCGGGGTGGCAGCTCTGGGGCTTGTCGTGGCATCCATCGCGTTGCGGCGCCGGCTGCGCCAATGACACTCCTTGCGCGACTCGCGTCCCCCGCCCAGTTCGGTGGCCGCCGGGCCGGCCTGCTCATCGAGCGCAACGTCCTCGTGTACCGGCGTACGTGGATGGTGATCGTGTCCGGCTTCTTCGAGCCCCTCTTCTACCTCCTGTCAATCGGTCTCGGCCTCGGCGCACTCATCGGCGCAGTGCCGTTCGGTGGCCAGGAGGTGCCGTACACGGTGTTCGTCGCGCCTGCCCTCATGGCGTCATCGGCGATGAACGGAGCGATCTACGACTCGACGATGAACGTCTTCTACAAGCTGCGCGAAGCGAGGACCTACGACGCGATCCTCGCCACGCCGATCGGCGTCGGCGACGTGGCGCTGGGCGAGATCGGCTGGGCCCTGATCCGCGGCGCGACCTACGCGACGATGTTCCTGCTCGTGATGTTCGTCCTCGGCTTCGTGCAGAGCCCCCTCGCGATCTTGGCGCTTCCGGCGGCGATCCTGATCGGCTTCGCGTTCGCCGGGGTTGGGATGGCAGCGACCACCTTCATGCGGACGTGGCAGGACATGGACATGGTCCAGATGGTGATCCTGCCGCTCTTCCTCTTCTCGGCGACCTTCTATCCCCTCGACACCTACCCCGACGGCGTGCGCCTTCTCGTCCAGATGACGCCGCTCTATCACGGCGTCGACCTGATCAGGAGCCTCACGACGGGAATCGTGGGCCCGGGCATCTTCGTCCACATTGCCTACCTGGCGATCATGGGTCTCGTCGGGCTCGCGATCACGTCGCGGCGGCTGGAGCGGCTCCTCCTGAAGTAGCCGCGAGGCAGCTCCGGCCCTGCAGCTCGGGCCGGCTGTTCGGCCGGTCCACGGGTGTCCATGGGTCGTCCGGGCCGCCGGCAGGCGATTCGTCGCCGCCGATGAGGATGAGCGCCGCGGCCCGCCCAGGGTGCCGAGCAGATCGGTGGCGCCGCGCGTATCCTGCGACGAAATGAGTCCCCGAGCGAAGCGCCCCGCACCTGCCGCCCCCCGGACCGCGATCGGCATCGACGTGGGCGGGACCGGGGTCAAGGCCGCCGTCGTGGACCTCGTCACCGGCGAGCTCGCCTCGCCGCGGCTCCGGGTCAAGACGCCGCAGCCGGCGACACCGGAGGCCGTCATCGCGGCGATCGGTGGGATCGTGGACCAGCTCGTCGCCGACGGGCACGTCACCCCCGGCATGCCGGCCGGCGCGGGCCTGCCCGGGGTCGTGAAGGCGGGCCGGCTGATGACCGCGGCGAATATCGACAAGTCCTGGATCGTGGCGCCCGCCGAGGCGATGCTCTCTGCCCGGCTGGGTCGGGTCGTACGGCTCGTCAACGATGCCGATGCGGCCGGCCTCGCGGAGGCGACGTTCGGCGCCGCGAAGGGCGTGCAGGGGACGGTGCTCCTGCTCACGATCGGGACCGGGATCGGCAGCGCGCTCTTCATTGACGGCCACCTCCTGGACTCGACCGAGTTCGGGCACGTGACCTACCGCGGGAAGGACGCCGAGACGCTCGTCTCCGGCGCGGCCCGCGAGCGCCGCGGGCTGGGCTGGAAGAAATGGGGCCGGGAGTTCAGCGAGTACATGGCGCTGCTCGAGCGCTGGTTCTGGCCGGACCTCATCATCCTCGGCGGCGGGGTCAGCAAGGAGTACGCCAAGTACTCGAGGTTCCTGACCGCGCGTGCACCCATCGTCACCGCCCAGTACCTGAACACGTCGGGGATCGTTGGGGCGGCGCTCGCCGCGGCCGACATCGGGATCGCCGCGGCCGTGCTCGCACGCGAGGATGCGACCGACCCCGGGACGGCCGGCCCGCGTAAGGCTGGTCCTGACGGCGGTCTCGCCTCCCGCGCCACGGCGCAGGCTGCCGATGTCGCCGCGTCGCTCGTGATCGAGGATCAGCCCACTCGCTGACCCGGCCGCGTCGCTCCCGCCACGCCGGCACCGGTCGCGGTCCGGCGGTCTCGCGGTCCGGCGGGACGCCCCACCGCGCGCCTCCCGTAGACTTGCGGGCGAATGGCGACCGAACGCGACTACTACACGATTCTCGGCGTGCCTCGTACCGCCAGCGACGCGGACGTCAAGCGCGCCTTCCGCAAGCTGGCCCAGCAGTGGCACCCGGACGTCAACCGCGACTCCGGGGCCGACGAGCGCTTCAAGGAGATCAACGAGGCGTACCAGGTCCTCTCCGATCCACAGCGTCGCCAGGCCTACGACATGTTCGGGGCGGCCGGGGTGAACGGGTCCGCTGGCTTCGCCGGTTCGCAGCAGGGATTCGGCGGCTTCTCCGACCTCTTCGACGCGTTCTTCGGCGGCACGGCTGCGGGCGCCGGCGGGGCGCGGCGCGGGCGGGCGGTCGTCGGCTCCGACCTCCGCTACGACCTGCGCGTCAGCTTCGAGGAATCGATCCGCGGCACCGAGAAGGAGATCGAGTTCCCCGTACTCGACCGCTGCGTCACCTGCTCCGGGAGCGGCGCGAAGCGCGGCTCGTCGGCCATCTCCTGCCCGCAGTGCCAGGGTCGCGGGGAGATCCGGCACGTCCGCCAGACGATGCTGGGCCAGATGGTGAACGTGGTCACCTGCCCGCGCTGCCGCGGGGAGGGCAAGGTGGTGGAGGCGCCGTGCGAGGATTGCGGCGGCGACGGCCGGCGGGAACGCACGAAACGGCTGCGCGTCAGCGTGCCCGCCGGCATCGACGACGGCCACCAGATCCGCCTCTCCGCCGAGGGCGAAGTGGGGCCCCGGGGCGGCCCGCCGGGCAGCCTCTACGTGGCGATCCACGTCACGCCGCACCCGTCGCTCAAGCGCGAGGGCACGGAGCTCTTCCACGACCTCTCGCTCTCGTTCGCCCAGGCGACGCTGGGGACGAGCGTCCGGGTGCCGACGGCGGACGGCGAGGAAGACCTCGAGATCAAGCCCGGGACGCAGCCGGGCACGGAGATCCGGCTGCGCGGGCGCGGCGCTCCCCACCTGCGCCGGGCGGGCGCGCGCGGCGACCTGCACGTCCTCATCGACGTCAAGATCCCCACGAAGCTCACGAAGGAGCAGCGCGAGGCGCTCGAGGCGTTCGCTGCGGCCTCCGGCGAGACGGGGCTGGGTACCGGCAAAGCCGGGGTCCTGGACCGGATCAAGGACGCGCTGGGGTGATCCGCGCGCACGTCGCCGATCCCGCGGGGGACGGGCTCGTGGGCGACGCCACCTGGCTGGAGCTCGCGGTCACCTGCGACCCGGAGGCCGTCGAAGCCGTCAGTGAGATCCTCTCGCGGGTGGCGCCCGGAGGCGTGAGCGTCGAACCCGGGTTCAGGCTGACCGACGAGGGGCTGGGCGCGGTCGCGGACCCGTCGCAGCCTGCCACCGTCCGGGCCTACCTGCCGGCACGGGACCCGGGGGCCGTCCGCGAGGCGGTCGCCACGGCCGACCGGGCGCTCGGGCATCTCAGAGCCTTTGGCCTGCGCGAGATCGGCGAGCTCGCCACGACCGTTGTCCACGAATCCGATTGGGCAACCGCCTGGAAGCGGCACGTGCGCGTGATGCGGATCGGGCGTCGGATCGTGATCCGACCGACCTGGCGGCGCCACCGCCGAGCGCCCGATGACGTCGTGATCGCCATGGATCCAGGGATGGCGTTCGGGACGGGCCTCCATCCCACCACGCGTCTCTGCCTCGCCGGGATCGAGCGCTGGGCGGACGACGGCCTCCTGGCGCACGGCGCCGCGAGAGACGGGCGCGCCCGGCTCCTGGACGTCGGCTGCGGGTCGGGGGTGCTGGCCGTGGCGGCGGGCCTCCTCGGCGCCGGCGAGATGATCGGCGTGGACACGGACCTCATCGCGATCGAGGCCACGCTCGCGAACGCCCGGCGCAACCGGCTCGCCCGGCGGGTCCGGGCGTGGCAGGGATCCGTGCCGTCGGGCGCGGGCCCGTTCGACCTCGTTGCGGCGAACCTCATCGCATCCGTGCTCCTCACCCTCGCGCCGGGGCTCCGGGACGAGCTGCGGCCGGGCGGCCGGCTGCTCGCGTCGGGCATCTTCGTGGACCGGGAGGGCGACGTCCGGTCCGCGTTCGTCGCCGCCGGCCTTCTCATCGTGCGCCGCGAGGCCGAGGGCGACTGGGTCGCCCTGGACGTGGAGCGTCCGGCCGGGTAGGGCCGCTCGCCCTGCTGCGCTGACTCGAGATGCCGAACCTCGCCCCGCTCTCTCCGCTCTTCCCGCTCATCCTGGTGAGCCACGTCGCGCTCGCGGTCTCGCCGTTCGTGCCGAGCCCGCTGCTGCCCTTCACGCTCACCGCCGTCGGGCTGATCGCGTTCCTGATGTCCACCCAGCCAGTGCTCCTGGTAAGCCGGCGATGACCGACGGCGTGCTGACGGCGCACGGCGGCCGGCCGATCCGGCGCGCGTCGATCACGAACCTCGGCTGCAAGGTCAACCAGGCCGAGATGGACGCCGTGGCGCGGCTCCTGCGCGGCCGTGGCGTTCAGCTGGTCGATGACGGCGCCCCGGTCGAGCTCCACGTCGTCAATACGTGCACCGTGACCGCGGTGGCAGACGACAAGTCGCGCAAGGCGGCTCGCCGCGCCCGCCGCACGAGCCCGGACGCGACCGTCATCGTCACCGGCTGCTCGGTGGCCGTGAACCCGGCTGGGTTCGCCGGCGACGACCCGCGCACGCTGGTCGCGGACAACGCCGCCAGGGACGGGCTCCTCGCGGACGTGGAGCGGCTGATCGGCGGGGCGGGGAGCGGTGGCGATCCCGACCGGGCCGGTGCGGCTCGCTCGCTCGACGGGCCGCTCCCGACCCTCGCCGGCGTCGAGATCGAGGGGATCGCGGACGGACGAGCCCGGATCGACCGGACGCGCGCCTTCGTGAAGGTGCAGGACGGCTGCTCGTTCCACTGCACCTACTGCATCATCCCGCGGGCGCGCGGCGCCGAGCGGTCGCTGGCCCCTGATGCGGTGCTCGCCGAGGTGCGCCGCGCGCTCGCCGCCGGTCACCGCGAGATCGTCCTGACGGGGATCAACATCGGCACGTACGACGGCGGGTGGTCCGAGCGGGGCGCTCGCGGCGCGCACGCCCGGAGCGCGTTGACGCTGGCCGGCCTCGTCCGGCGGATTCTCGCCGAGACCGACGTCGAGCGAATCCGGCTCTCGTCGATCGAGCCGCAGCACGTGGACGACGACCTGCTCGTGGCCTGGCTGGTCGATGGGGCCGGGCGCTGCCTGCCCCACCTCCACCTGCCGCTCCAGTCGGGCGACGACGGCGTGCTCCGCCGGATGGGGCGTCGCTACGACACGGCGTTCTACGCGGGAGTCGTGGCGCGCATCCGGGCCGCCGTCCCGGAAGCAGCCGTCCACGCCGACATGATCGTCGGCTTCCCAACCGAGGACGACGCGGCCTGGGCCCGCTCGCTCGCGTTCGTCCGGTCGCTGGAACTCGCCGGGATCCACGTCTTCCGCTATTCGGAACGACCCGGCACGCCTGCCACGCGGATGGCCGGCCACGTGCCGGAGCCGACGCGCCGGGCGCGGGCGACAGAGCTCCTGGCGCTGGCTGCCTCGGCGCACCGGCGTTTCGCCGCTCGCGCGGTCGGGGCCGAGCGGCGTGTGCTCTTCGAGCGGCCCGACCCGGCGGGTGGCTGGATCGGGCACGCGGAGGATCATGTCCTGGTGCGCGCGGAGGCGCGCGCGGCATCACTCGCCGGACTCGCCGGCCCGGGCTTCCTTGCCGGCGACCTGGCGCGCGTCGCGATCGTCGGGATCGATCCGGTCGACCCGGGGCGCGTCGTGGGCCGGCTTCTCGGGCTCGTCCCGCGTCCGCCTGGAACGCTCCCCGGCCGCCCGATCGAGGACGCCGTCGTACGCTTCGGTCCCGGTGCAGGCGCGCCGGCCGGCCTTCCCCCGTCCAGCGGAGGTCCCGCGTGAGCACCGATTGCCTCTTCTGCCGGATCGTCGCCGGCGAGATCCCGGCCGCGAAGGTCCACGAAGACGAGCTGATCGTCGCGATCCGGGACCTCCACCCGATGGCGCCGGTTCACCTGCTGCTCATGCCGCGGGCGCACATCGAATCTGCGCTCGACCTCACCGAGGCCGACGCGCCCATCGCCGGGCGTCTCCTGGCGGCCGCGGCGGCACTGGCGCGCTCCGAGGGGATCGCCGACGGTGGCTACCGGCTCGTCGTCAACGCGGGCGCCGACGGCGGGCAGACCGTCGGCCACCTCCACCTGCACCTGCTGGGCGGCCGGGCGATGCAGTGGCCGCCGGGGTGACGGGCCCTCGCCGGTTCGGCGGCGCGTACGCCGGTGGTCGGGCGCTGGTCGCTGCCTCCATCGCCGCCGGTGGCCTCCTGGCCGCGTGCGGGGGCGCGGCCCCGGCCGATCGCACGTTCGAGCCGCTCCCGACCGCGCGGCCGACCGCCTCCACGGCCGTTCAGACGACACTCGTGCAGCTGGACGGCGCCCTCCGTGCCAGCGGGCTGGTGCTCGAGTCGACGCTCACGGCGATCCGTCCGGCCGAGCCCCCGTCGTTCGCTGCGGTCGCGCGCTGGCCGTTTCACGCCGTGCTCCCGGTCGACCCGGCCGGCGGCTACTTCGTGATCTACGAGTTCCCGGACCTTGCCCTCGCGGCGGACGGCGGTCGCGACCTCGCCGCCTACATCACGAGCGGCCCGGGGCGGGTCCAGTTCCCGCCCGACGTCCGCTTCGTCCTGCGCCAGGTGGGCTCCACGCTTGTCTTCTACCCGTGGTCGCCGGCCTCGTCGCCGGACCCGAAGACGCCGGACGTCGCGGCCGCGCTGGCGTCGGTGGGGTCGGAGGTGCCGATCCCGCGCGGGTGAGGTGCGCCGTCGGTCACTCGCCTCCGCAACCCCGGGCTACGACCCCTCCGTGACCGGCAGTGGCGCGGACACGGCCGCCCAGGCACGGACCTGGTCGCGCTTCACCTTGAGCGTGAGCGTGCGCGGGAAGTCGACGTCCGGCCAGAACCGCCACGCGGCGATCCTCGCCTGGACCGCGAGCGTCGCGTTCGCGGCCTTCACGGCGGCGTCGACCTCGGCCCGGATGCGCGTGATGTCGCCATCGTCGCCGAACGCCCCGGTCGCCTGCGCGGCGACCGGAGCGAGGATGATCGCCTCGATCCGTCCAGGCTCCGTCTCGAGGGCGATCGAGTCGCGGATGCCGGCGACGCGGAGCGCGTTCTCGATGTCCTCGGGGAAGACATTCAGGCCGCTGGGCAACACGATGATGTCCCGCTTTCGACCGTGGAGGACGAGTCGGCCGTGTCCGTCGAGCCGGCCCAGATCGCCCGAGCGGTAGAAGCCGTCGTCGGTGAACGCAGCCGTGGTTGCCACCGCGTCCTCCCAGTATCCCCGGGTCACGCTGGGACCCCGGAACAGGACCTCGCCGTCCTCGGCGATGCGCATCTCCATCCCGGGGACGGGGCGACCAACCGTGCCCAGGGGATGATCCCGCCAGGTCGTGCAGGCCCCGGAACCCGTCTCGGTTGCGCCGTACCCCTGCATGACGACGACCCCGATGTCCTCCCATCCCTGCTGCAGGGCCGGCGGGAGAAAGGCTCCCGCCGACACGAGGAGCCGGAGGCCGCCGCCGAGCTGCCGGTGGATCCGCCGGAACATCCAGCGCCGGGCGGCCATCGGCAGCCGGCGGGCGACCGCCCGGGCGCGCTGGAACGACGCGGCCTGGCCCTGCTTCTCGACCTCCCGCTCCAGGGCGGACCAGAAGAGTTCCAGGATCTGCGGGACGACGATCATCGCCGTGGTCCGATGGTCACGGATCGACTCGAACACGACCCGCGGGTTGCGGGTCCGGACGTAGAGGATCCGGGCGCCGAGATCGAGGATGAAGTACAGCCCGATCGCCTGCTCGAAGAGGTGGGCCAGCGGGAGGACGGACACGACGCGGTATTCCATGGCCGGGACGATCTGGTGGAACCCGTCGACGCCCGCGATCGTGTTCTCGTGGGCCAGCACGACCCCCTTGGGCGTGCCGGTCGTGCCCGAAGTGAAGACGAGCAGGTAGGGATCCTCCGGGGCCGGGCGCACCCAGGAGCCCAGCGTGGTCTCCCAGTCGGCGGGAAAGCCGGCGCCCGGCTCGGCGCACAGGTCGTCGATCGTGGCGGTCGGCAGGTGGTCGAGGTCGGCCTCCGCCGGATCAGGGGCGTCGCGCCCCGTGCCGGTTGCGAGCTGCCTCGCCCCGGATCGGTCGGCGATCCTCCGGATCGTGGTCGGGGCCATCCGCAGGTCCAGCGGCACGAGGATGAGGCCGGCCCGCATCGCCCCGAAGTAGACGGCGGCCAGCTCCGGGCACGACGTCGACCACGTCAGCAGCCGGTCGCCGGGCCGGAGCCCGCGGGAGCGCAGCCGCCACGCCGCCAGCCGGCTCCGCCGATCGAGCTCGAGGTAGCTCCACGCCTGGATCGTGCCGTCGTCGCGCCGGATCGCGAGCGCCGTGCGATCGCCGTACCGGGCCGCCGCCCCCTCCAGGAGATCGACGAGGGTGCGCCGTGTCTTGGTCACCGTCGCATCGTGGACGACGGCGGCCGGCTGCGCAACCGCGATCCGGCCTGCGGCGCGATGATCGGGCCCGGATCGCGTCGGCAGGTGCAGCGGCGTACCGTTGTCGGCGGAGGTCGCCACCATGTCCGAACCCGTGCTCGTGTTCCCGGACCTCGCCGCCGAGGCTCCCCATGTCCCCCGCGGGATCCACAGCCAGACGCTGTACGACGGGCCGGACCTGCGGCTCGTCCTCTTCGCGTTCGCCCCCGGCGAGGAGCTCTCCGAGCACACGGCCGCTCGGCCGGCGGTCGTCCACATCCTCGACGGCGAAGGCGATGCGATCGTGGGCGGCGAACCACACGCGCTCAATCCCGGGACCTGGTTCCGGATGCCGGCCCGGACGCCGCACTCCATCCGCGCCCGGACCCCGCTCCGGATGGCGCTCTACCTGCTGCCCGATGTCGCGGGTCCGGCCGCGGCGGGCGGCGGGGCATCGGTGGACGGCGAAGCCGGCGGGTAGACTTGGCGGGCGCCCGGACGGCGGGGCGGGAGCCCGGGCGGCGGGGCGGCCGCCCGGAGTCGTCGCGGTCGACTCGCAGGGTGGTGACGATCGGAGTCGCGCGGCGGGACGGAATCGGTCGATTCCGTGCGCCCAGCGCAAGATCCCGGCCTGGGCGTGCGTCAGACGCATCATCCGACCGGCGGGCGTCCCCCTCGTGCAGGAATCGTGCATGGCACGCACAGCGGCGGCCCCTCGCTCCGGGTCGCTGTTCATTTCGTGTATGGCACGCACGAAACGAGCACGCTGGAGCCGCCGGAGCGGGTGTCGGCCGCCGGAGTGTGCGTCACGTGCACGGTGGGTGCTGCAGGCGCCGTGGAGGTGCCGCCGGCTTCGGGTGTCGGCTTCGGCCTTCGCCTCGGCCTTCGAGTCGGCTTCGCGAACCGCCGGCGTTTGCCAACGCCGCCTCGCCGGGGCTACACTCCGCCGGGCCCGGAGGCCGCGTTCGCGCGTGCCGCCGAGCACGCGTGCGCCGACACTCGCCCGGCGGCGCCGCGAACCGGACGATCCCAGGGCGGAGGAGGTGATCCCGGCATTGGCAGAAATCCGCGTTGGTGAGAACGAGACCTTCGAGAGCGCGCTTCGCCGCTTCAACAAGAAGATCCAGCAATCCGGCATTCTCGCTGAAGCTCGCCGTCGCGAGCACTACGAGAAGCCCAGCGTGAAGCGGAAGCGGAAGGAAGCAAAGCGCAAGAAGGCCGCCCGCCAGCAGGGTTAGCCGCCGGGACCGGCGGCTAGGGCACGCACCGGCCGAACCAGGCCGATCACCCGCCCCGAACGCACCGCCGGTTCCACCCGCTTCCCCGGCCCGCATCCCGGGCCCCGGAGGCCCCCAACGCCAATCGGCGCCGCGCCGTGGCCCGCCCGCGGGGCATGGCCGCCCGGCGCCCGACGCGACAGGAGCCACCGCCGGTGTCCCTTCGAGATCGCCTTCACGACGACATGACCGCCGCCATGCGGTCGGGTGACGTGCTGCGCCGCGACACCCTCCGAATGGCCTGGAGCAGCGTGTACGCCCTGGAGAAGCGCGACCACGCCCAGCTCTCCGACGACGCTACGCTCGCCGTCCTGGTTCGCGAGGTGAAGACCCGACGCGAATCCGTGGAGGCCTACCGGAAGGGCGGCCGCGAGGACCTCGCCGCGAACGAGGAGGCGGAGATCGGCGTCATCGCTGCGTACCTCCCGCAGCCCCTCACCGAGGATGAGCTGCACGCGCTGATCGCCGACGCGATCGCGGCGACCGGCGCCGTGTCGGCCCGCGACCTCGGCCGGGTGATGGGCCGGCTGGCCGGTCCGACCCGCGGCCGCGCGGATGGGAAGCACGTCAGCGAGCTGGTCGCGCAGGCGCTCGCGGCCGCGGACCTCACGGCGCACGACGCGGCCCCGCACGGAGGCGGTGGCGCCGGATCGGCCGGCGGCCCGCCCGCGGGCTGATCCCATGCTTTCCCGGCGCTTCGACCTCGTCACCCGCTTCACGCGGCGTGATGCGGTACGGCTCGCGGTCGTCACGATCCTGCTCGTCGGCGGCCTGACCGCGATCCTCTCGATCGGCGACCTCCCGCAGGCCTACAACCTCCAGGAGGGGAGCGTTGCGCCCCAGCAGATCCGTGCGCCGCGGGCGATCCGGTTCGAATCGACCGTCCAGACCGCCGCCGCCCGCCAGGCAGCTGCTGACACGGTGGAGCCCCAGTACGACTTCGGGGCCGACACGGCATCGTCGCTTGCGCGGCGCCAGCTCGAGACGCTCGCCACAGCCCTGGCGCCAGTCGACGCGGCGTTCGCCGGGCAGCTGGCACCGGCGCAGCGGAGCACGGCCCTCAAAGGGACCCTGGCGGGAATCTCCCCCGCCGCTCGCAAGACGCTCGACGCCATGGCGGCGGAACGGTGGTCACTGGTCGCGGCCGAGGCAACGCGCGTGCTCGGGACGCTCCAGCGCTCCGAGTTGCGCGACTCGGAGATGGAGGCCGCGCGACGCAACCTGGGTGGCCTCTTCTCGCTCCAGCTCACCGATGACGAGCGCGGTCTCGCGACGGAGATCGTGGACCCGCTCCTGGTTCCGAACTCCACGTACAGCGCCGAGCTCACCGCGCAGAGGCGCCAGGCGGCCGCCGACGCGGTGGCGCCGGTCGAGGTCGCGGTCGCCAAGGGCGAGGTCCTCATCGACGCCGGGCGCAAGGTCACGGCCGCCGACATCGAGAAGCTCAAGGCGCTGGGCCTCACCGAAGCGCGCCTGGACATCGCGCGGATCGCTGGCTGGTTCCTGCTCGCCGCGCTCGTCGTGATCCTCTACCTCGCGTGGCTGTGGCGCTACCAGCAGGAGCTCTGGCACCGGGCGCGGACGCTCGCCCTGCTCGGCCTCGTCCTGCTCGTGACCGCCTTCGCCTACAAGCTGACCGCCGGGCGCTCCATCCTGCCGTTCTTCGTCCCGGGCGCCGGGGCGGGGATGCTCGTCGCGATCCTGCTCGGAGCCGGGCCGGCGACGGTCCTCTCGTTCTTCCTCGCGGTCATCGCCGGCGCCTCGAACGACCTCTCGCTGGAGCTGGCCACCTACGTCTTCGTCGGCTCGCTGACCGGCATCCTGGCCGTCCGCCGCGGCGATCGAGTCGCCGTCTTCATCCAGGCGGGCGTCGCGATCGCGGTCGCCAACGTTGCCGTCGTCTCCATCTTCTCGCTCCTCGGGACGCGCGACATCACGGGTGTCCTCCAACTCTTCGGGGCGTCCGCGGCCGCCGCGGCCGGCGCTGCGGTCGCCACGGTGGGGACGTTCCAGGTGGTCGGCAACCTGTTCGGGATCCTGACAGTCTTCCAGCTGCTGGAGCTCGCAAACCCGTCGCAGGCGCTGCTCCGGCGGCTCCTCCTCGAGACGCCCGGCACGTACCACCACGCGCTGATGGTCGGCAACCTGGCGGAGCGCGCGGCCGAAGCGATCGCGGCAGATTCGCTGCTCGCGCGCGTGGCCGCCTACTACCATGACGTCGGCAAGCTGGAGAACCCGGCCGGCTTCATCGAGAACCAGGCCGGCGGGGAGAACATCCACGATCACCTGACGCCGGAAGCCAGCGCCCAGCTCCTGAAGGCGCACGTCGCCGGCGGGATCGACCTCGCCTACAGGGCGAAGCTCCCGAAGCCGCTGATCGCGTTCATCCCGCAGCACCACGGGACGGCCCGCATGAGCTACTTCTGGGCGAAGGCGCGCGACGAGGCGGCGGCGCCGTACGGCGGTCTCGGGACGGCCGCCGGGCTCGCGGCCGCCGACGCGCTGGATGAGCGCCGCTTCCGCCACAACGGCCCGAAGCCCCAGTCGAAGGAAGCGGCGATCCTCATGCTCGCCGACGGGGTCGAGGCCTCGGTCCGCTCGCTCGCCAGCCATGACGAACCCACGCTTCGGGCGATGGTCAGCCGGATCATCGCCGAGCGCCTCGAGGACGGCCAGTTCGACGAATGCGAGCTGACGCTCCGCGACATCGAGCAGGTCCGCGAGGCATTCGTGGCCCAGCTGCTGGGGATGTACCACCAGCGAATCGCCTATCCCCAGAACAAGATCGTCGAGCTGGAGGCTCGCCGCGAGGCGGGCTCCGGCGGCCGCGGCACGTGACCGCGTCCCGGCCGACCCCGGGTCCGCGCCGGTTCTACCTGCCGCCGTTCCGCGTGGACCTGGAGATCCGGGCCGGCGTGCCGCTCGCGCTGCCCGCCGCCGCTCTCGCGCGCGTCCTCCGGTCGGCGCTCGTGGCGGGAGGGGCGCCGGAGCCCGCCTCGGTCGGCCTCGTCCTTGCCGACGACCCGGAGCTGGCCCGTCTCAACCGGACGTTTCTCGGGAAGTCGGGCGCGACCGACGTCCTCTCGTTTCCGCTCCTGCCGTCGGAGGCGTACCCGCCGCATGCGGGTGCGCCGGTCCCGGCCGCGCGGCCGGCCGCCGCCGAGCGGGCATTCCTCCTGCCGCCCGGGACGCGGCTCCATCTCGGCGACATCGTCGTCTCGGTCGAGCGCGCCGTCCTTCAGGCGGCCGAGGGCCGCGGCGGCCAGACAGGCGACGTCCGTTGGACTCCGGCCGACGAGCTCCGCTTGCTCGTGGTCCACGGCGGGCTCCACCTCTGCGGCTGGGACCACGCGGAGCCCGCGGAGGAGGTCGCCATGCGGGCGCTGGAGCGGACGATCCTCGCCGCCGGGTGAGCAAGTCTGAGACGCCGGGTGAGCCACTCCCTCCGGGGCGCGGTACCATCCCGCGAGGGGCCCGATCCACGTCGGATTCGGGCCGTTCAGCGTGCCGCGGGACCGCCCGCCGCCGCGCGGAGGAAGCGTGAAGGTCGTGGTCGGGCTCGGGAATCCGGGCGAGCAGTACGCGAAGACGCGCCACAACATCGGCTGGATGGTGGTGGACCGGCTCGCGGACCGGGCGGGTTGGGCCGGCCGCGGGCGGACGCGTGACGCGAGCGCCGTCGTGCAGGGCCGCTTCCGGAGCCTGGACCTCGTGCTCGCGAAGCCGCTCACATTCATGAACGATTCCGGCGTGGCGGTGCGCAAGCTGATCGCCCGGGAGCGCGCCCCGCTCCACGAGCTGCTCGTGGTGACCGACGACTTCAGCCTGCCCTTCGGGAAGATGCGCTTCCGCGAGGGCGGCAGCCACGGCGGCCACAACGGCCTCCGCTCGATCATCGACGAGCTGAGCACGGAGGCATTTCCGCGACTCCGGATCGGGATCGGCGAGCCCGGCCGGGACGCGGTGGATCACGTCCTCTCGGTCTTCCAGCCCGCGGAGCGGCAGCGCCTCGACGAGCTGCTGGACGCGGCGGCGGACGCGGTGGAGGCGTGGGCGCGCGACGGCGTGAGCAAGGCCTCGAACCGCTACAACGCCTTCCAGCTGCGGCCCGCCGACGAGACGCGGACCGCGCCGCCCGGCGAGGTCGATGGGCCGCCCGGCGCCGACGGCGTCCGTCGGACCCGGACGGGTTGGCGGCGGACCCGGCCGGGCGGCCCGGACGAGCCCGCCCCGTGAGCGTGCGCCGGCCCGGCGGTACCGCTCCGGGTGCGAACCGGGTCGGCGCGGCCGGAACCGGCCTGGCACCCGATGACGGCCGCGGTGCCCGGCGGCGGATCCCGGACCTCGCGGTCCTGCCGCCGCTCCTCCACGGCACGCCGTCCTTCCGGGCGCTGAGCGGCACGCTGGGACCCGGCGGCTCCGCGCCCGGTCCCCGGGGCCGGCACGCGGCCGTGACCGCGGTTCCCCACGGCGCCAAGACATTCCTTGCGGCCGCGTTGGCCCTTGCCGGCGGGGAGCGGGTCTGCTGGATCGCCCGGGACGCGGAGATCGGCGACCGCGTCGCGGACGAGCTGGTGGCATGGCTCGGCGATCCCGCCGCCGTCGCCGTCCTGGAGCCGCGGTCGGCCCTGGCCTATGAGCGGAGCGAGCTGGTCCGCGACGAGTCCGCGGCACGCGTCGCGGCGCTGGCCGCGTGGCGTGCCGGGCGTGCCCGGGTGCTCGTGGCCTCGGTCCAGGCGCTCCTCCAGCCGACCCTCGGTCGGGACGACCTGCCGGCCGCGCCGCGCACGATCCGGACCGGAGACCGGCAGGTCCAGGGTCCGCTCCTCGCGGAGCTGCTCCGGCTGGGCTACGAGCCGGTCATCGAGGTTGCCGGGCGCGGCGAGTTCGCGCGTCGGGGCGGCCTGGTGGACATCTTCGCCGCGGGCGCCGACCTTCCCGTCCGGATCGAGTTCTTCGGCGACGAGATCGCCAGCCTCCGCCGCTTCGACCCGACCGACCAGCGCACGGTCGGGCCGGCAGAGGCCATCGAGCTGCTGCCCGCCAGCGAGTTCCTCCTCCCCGCCGAGGGCTCGGCGGGAATCCGGGCGCGGCTCGGGCGGCTGGCCGCGCAGCTCCCGGAACGCCTCGCCGCCGACCTCGCGCATTTCGAGGGAGCCGACGACCACGCGCCGGCGGCGGCCGCCGGGACCCGCGCCCTGGAAGCCGGGGACGCGGCCGAGGTCTGGGCCGCGATCCTCTGCCCCGTCTCCGGGATCGACCATCTCCCGCCCGAGACGCTCCTCGTACTCGACGAGCCGGGCGACGTCGCCTCCGCGGCCGAGTTCCTCTGGGAGCAGGCCGCGGAGCGGCGGCGCGACCTGATCGCCGCGGGCGAGCTCCCCGGGGAGTGGCCGGGCGCGTACGTCGGGCCCCGCGACTGGAACGCGCGCCTCGTCCGCGGCCGGACGCTGGAGCTGACCTGGGAGTCCGGGCCCGTGGAGGCGATCGGCGGCGGGGCCGCGACCGAGGACCCGTTCGGCTGGCGCGAGCCGATGCTGCCGCCCGGCCGGAGCACGAGCCTCCCGCGCGCCATCGAGCGCTGGCGCGCGGGCCGGCCCGCCACCGTCCCGATCGCGGAGGAGGAAGCCGAGGACGACCGACCGGCCGTCCTCCCGGGGATCGTGGCCTCGCGCCGGGCGCCGGGGGCCCAGCGCTCGCCGGCGCCACGGATCGTGATCGCCTCGGACCAGGCACCCCGGCTGTCGGAGCTGCTCGGCGAGGCGGGGATCCCGGCCGGTGTCACGTTCCACCCGGCGACCGCGCCGCCGCCCGGTGCCGTGACGCTCGTTGGGCGCAGCCTGAACGCCGGGTTCGCCGGAGGGCCGGACGGCCTCGTGCTGATCACCGACCGCGAGCTCTTCGGGGCGGTGCGCGTCCGCCGGCCGAAGGCCCTTCGACGCGTCGTGCCGCGCGACATCCTGGAGCGCCTCACGGCGGGCGACCTCGTCGTCCACGTCGACCACGGGATCGGCCGCTACGAACGGATGCTCCGGCGCGGCAGCGAAGGCGAGGAGCGGGACTACCTGGAGATCGGCTTCGCCGGCACGGACCGGATCTTCGTGCCGCTTGAGCAGATCGCTCGCATCAGCCGCTACGCGGGGGCGGAGCGGCCCGGCCTCTCGAAGCTGGGTGGCGGCGAGTGGGCCCGGACGAAGGCCCGCGTTCGCAAGGCGGTCTCGGACCTGGCCGAGGAGCTCCTGGAACTCTACGCCGCGCGGGCCGCCGCGGAGGGCCACGCGTTCGCACCCGACACGCCCTGGCAGCAGGAGCTCGAGGCCTCGTTCCCGTACGAGGAGACCCCGGACCAGCAGCGAGCCATCGTCGACGTGAAGGGGGACATGGAAGCCGGCCGGCCGATGGACCGGGTGGTCGTCGGCGACGTGGGCTACGGCAAGACGGAGGTTGCCCTGCGGGCCGCGTTCAAGGCGATCCAGGACGGCCGGCAGGTGGCGGTCCTCGTCCCGACGACCGTCCTCGCCGACCAGCACCTGCGGACGTTCACCCAGCGTTTCGCGGCCTTCCCGACCACGGTCCGGATGCTCTCGCGGTCCGTCCCGCCGCGCGAGCAGCAGGCGACGCTCGCCGGGCTGGCCGCCGGGTCGGTCGACCTCGTCGTGGGGACCCATCGGCTCCTCTCGAAGGACGTTCGGATCCGCGACCTCGGCCTCCTGGTCGTGGACGAGGAGCAGCGCTTCGGGGTCGCCGCGAAGGAGCGTCTCAAGCAGCTGCGCCGCGAGGTCGACGTCCTGACGCTCTCCGCGACCCCGATCCCGCGCACGCTCAACCTCGCGCTCGTCGGTGTCCGCGACCTCTCCGTCATCGAGACGCCCCCAGAGGACCGCCTGCCCATCCAGACGCGTGTCGCCGAGGCGTCCGCGGGGCTCGTCAAGGACGCGATCCTCCGCGAGCTGGATCGCGGAGGGCAGGCCTTCTACGTCCACAACCGGGTCGAGACGATCGAGGCGCAGGCGGACCAGCTCCGCCGGCTCCTGCCCGGGGCGCGGGTCGTGGTGGGCCACGGGCAGATGGACGAACGGCTCCTCGAGGGCGTCATGCGCACGTTTGCCGGCGGCGAGGCGGACGTCCTGGTCTGCACCACGATCATCGAATCCGGGCTGGACATCCCGAACGCGAACACGATCGTCATCGATCGCGCCGACACGCTGGGCCTGGCCCAGCTCTACCAGCTCCGCGGCCGGGTGGGGCGGAGCTCGCGGCGGGCCTACGCGTACCTGCTCTACCGCCGCCGCGACCGCCTCTCCGACGAGGCGCGCAGGCGTCTCCAGGCGATCTTCAACGCCTCCGAGCTGGGTGCGGGCTTCCAGATCGCGCTCTCCGACCTGGAGATCCGCGGCGCCGGCAACATCCTGGGCGGCGAGCAGTCGGGGCACATGGCCGCGGTCGGCTTCGATCTCTACACGAGGCTGCTCGCGGAGGCGGTGGAAGAACGCAAGGCGACCTGGGAGGGCCGCGCCCCGACGCTCGCCCCGGCAGGGGCAACGGTGGACCTCCCCGTGGATGCCCACCTCCCGGACGCCTACATTCCCGACGAAGGAGCGAAGCTCGAGCTCTACCGGCGGCTGGCGCGCGCCCGAACGCCAGGCGACCTCGCGGCGTTCCGGCAGGAGGTGGCCGACCGGTTCGGGCCGATGCCTCCCGCGGTCCTCCGACTCGTGGAGGTCGCCGAGCTGCGCCTGGCCGCGGAGGCGGCCGGGATCTCGTCGCTGGCCCGCGAGGAGGGCCAGCTCGTGGTCCGCTTCGGGTCGGGGCTCTCACGGGGGGAGGCGATGCGCCTGATCGCCGGCGCGCCGCTTCCCGGGGTCCGGCCGGGGGACGTCACGTTCGCGGCGAGCCAGGTCCGGATCCGGATCCCGCGCGACGCGGCCCGGGCGTGGGTGCTGACCCAGGCGATCGTGACCCGCGTGGCCGCGGCTCGACGCCCGTCCGCCCCGGATCAGCCCTCGTCCGCGGTCTCCGCGGCGTCCGCGCCGGCCCGGAACCGATAGCCCACGCCGTAGCTCGTCGCGATGAACCGCCGGGTCGGCGCCGCCTCGGTGAGCTTCGCCCGCAGGTTGCGCATCGTCACGCGCAGGAGGTGGCGTTCCTCGCGGTAGCCCGCGCCCCAGACCGCGGTCAGCAGGTCGGCGTGGCCGACCACGGATTCCGGGCGCTCGGCAAGGTGGCGGAGCAGGCGGTACTCGGTCGGCGTCAGGTGGATCTCGTGGCCGCCCGCGGTCGCGCGGTGGCCGCGCCCGTCGATGACCAGCCCCGGGTGGCGGAGCTCGTCGCCGGCGATCACCACGGCGTGGGCATTGGCTCGACGGAGGAGGGCCTTGATGCGCGCCATCAGCTCCGGGAAGCTGAGCGGTTTGGTGACGTAGTCATCTGCGCCGGCGCCCAGGCCGCGGATCTTGTCCTGCTCGGAATCGCGCGCGGTGACCAGGAGGATCGGGACCAGGCTCGACGCGCGGATCCGTTCGATCACCTGCCAGCCGTTCAGTCGGGGCAGGCTCAGGTCCAGCAGGACGAGGTCGGGCGTCTCCGCCTCGAAGACGACGATCGCCGCGGCGCCGTCGCGGGCCACGCGCGGCTGCCAGCCGTGCCGCTCAACCCACAGCGCCAGGAGGTCGGCGAACTCCGGCTCGTCCTCCACGATGAGGATTCGCGCCCCGGGCATCGGGTCCGGCATCACTGGAGCACCGGGAGCCGGAACGAGATCGACATGCCGCGGCGTGCCATGTCCAGCCGGATCCAGCCCCCGTGCGCCTCGACCAGCCGCCGGCACAGGTAGAGCCCGAGGCCGCTCCCGGGAAGGCGGGACTCGCGGACGCGCTCGCCCCGGAAGAACCGGTCGAACACCTGGGCCCGCTCCGCGGAGTCGATCCCCTCGCCGTCGTCGGCGAACGTGACGACAACCGAGTCCGGGGGCAGGTGGCGAGCACGAATCGTGATCGACGCACCCGTGCCCGCGTACTTCTGCGTGTTCGCCGCCAGGTTTGCCATGACCTGCCGGATGCGGCGGGCATCCACGTCCACCTGCGGCAGGGCCGGCACGTCCAGCGTGATCGATGGCGCCCCGGGTAGCTCGCCCTGCTCTGCGGCAAACGCACGCAGCAGGGCCTGGAGGTCGACGGGCGCGCGGTCGAGCAGGAGCTGGTCACTCTCGAGGCGCGACACGTCGATCACGTCGTCCACCAGTGAGCCGAGCCGGTCCACGGCATCCCCGATCCGCTCCAGGTGGTGTCGGCTCGTGGGCGCGTCGAGGCCCAGGTGAAGGAGGCTCTGCGAATGGCCGCTGATGAGGGCGAGGGGCGTCCGAAGCTCATGCGAGATCGTGGCGACGAAGCTTGACTTGAGCGCATCGAGCGAGCGCGTCACGCGCAGGTCCCGCAGGACCGCGACCGCGCCCGGTGGCGAGCCCGTCATCCGCGCGTAGCTCGCCGCGACCGGGATCGCCCCACTGTCCACGCCGGCGACGATCTGCTCGCGGATCAGCGGCCGCCCGTGGGCCAGCACCTCCCGGAAGGGGCAGGTGCGTCCGCAGCCGCGACTGCCGCCATCCTCCGGCAGGCACCCCAGGAAGGCTTCGCAGGTCGCCCCGATTCCCTGGCGCTCCGCCGCGCCGACGAGCCGCGCCGCTGCACCGTTGAGCCGGGTGATCCGGCGATCGGAGTCCACCGCGATGATCGCGTCACTCGCGCCATCGAGGATCGCGGCGAGCGTCGCCCGTTCGTGCAGGAGGGCCCCGCGCAGCTGGGCGGCCCGGAACGCAAGGGCCAGCTCTCGCCGAACGAGCCCGAGATAGCGGGCGTGTCCAGGGTCCAGCGTCCCACCGCGCGCCGGCCGGATCGCGAGGTAGCCGAGCGCGACGCGGCCCGCCCCGCCGACGCCCAGGGCGCGGCTCTCCTCGAGCGGGACGCCGAACCAGCCGGCGCGGGCAGCCCAGCGACCCGCCGTACCGGAGTCGGCGAACGCGATCGGAAGCTCGGTGCCGCCGTCCGATCCGCTTGCCGTCGGCTCGTCCCCCGGTTCGACCGACGCGATCAGATGAAACGTCCGCCGCGTCCGATCTGCCAGCCAGAGCGCGGCGGCCCCGGCTCCGCTCGTCCGGGCGATCTCCGCGAGGACGGCCGGCGCCAGCTTCTCCAGGTTGTCGCCGGAGGCCAGCAACTGGCTCAGCTGGTACTGGGCGAACATCGCGTCCGCCTCGCGTTGGGCCTCGTCGAAGGCTCGCCGGCGCTCGTCCTCCAGGGTCGCCACGCGCGCCCGGAGTGCGTCCTCGTCGCTCACCGGGGTCGCACGTGCGGGCGCCGTCCGGTCCGTCCGTCCAGCATGGAGCGAACGAGGAGGAAGCACGAGGTCGCGCCGGGGTCGCGATGGCCGCGCGATCGTTCACCCAGCCGCAGGGCGAGCCCCCGTCGAGCGACCATCGGGATCGTGGCGCGGACGCCCGCCCGAGCCGCCCGGGCCGCCCGCACGAAGGCCTCGTCGGGCGGGAGCCCCGTCGCCGCCCCGGCGAGGAGTGCCCGGGTGGCGGGCTCCAGGGCATCGAGGATCGTCTTGTCGCCGAGCGCGCAACGGCCGCGACGTGCGAGACCGGCCCGGCCCGCGTCGAGCGCATGGGCGAGGGTGGGCAGGTCCACCGCGTGTCGCCCGTCCAGCGCGAATCCCGTCTCGATGAACAGCGTCCCGTAGAGGGGGCCGCTGGCACCGCCGACACTGCCGACCAGGGTGTGCCCGATCCGGCGGAGCAATGCCCCGACGTCGAGCGGGCCGACCGCCTCCGCCGGTGCTTCGTCCGTGAGGGCGCGGACCACGGCCTGGAGGCCGGTGGTCATGTTCGTGCCGTGATCGCCGTCACCGAGCGCGGCATCGAGCCGGTCGAGCAGCGCCTCGTGACGGGCGATCGTCGTCGCCGCGCGCCCGATGAAGGCGACGACGTCCTCCGCGGTGATCGTGACCGCTGTGGCGCCGGCACCCACCGCCTGCCGGTCGGGTCGTCCTAGACTCATGCAGCGCAGAGTCTACCCTCCGCCGCGGGCCCGTCCGCGGCGATCCGGGGCGGACCGCCGGATGCCCGGAGGTGCTCGATGGTCGCGATCGTCCTGGTCGGCCACAGCCCCGAGCTGCTCCGCGGGCTCCGCGCGATGCTGGCCCAGGCCGCGCCCGCAGTCCTCGTCAGCGTGGCCGGCGGCACGGACGGCGGCGCACTGGGGACCAGCGCGCCGATGATCCTCGCGGCGGTGCGCGGGGTCCTCGCGGAGGCTCCGGACGGCGCTGTCGTGCTGCTCGACCTGGGCAGCGCCGCGCTTGCGCTCGAGATGGCGCTCGACGATCTCGTGCCGGCCGATCGGGCGCGGGTCCGGGTCAGTCGCGGCGCGCTCGTCGAGGGGGCCGTGCGAGCGGCCGTCGAGGCCGCAGGCGGCGGACCGCTCACCGCCGTGCTGGCCGCCTCGGAGGTGCCGCCAGGGCACGACAAGCTCCCCGACGACTGGCCGGCCAACGGGACGGCTCCGGGGTGACCGCGCGGCGGCCCACCTCGTGAGCGGCGCGCTCATCGCCGGCTGGCTTCGCCTGGCCGCATCCCGGATCGCCGCGGAGCGCGTGCACCTGACCGAGCTCGACGCTGCGATCGGCGATGGGGATCACGGCATCAACCTGCACCGCGGCTTCGGCGCGCTGGAGGCCCGGCTGGCCGCCGGCGACTTCGCCACGGACGCCCCGGGACCCCTGTTGGTGCTGGCGGGCCGGACCATCACCGGCACGGTCGGGGGGGCCAGCGGCGCGCTTTACGGCCGTGCGCTCCTGCGGGCGGGCGCTGCGCTGGAGGCCTGGCCTGGTGGGTCGGTCGTGACCTCGGCACAGCTTGCGGCTGTCCTCCGGGCGGCCGTCGACGGCGTGGCCGCCCTCGGTCGCTCCCGGCCAGGCGAGAAGACGATGCTCGACGCGCTCGTCCCCGCGGTCGTCGCTTGTGAGGCTGCGGGTGCGACCGGCGTCGATGTCGCGAGCGCGCTGCACCGCGCGGCCGACGCGGCCGAAGCCGGCGCTCGCGACACGCTGCCGCTCCTTGCGACCAAGGGTCGGGCGAGCTACCTGGGGGAGCGGTCCATCGGCCACCTCGACCCCGGCGCCGTCTCCAGCGCGCTGCTCCTCCGGGCCCTCGCGGACGCGGCGGCGGGCGGCGCCTGACCCGCGAAGCCTTGCCTGTGCCGTCGCCGGCACCGTCTTTCACGGCCGCAAACCGCAACGTTTCTGCAACCTAGACGTTTCCTTGACGTTTTCGGCCCCCCGGCGGGCGTACCGTTTCCGCAACAGTGCTCGAGGGCACTGTGGCGTCGGCGTGATCGGCCGCCAGGCGACCCGGGCCGGGGTCGCGGCCGCGGCAGTGGAGGGATCGAGCCAGCAGGCTTGCAGCCGACGTTGGCGTCCACCCAATAGAGGGAGTGAGCATGAAACCAGAAGCATTCGTAGCGGAACTGATCGGGACCATGATCCTGATCCTCCTCGGCGACGGCGTGGTCGCGGGCGTCCTCCTGAACAAGTCCAAGGCCTTTGCGGGCGGCTGGGTCGTCATCACCCTCGCGTGGGGATTGGCCGTCTTCTCGGGTGTCGTGGTTTCGGGCCCGTACAGCGGCGCGCACCTGAACCCGGCGGTCACCCTCGGTCTCGCCATCGCCGGCAAGACCCCGTGGGACCAGGTGCCGATGTACCTCGTGGCCCAGTTCCTGGGCGCGTTCATCGGTGCCACGCTCGTCTTCCTGCACTACTACCCGCACTGGGCTGAGACCGAGGACCCGGGCCTCAAGCTCGCCGTCTTCAGCACCGGCCCGGCGATCCGCAGCCCGCTCTGGAACGTGCTCTCGGAGATCATCGGGACCTTCGTGCTGGTGTTCGTCATCCTCACGTTCGGCAAGAACACTGCGAGCCTGGGCCCGTTGGCCGTCGCGCTCCTCGTCGTCGTGATTGGCCTCTCGCTTGGAGGTACGACCGGGTACGCGATCAACCCCGCCCGCGACCTTGGGCCGCGGATCATGCATGCCATCCTGCCGATCCCCGGCAAGGGCAGCAGCGACTGGGAGTACGCCTGGATCCCGGTGGTCGGACCGCTCATCGGCGGTGCCGTGGCCGCGGTCGTGTGGGTCTCCCTGTACCAGAACTTCATCCTGAAGGTTCTCCCGAACTGACCTGATCCCAGGAGGGATCCTCGCGATCCCGCGCGCCGGCGGCTTCGGCCCCGCCGCCGGCGCTCCGATCAGGTCCATGGCATCCCTGAGCATCCGCCGTTGACTTGCCATTGGAGGAGCGCATGAAGAAGCTCATCAACACCCCGGAGCGCGAGGTTGACGAGGCGCTCGCCGGCATGGCCGCGGCGCACCCCGACCTCATTCGCGTCGAGGAACCGAACATCATCGTCCGCAAGGACGCGCCTCGCCCCGGCAAGGTGGGCGTCATCTCCGGCGGTGGCTCAGGCCACGAGCCGATGCACGGCGGTTTCGTCGGGCTCGGCATGCTTGATGCGGCCTGCCCGGGCGCAGTCTTCACCTCGCCCGTGCCTGATCAGATGCTCGCCGCCACGAAGGCGGTCAACGGTGGCGCCGGCGTCCTTCACATCGTGAAGAACTACACCGGCGACATCATGAACTTCGAGATCGCGGCCGAGCTCGCGCAGGCGGAGGGGATCGAGGTCGCCTCGGTCGTCATCGCCGACGACGTTGCCGTGAAGGACTCGCTCTACACGGCGGGTCGCCGCGGCGTCGGCGGCACCGTGCTCGCCGAGAAGATCGTCGGAGCGGCCGCCGAGGCCGGCGCCGACCTCAAGACGGTCACCGCGCTCTGCCAGAAGGTCCAGGACAACGTCCGGTCGATGGGCATGGCCCTGACCTCCTGCACCGTGCCCGCCGCCGGCAAGCCGACCTTCGACATCTCCGATACGGAGATGGAGATCGGCGTCGGCATCCACGGTGAGCCCGGACGCCGGCGCGAAGCACTCCGGCCGGCCGACGAGATCGTCGAGATGCTTGTCACGCCGATCCTCGAGGAGGGCATCTTCGCGAGCGGGGACCGCGTCCTCGCGTTCGTCAACGGGATGGGTGGCACGCCGCTCATCGAGCTCTACGTGGCCTACCGGAAGGTGAACGAGATCCTGACAGGACGCGGGATCACGATCGCGCGCAACCTGGTCGGGAGCTACATCACGTCGCTCGAGATGGCGGGATTGTCGATCACGCTCCTCAAGCTCGACGACGAGCTGCTCCGGTTCTGGGACGCGCCGGTCAAGACACCCGCCCTGCGGTGGGGAGTCTGACGCCCGTGATCTCCACAGGCGACTTCTCGCGCTTCCTCGAGACGTTCGCCGCCCGGATCCACGACGCAAAGGAGGAGCTGACGCAGCTCGACTCCGCCATCGGCGACGCGGACCACGGGATCAACATGGACCGCGGGATGACCGCCATCATGGAGCTCCTCCCGGGGCTCCCGGATGGCGATGCCGGGACGCTCTTCAAGCAGACTGGCATGAAGCTCATCTCGACGGTCGGCGGGGCGAGCGGCCCCCTCTACGGGACGTTCTTCCTTCGCCTCGGCACCGCGTTCGGAACGGCCACGGAGATCGGCCCCACCGAGCTTGCCGCAGGGTTCCGTGCCGGGCTGGAGGGCGTCATCGCCCGCGGCAAGGCCGGGCTCGACGACAAGACGATGGTCGATGCCATGGTGCCGGCCGTCGCCGCGCTCGAGGCGGGCGTCGGGGACCTCCCGGCCGCTCTGGACGCTGCCGCCATCGCGGCCGCCGAGGGACGCGACCGGGTCACCCCGTTCGTGGCCCGCAAGGGCAGGGCGAGCTACCTGGGAGAACGCTCCGCCGGCCACCAGGATCCGGGCGCGACGAGCACCACGATCCTGTTCGAATCCCTTCGCGACGCTTTGCGCGCCGGCTAGCGCCGGCGCGCGCCATTTCGATCCGTACGGAGAAAGACATGACGAAATACGTCGGCGCGCTCGACCAGGGCACGACGAGCACCCGCTTCATGATCTTCGACCACGCCGGTGCCGTCGTCGCGGTCGATCAGAAGGAGCACGAGCAGATCTTCCCGAAGCCCGGCTGGGTCGAGCACAACCCCGAGGAGATCTGGACCCGGTCGCAAGAGGTCATCCGCGGCGCCCTCGCCAAGGCCGGCATCACCGCCGCGGACCTCGCCGCGGTCGGCGTCACGAACCAGCGCGAGACCACGGTGGTCTGGGATCGCCACACCGGCAAGCCCGTCTACAACGCGATCGTCTGGCAGGACACCCGGACCGCTGACATCTGCGCCGCGCTTGCCGCGGATGGCGGCTCGGATCGTCTCCGGCCGAAGACCGGCCTTCCGCTGGCGACCTATTTCTCCGGCCCGAAGGCCAAGTGGATCCTCGACAACGTCGCGGGCGCCCGGGCCAAGGCCGAGGCCGGCGATCTCCTGTTTGGCAACATCGACACCTGGTGCATCTGGAACCTGACCGGCGGCACGTCGGGCGGCGTCCACATCACCGACGTCACCAACGCGAGCC
>JANXWH010000065.1 GCA_025351245.1 Chloroflexota bacterium | reverse complement strand
GCCCGCCAATGGCCGACCGGCGGCGAGTCGGTCCGTCCCGTCTCGGACCGGTACACTCGCCGGAGGCGCCCCGCGTCGCCGCAGGCGCATCCCGCGGGCCGCGCCGCCGGGAGGATGCCCACGCCCATGGAACGCCTGATGCTGCTCGACGGCAACGGGCTCATCTACCGCGGCTACTTCGCGCTCATCAATGTCCCGCTCTCGACGTCGAAGGGCGAGCTGGTGAACGCGGTCTTCGGCTTCTCGAACATCGTCCTGCGCGGCTTCCAGGACGTTCGGCCGGACTACGTCGCGATTGCCTTCGACCTGCCGGGCCCGACCTTCCGCCACGAGCAGTACGCCGACTACAAGGCGACCCGACGGCCGATGCCGGACGACCTGCGCGCCCAGTTCCCGAAGGTGCGCGAGGTGGTCGCCGCGCTCCGGCTGCCGGTCTACGAGATGGCCGGCTTCGAAGCGGACGACGTCATCGGGACGCTCACCCGCGAGGCCGAAGGACGCGACCTGGAGACGACGATCGTCACCGGCGACCTGGACATGCTCCAGCTGGTGACCGACCGGACGCGGCTGATGACGACCCGGATGGGCGTGGACGCAACCGTCATCTACGATCCGGCGAGGATCCAGGAGCGCTACGGCCTCGCGGCGGGCCAGATGATCGACTTCAAGGCCCTCAAGGGCGACTCCACGGACAACATTCCAGGCGTGCCCGGCGTGGGGGACAAGACCGCGGCGAAGCTCATCGGCCAGTTCGGCGACCTGGACGCGCTCTATTCGCGCCTCAGCGAAGTCACGCCCGAGAAGCTTCGCGAGAAGCTCCGCGAGCACCACGACCGGGTCCTCGCCGGCCGGGAGCTCGTCACGATCCGCCGGGACCTGCCAGTGGCGCTGGACCTCGCCGCCGCCCATTTCGGCGACTACGACCGTGACGAGGTCGTCCGGCTCTTCCGGGAGTACGAGTTCCGGACGCTCATCGATCGGCTGCCGCCGCTGCGCGGCGCGGCCGCTGCACGAGCGGAGGCGGCCGAAACAGCGGCCCGTGAGGCGTCCGGCGAGGCGGCGTCCGGCGAGGCGGCGCTCCGCGAGCCGGCGCCCGACGGCGGTACGGACGGGACGACGCACGGCTCGGCGACCGCGGCGCGCCCGGCCTTCGGCAGCACCCCGGCGCGGCGCGGCGCGCCCCGGCCCGGCAGCGGCGATGGCCTGCAGCTCGCGCTGGACTTCGATTCGGTCGGCCAGATCGGCGAATCCGCCGGGGAGGTCCGACGCGAGTCCGGGCCGCTCCCGGCGGGCGACCTCCGGGCAGCACTCGCGGCGCTCATCGGTGAGCCGGACCGCGTCGAGGCCGTCACCGTGGCGGAGATCCCGGCCCTTGCGGGGTGGCTGGCGGACCGGTCGGCGGTCGGCGTCGCCCTGATCCTCGACGACCCGCGGCCGCGGCAGGGGCACGCGCTCGCCCTCGCGGTCGCGGGCGAGGACGGCCGGATCGTCGTCACGGACGGCCCGGAGGCGTCCGACGCGCTCCGCCACGCGCTGGAGGCTGCCGGCGTCCCGCTCGTCGCCCACGAGTCGAAGCCGCTCCTCGTTGCCCGGCTCGCGGAGGACCCCGCCGCGGTGCCCACGCCGGTCGCGTTCGACACGCAGATCGCCGCGTACCTCCTCAACGCGTCGCTCCGGAGCCAGGCGATCGCGGACGTCGTCGCTGAGCGGCTTGAGCTCGTGCTGCCGCCAGCCGCGGCCGGCCTCGCGCCGCCCGCCCGGGCCGGACTGGAGGCGCTCGCCGCGCTGGCGGTCCGGGAGCCGCTCGCCGCGGCGCTGGCGGAAGCCTCGCTCGATCGGCTCTTCGTGGAGCTGGAGCTGCCGCTCATCCCGATCCTCGCCCGGATGGAGGCTACCGGCGTCGCGATCGACCGCGAGGCGCTGGGCCTGCTCGACGTGGAGTTCGCCGGCGAGCTGGCCCGCCTGGAGGAGGAGATCTTCGCCGACGTGGGCCACGAGTTCACGCTGGGCAGCCCGAAGCAGCTGGAGCAGGTCCTCTTCTATGAGCTGAACCTGCCGAAGGGCAAGCGCACGAAGACCGGCTTCTCCACCGACGCGTCCGTGCTCGAGGAGCTGCGGGCAGCCCATCCGGCCGTCGGGAAGCTCCTGGACTGGCGGCTCTACTCGAAGCTGCGGAGCACGTATATCGCCGCGCTGCCGGAGCTGCTCGCGGACGACGGCCGGCTCCACACCACGTTCCACCAGGCGGTGGCGGCGACCGGGCGGCTTTCCTCCTCCGACCCGAACCTCCAGAACATCCCGATCCGGACGCCCCTCGGCCGGCGGATCCGTCGGGCAATCGTGGCGGGCGCCCCGGACGTGACGCTGGTGGCGGCCGACTACAGCCAGATCGAGCTGCGGATCCTCGCCCACGTCTCGGGCGACGCGCACCTCCGCGAGGCGTTCCTGGCCGGCGCGGACATCCACCGCGACACGGCGGCACTCGTGCTCCACAAGGAACCGGTCGACATCACGCCGGACGAGCGCTCGATGGCGAAGATGGTCAACTTCGGGATCGCCTACGGGATGAGCGACTTCGGGCTGTCGAGCCGGGCCAACATCCCGCGCGCGGAGGCGAAAGCCTTCATCGATCGGTACTTCGCGACGTACTCGGGGATCAGCTACTACATGCTCCACATCAAGGAGACCGCGCGCCAGCAGGGCTACGTCACGACGCTCCTGGGCCGGAAGCGAGAGATCCCGGAGTTGCGTGCCACGAACTCAGCGCTGCGCGGGGCGGGGGAGCGGATGGCCATCAACATGCCGATCCAGGGGACGGCCGCCGACATCATGAAGATCGCCATGATCCGCGTGGACCGCAGGCTCCGGGCCGAGGGCTTCCGGTCGCGGCTCCTCCTCCAGGTCCACGATGAGCTGCTCCTGGAGGTGCCCCGGGACGAGGTCGCCCGCCTGGTCCCGGCCCTGCGCGAGACGATGGAGGGTGCCATTGCACTGGACGTGCCGCTCACCGTGGACGTCAAGACCGGCGACGACTGGGAGTCGATGACGGTCGTTCCGCGGGAGGCAGAGGCGACGGTCGGCTGAGGCGGAGGCACCGGGGCGCCGTGCGTCCCGGGAATGCGAACGGGAAGGATCGTGATGGAGACTCTCGTCGGCGCGGCGCTTGGCGCTTTCGTGCTGTGGTTCGTGATCTACACGGCCGTTCGCGGCGCGATCGGCGATCTTCGTCCGGAGGCGCCTGCGTTCCGGCTCACCTGGGCCGACCTGGAGGAGGGTGGCGAGCTGACGCTGGAGAACGTGGGCCGCACGCCGGTGTTCGACGTGATCGCGCGAAGCCCTGGGGCGCCGGGTGCGCCGCTCATGGAGACGCTCCTGCTCCACCCGGGCGAGCGCCTGCGCGTGCCCATGGACCGCGTCGCGCTCGGGGAGGGCGAGCGGGCGGATGCGTGCGAGCGCGTGGTCCACCTCGCGGTGCGCCACCGGCCGACGCTCGTGCCGCAGGGCCCCGAGATCCGGGCCGCCGTCCCGGTTCGAATCCCCGTCGCCGGCGCCGTCCCGCGCACCTTCGCCTGAGGCGTCCGAGGCCGGGTGGGCTGGTCGCTCTCACAGCGCGCCCAGCGTGCGCGTCGGCACGGATCTCCCGGTACGCTCTTTCCATGCC
>JANXWH010000044.1 GCA_025351245.1 Chloroflexota bacterium | reverse complement strand
ACCGGCGCCCTCGCGGCCGCCGGGGCCTTGGCGGCTGCCGCCGGCCCAGACGCGCCGACGCGACCCGCGATCGCCACCAAGGAGTCGGGCAAGCTCGGCCGTCCGGATAGGTCCCGGGCCGCGATGCCGATTCCCGCGCGGCCCGGCGGCCGATCCGACCGCTATCGCGGCCCGTCGTTCTGGACAGGCGAGTTCCTCCTGATCGCGATCGTCGCCGCGATCGTGCTCCTCATCCTGCTCGCCCTGACGGGCACGTTCGGCGCCGGGCCGGTCGCAACGCCCGGCCAGACCGGGCCTTCGGCGACGCCGACGTTCGAGTCGCCCGCCCTCGTCACTCCGGTTCCCAGCCCGGCGCCGACGACCGCGTCACCGGCCCCGTCGGCTTTGCCTGTAGTGGACCCCTTCGCAGCCGCCACAGCGCGCGTGGCAGACCTCCGGGCGGCCATCGGCGCGGCGAAGGGCCCCGGCACGCTGAAGGGCAAGGAGGCGAAGGAGCTGGGAGACCTCCTCGACCAGGTGGCTCGCGCGCTGGCGGACCGGGACGCGACGGCGGCGCGCGCCGCGACCGACCGCCTCGCCGAGCAGGTGCAGGCCTACGTCTCGGGCGGCACGACCAGCGGCGAGCCGGCCCATGCCCTGGAGGCTGCCGTGCGCGACCTGGTGGACGCCGTCGCCCTTCTCCGCTGATCGGGCGGGACGCCGTGTCGCGCCGCCATCGAAGATCGAAATGGAGACCGCATCGCCGAGCGTCGGGTGGTCACGCGGGCAGTCCCACCCCGGGCCCGGCGCCTGCGGCCGGATTCTGGGGCGGGCCCGGCGGCAGGGCGAACGTCGGGCCGGCCTCGCCGCCGTCCCCGAGCTGGGCGGCCTGGGCGCGCAGTTCGGCGGCGCGATCGTGGAGTTGCGGACCGAGGGCCGCAAGCTCGTCGATGTGCGGCCCCACGCCGTTCCACGTGTCGCGGAGCTCCTGCACGGTGAACGTGGGCATGCCGGTGAGGGCGCTGACCTGGCCGATGATCATGTCGATCACCTGCTCGACGTTGGTGCAGTGCCCAAGTCCCTCGCTGAACGAGGCGATGTGCTCGTGGAGCGTGCCAACCATCTCCGTGCTCTTCGTCGCCAGGATCGCGAGCCACTCGCCGAGGCCGTCGGCACGTTCCTTGAGTTCCTGGATCGGATTGCGAACTTCATCCTTGGCGGTGTCGAGCGCGGCCGACACCCCCGACATCGCCGCCTGGAGTGCCAGGTTGGCCGCCTCGGCGGCCGTATTTGCGATTGCGGCGGCGGCGTCGGCGAGGACCCCGTCCCCGAGGTCCACGCTGGGGATCTGGACGTCGGGCATGACGAGGGCGTCGAGAGAGGACATGACGGACGTGCAGGCGGCGGAGATCGACTCCGAGTTTGCCTTGCCATTCGTCGCGGTCTCGCCCAGCTGCTGGGCCATGGCGAGCTTGCCGTTCATGTCGTCCAGTCCGGCCTTCACGGCGTCGCGGATGACCTGGAAGGCCGACTTGCCGCCGGAGAGTGCCCCGACGACCGCGTCGATCTGGGCGATCTGGTCGTTGGCGTACGCCTCGAACATGCCGATGACGGCGTTGATCCCGTCGTACATGCCGCGCGCCTGAGGTGCCTCGGTGTCAATGAAGCCACCTGCGATGTCCAGCACGAGCGCCTGGTCGTTCAGGGCCGCGGCCTGCGATCCACGCTCACCGTCGCCGCCGGGAAGGGTGCCGAAGATTCGCTGGACGCCAGCGGACGCGCCGGCGCCGCCCGGAGCCGCTGGCTGGCCCGCGCCGCCGCCCACACCGGACCCGCCCGCGGGGGCATGCCGTCCGCCGGTCACGGCGCTGCCAAGCCAGACGCCCAGGACGTTGTTGATCGCCGAGATGATGTTCGGGGCGGCGTTCTTGAGGAAGGAGCCCGCGAGCGTCAGTGGCAGCTTGGCTTCTTCGATCGGGGCCGTGTTGGCGGCGCCCGCGCTGGCGAGGCTGATGACGTCCAGGACGGTGTTGACGATGTCGCCGAGGATGTTGGAGGCGTAGTTGTCGGCGAGCTGGCGCCACTGCTCGGCTTCGGCGGTGCCCGGGGCGTGGTTGGCCTCGTACTGGGCTTCGACCTCGACGAGGATGTCCGTCCCCATCTGGACCTCGTCGAGGACAACTTTGGTGGTGCTCAACACCTCGTTGGCCGCGGCTGTGAGGGGCGTGAACTCCGCGCCGACAACCGAGCCGGCCAGCCCGTCCTGGATCAACTGGTTCACGTAGAGGACGTGGCCGAGCGCGTTGTTGTAGATGTTGACGTAGTTCCGGAAGACGACGAGGCCGGTTGCGAGGTTGGCGTTCTCGGAGTTCGGGATCGAGCTCAGGTCGCTCGCGAAGTTGATGGAGTCCGACGCCAGGCCGGCCAGCAGGCCCCATCCCGGGACGAGTCGGCCGATTTCCAGGACAGTGCGCGCGGGCGGGCCGAAGTCGGAGAGCATCTGATTCCAGTCGATGCCCGTCTTCGCGGTGTTGGCGTCGGCGGTGCCGCCGGCGCCGGCGCTGACGGACGCCGGGCCGGGGGCGGGCGCCGGGGCGATCGAGGCGCCGGTGAAGTCCGCGCCCGGGGCCGGACCTGGACCGCCCACGGCGGGCGCTGGGCTCGCGCCGGTCGTGGGGCCGCCGGTCGTGGGGCCGCCGGTCGGGGAGGGCGTCGATCCGCCGCCGGCGGCGGTGATCGGCGGGGGCGGGCTCTTGCGGGAATGGGCCGTTCCGGCAGTCGCCCCGCTCGGGCCGGCGCCGCTGGCCGTCGTCTTGCCCGCACCGCCAGCACCCGATTCGCGAGCGGTCGCGGCCCCGCTGGCCGCCGACCCGGTGCCCCCGACGCCCGCCCCGGCTGTCGCAGCCCCGCCCGCCGCCGGGCTGCCTCCCGCCCGGTCGCCGGTCGGCTCGCCCGATGGGTTCGAGACTCCATCCGCGCCGTCCGCCGCCCTGCCGCCCGCGTTCGATCCGCCGCCCGACCCTCCCGGGGCGGCGCCAGCCTGCCCGGGCAGCCACAACGCTTCGACCGGCGGGACACCACCTGAGGCCGTCTCCTCGCCGAGGTCGGGGTCGAGAGTCTCGAGCAAACCCGACATCTGCGACCGCCCGAGCGCCTGGAGCATCGCCCGGTTGCCGGCGAGGCGCTGCATCGCGATGAAGCTGGCCTGGCCCGTGGCGCTCGGGAAGGCGCCGGAGCGGAACCTCCCTCTCCCGATACCAGCCTGGACCGGCAGGACCGCCGCGGCCGCGTCATCGGCGCCAGGCACCGACGTGTTGAGGCCTGCCGGGCCCGGCAGGCGCCGCAGTGCTTCCTGCTCGTCGCGGCTGACGAGCTCGACGCGGTCAGGCACGGTCAGCCGCGGGAAAGCCCAGTCGCATGCAGGGATGGTGGCGCGCGCGCGGCCCGATCCACAGGCGGTTCCGGGCGGACGATCGGGCAACCCCACGTGCCCGTTCGGGTAGCCGGCGTGCCCCTGCCGAGTACACCCACGGAGGACTTCGGGCGTTTCAGCGCAACTTCACAACGCGTGCCGTACGCCGGGGCTTCAGGTCGGCCTTACGGCGCGCTTACGTTGGCCGCCCGACGGCATGTCCCCGGGCCGTAGACTCGCCGCCATGAAACGCATCCTCGTCGTCGATGACGAGCCGAACATCGTGGAGCTGCTCCGGCTCTACCTCGAGAAAGAGGGCTTCGCGGTGGTCGCGGCTCGCAACGGGACGAGGCGCTCGCGCTCCACGCCCGCCACGACCCGGACCTCGTCGTCCTGGACCTGATGCTGCCGGGTATCGACGGGTTCGAAGTGTGTCGCGAGATCCGCCGGCGCGGGTCGACCCCCGTTCTCATGCTGACCGCGCGGACCGACGACGTCGACGCGATCGTCGGGCTTGAGCTGGGCGCCGACGACTACGTCACGAAGCCGTTCAACCCACGTGCCCTGGTCGCACGAGTCAAGGCGATCCTCCGGCGCACGGCCAGCGCGGCATCCGGTGCCCGCCCGATCGAGGTCGGCCCGCTGCGGATCGACCCGCGTCGCCGCGAGGCCCATGTCGACGAGCGCCGCCTCGAGCTGCGGTCTAGCGAGTTCGACCTGCTGGCAGCCCTGGCCCGGGATCCGGGCGTCGTGCTGACCCGCGACGCGCTGCTCGAGGGCGTCTGGGGCACCGACTTCCCGGGCGAGACGAGGACCGTCGACGTTCACGTAGCCGAGCTGCGCAAGAAGCTGGGCGACGACGGGCCGCCGATCGAGACCGTGCGCGGCGTGGGCTATCGGCTCGTCCAGCCGGGGCGCGCGCCGCTGCCTCGCGAGGCCTGACCACGATGCCGCGCAGCCTCGGGGGCCGCCTCGCGCTGACGCTCACCGTCACAGCGCTCGCGGTGCTCCTCGCCGTCGGCGGAGCGCTCTTCGTGGTCCTGCGCGAACTCCACCGAGACGCGGCGTTTGGCCGCCTGCACGCGGTGGGCACGACGCTCCTGGCCCAACTCGGCACGCGGGTTGTCCAAGGCTCCGTCCAGGACGCACTCGACTCGCTCCGGGAGCAGGTCGGCGAGCTCAGCCTCGTCGTGCTCTTCGTCGCGGGGGACCGGGACCCGGTCCTCCTCGCCGGGAACGCGCGTCCGGCGGAGGCGCTTCCGCCTCTCCCGGTCGGCGGCCGCGGGACGTTCGACGACGCGACCCTGCGGTTCGACGACGGCGGGAGCTGGACGGTGACCGTCGTGGCCGCCACCGCGCCGGCGGCCTTGGTCCCGCGCGGGTTCGTGCTCGCCGCGCCGGACCAGGGCGGCGCCGCGACCCTCGGGGACCTGGCCCGGACGATCCCGCTGGTGGCCCTCGTGGTACTGGTCGTGGGCGGTCCGCTGGCCTGGGTGCTTGCTCGCTCCACGACCGGGCCCCTTCGCCGCCTTGCCGCGGCGACCGCGTCGATCCCGGGCGCCGGGCACGGCGCCGAGGCACCGCCGCTGCCCGAGGAGGGGCCGAGCGAAGTGCGCGAGCTGACCGGCCGCTTCAACGCCATGACCGGTGAGCTCGTCCGGACGCGCCGCGCGGAGACCGAGCTGCTGGCGAACCTTCGCCACGACCTGCGGACGCCGCTCACCGTCATCGGCGGGTTCGCCCAGGCGCTCGTGGACGGCACGGCCCAGGGAGAGGCGGCGGTGCGCGCCGCCCGGGCGATCGCGGACGAGACCGCCCGTCTCGAGGGCCTCGTCGACGAGCTGGGCGCGATCGCCCGGGCCGGCGAGGGGGCTGCGTCACTGCGTCCGGAGGAGCTGCGGCCGGCCGACGTCCTGACCGCCGCCGCGACCCGTTTCGCGCCGCGGGCACAACCGGCCGGGATCGCCCTGGAGACAGAGGTGGCGCCGGACGCACCGACGTTCGCCGCGGACCGGCTTGCCGTCGACCGGATCGTCGGCAACCTCCTCGAGAACGCCCTCCGGGCACAGGCCGGTCCGGGTCGCGTGCTGGTGGCGGCCCGCGCGGCGACGCTGCCCGACGGCCGCCGGGCGGTGGCGCTCGTGGTCTCGGACGATGGGCCGGGTTTCGCGCCAGGTGTCGTCGCGCAGAGTGTGAATGAGCGCTCCTTCCGGGTCGACCCGGCGCGTACCGGACCCGGTTCCGGGCTCGGCCTCGCGATCGTCCGGGAGCTGGCCCGCGCGCACGGCGGCGATGCCACCGCCGAGAACCTCGCGCCGCGCGGCGCCCGCGTCAGCGTCGTGCTGCCGGTCGTCCCGGCTACACTCGCGGAGTGACGAAACCCTCCCCCACCCCGCCCAGCGAGATCGAGGCGCTCGCCCGCGAGCGCGCCGCGGCCCGCGCCGACCGCGAATACGCCCGCGCCGATGCGCTCCGCGCGGAGATCGAGGCGGCGGGCTGGCGGGTCGTGGACCACGGCACGGCGTACCGCCTGGAGCCGGCCGCGCCGCCCACGACCGAGGACGTCGGCGTCGTCCGTTACGGAAGCGCGGCCGCGGTGCCGTCGGTGCTGGACGTGCCGGCGACGGCTGCGTTCACGGTCCTGCTCCTCGCCGACGACTGGCCCGATGACCTGGCCCGGACGCTCGGCGGCCTCCGGGCCAACGCGCCGGCCGGCACGCAGGTCGTGATCGTGGCCAACGACCCGGCGCCGGCGCAGGCGGCCCTCCTCGCTCCGGGCTCTGCGGACCTGGAACCCGTCGCCGGGACCGAGCCGCAGGTGCTCTGGACGAGCGCGCGGCTCGGGTATGCCGCCGCCCTGAACGCGGGGCTCCGCCGGGCCAGCGGCTCGGTCGTCGTGCTCGCCGACACGTCGGTGGAACCGACCGGTGACGCCCTGACGCCGCTCGCCGGAGCGCTCGCCGACCCGGACGTCGCAGTCGCCGGGGGCTTCGGCCTCGCCTCGCCCGACCTCCGCCACTTCGCCGAGGCGGTGGGACCCGACGTGGACGCGATCGAAGCCTACTGGCTGGCGTTCCGGAGGGCAGACCTGTCGACGCTCGGCCCGCTCGACGAGAAGTTCGTCTTCTACCGGAACATGGACATCTGGTGGAGCCTGGTGCTGCGCGCCGGTGCGGACCCCGCCCAGCCGCCGCGGCGCGCCCTTCGGCTGGACCTGCCGCTGGTCCGCCACGAGCACCGCGGCTGGACCTCGCTCCCCGCGGCGGAGCGCGATCGCCTCTCCAGGCGCAACTTCTACCGGGTATTGGACCGGTTCCGGGATCGCACGGACCTGCTCACGGGGTCCTATGCGGGCTGATCCGCGCCACGACGCAGGCGGACCCATCCGAAGGGACGCCTCCTTCGAACCACGGGTCGTGAACAGCAGGGTCACGGGCTCACCGAGCAGCAGGGCGCCGTCCGCGATCGCGACCAGCGGCGTGAGGTAGCTCAAGCCGCTCGTTGCCGCGCGCTCGCGGGTGCGCCCCCCGGCGGCGACCGGGCGAGGATCCAGGATCTCCTCGTAGGTCGTTGGCTGTCGATGGGCGCCGAGCCCGAGGAGTATCGGAAGCTGCCATCGGCGCGCGGCGGCGGGCCTGGCTGGCGCCGATCCTTGACACGGCGCGGGCATGGCTTCGGGCAACGGCGCGGCGGTCTCGGTGGTGCTCACGTCGGCCCGCCGGCGATGCCCAAGTCCCGCCCGGTCGGAGGGGCGCAGGTCGGGGTTGCCCGGACTGCAACAAACAGGCTTCGCGACAGCTCGCCGGTGCCCTGCTCCCTCGCTTCGTTGCGGGTGCCGCAGCGAAAGCCGGCAGCGCGGAGAGCTCGGCCCCCCACGCGCCCCATCTGTTGGATGGTGTGCAACATCGACGCAGAGGCGCGCGCGCACGCGGCTCCGGGCACCGATCCGGGCACGGCCCCGGCTCCGGGCAACGGGCGCGGCGGGCTGCCTAGCGTCCCGAGCGTCGGCATCCCGCCGACGACCTGCGCGCGACCTCGTCGGACTGCGCGGTTGCGGCCGGCACGCCTTCCAGCGCGAGGAGCGACGCCTTCCGCCCCACGCCGCCGGCATAGCCGGTCAGCGTCCCGTCGGCGCCGACCACGCGGTGGCAGGGCACGACGATCGAGATCGGGTTGCGCCCGACCGCCGCGCCCACGGCCCTGGCCGCGCCCGGATGGCCGGCCCGCGTGGCGAGCTCGCCGTACGTGACGGTTGTGCCCCGCGGGATCCGGGTCAGCTCGTCCCAGACACGACGCTGGAAGGGCGTCCCGGCAGGCGCGAGCGGCAGGTCGAACGTCGTTCGCGACCCGTCGAAGTACTCGTCGAGCTGGCGCGCGACCTCCCCGAACGCCGGCGCGTCCTCGGCCCAGGACGCGTCTACCTCGGGTCCGTGGCGGTGCTGCTCCATGTAGATCCCGGCGAGGCGCGCGCCGCCGGCTCCGTCCGGCTCCCCGACGAGCAGGACACAGCCGATGGGGGTCGTGTGGAAGGCGTGGACAGTCACGGGACGATCTCCTCCGGTGCGGCGGGGGCGCGGTCGACGCCGGCCCTGACGCCGGCACTGGCGCCGCCCGACGCGAGCGACGCCCACAGGTGATGGGTCGCGTACGAGCGCCAGGGGCGCCACGTCTCGGCCCGGGCGCGGAGCGCCGCCGGATTGTCCGGCAGGCCGAGCGCGCGGGCGGCCCGGCGGACGCCGAGGTCGTCGGCGAGCAGCACGTCCGGATCCCCGAGCGCGCGGAGCGCGACATAGCCGGCCGTCCACGGGCCGATGCCGGCGAGCCCGCGCAGGCGGCCAAGCGCCACCTCGCGGTCTGCGCCGGCGTCCAGCGCGAGCGACCCGTCGGCGAGCGCGGCCGCCAGCGCGCGCACCGTCCGGCGGCGCGCCGCCGGCATCGGCAGGCTCGCATCCGCGGCCCCGGCGATCCGGGCCGGTTCGGGGAACAGGTGCGTCAGGCCGCCGCTCGGTGCGGCCAGTAAGGTCCCATGGGCGGCGGTGAGTCGTCCGGCGATGGTGCGCGCGGCGACGACGGAGACCTGCTGGCCCAGCACCGCCCGGATCGCGAGCTCCGCGCCGTCGACCACGCCTGGCGCCCTCCGCCCGGGCGTCGCCCGGACCAGCCGCCCGAGCACGGGGTCGCGGCCCAGCACCTCGTCCACCGCGACCGGGTCGGCGTCGAGGTCCAGCAACCTGCGCACGCGCGCGACCGCCGGCCCCAGGTCCCGCGGGTCGGTGAGCGCCAGGCGGCAGCGGACCGCCGTCCCGTCGTCGGTGACCTCGACGATCGCGGGCCCGTGGGGCAGCCGGAGGCTTCGCCGGTACGTGTCGCCGACGACCTCCTCGACGCCGGGGATCGCACGCGGCCCCAGGAACGCAAGCAGCGAGCGAAAGTCGAACGGCGCCCGGCGGGCCAGCCGTATCTCCATCCGGTTCGGGACGTGCGGCTCGTTGCCGCGCCGGCGGCGCTCGCGGAGCACGGTCGGGCTCGCGTCGAACACCTCGCGGACCGTGGCATTGAACTGGCGCAGGGACGCGAACCCGGCCGCGAACGCGATTTCCGTGACCGGCAGGCCCGTGGTCTCCAGCAGCAGCCTGGCGACGTGGGTGCGCTGGGCCCGGGCCAGCGCGAGCGGTGCCGCACCGAGGTCGGCCAGCAGGATCCGCCGGAGCTGACGCTCCCCGTAGCCGAGCCGACCCGCGAGGCCCGGCACGCCTTCGCGCTCCACGACCCCGTCGGCGATCAGGCGCATCGCACGGCCGGCGACGTCGCCGCGGACGTCCCATTCCGGCGAGCCGGGCACGGCGCCCGGGATGCAGCGCTTGCACGCGCGGAAGCCGGCCGCCTGTGCCGCCGCCGCCGTCGCGTAGAAGCGGACGTGCTCGCGGCGGGGCGTCCGCGCCGGGCAGCTCGGGCGGCAGTAGATGCCCGTAGAGGTGACGCCAAGAAAGAAGTACCCGTCGAACCGGGGGTCGCGGCTGGCGACGGCGCAGTAGCGGTGCTCGAAGTCTCGGGGAACGGTCATGGCCCGGAGGATCGCACCTCGGGCGCTCCCGCGCTCGCGGGATTCGGACATCGCGGCAGCGGACCTCTGCGCGTGCGCGCCCGGGTCCGGGGACCGCGTTCTCCCGGGCCGCGACGGCTCCCGGCGCTACGCGTACTTTCCCGCGCCCAGCACCACGCCCGCGAGGACGACAACGACGAGCGCGCCGACGCCCGCCCAGCGCGCCAGCGCCAGGGCAAGCCCGCCCGTGCCCGCGACGACACTCGTGCCCGGCGCGACGGGGCTGCCCGTCGAGCCGGAGGCGTCGGCCTGGGCCGTCCGTGAACCCGGCATCCCGCCGCCGGGCCGGTGGCCCAGGATCGGGAGCTCCCGAGCGCCGGCCGGCGGGATCAGCAGCCCCAACCACAGCCCGCCGAGCAGGCCGCCGACGTGGGCCAGGTTGTCGATGTTGCCGCCGAACGAATTGAGCCCGAACCCGAGGATGAGGTTGATCACGACCAGGCCACCGATCTGGCTCATCATCGCGCGCTGCTGGCCCTGGAGCACCGGGCGATGGAGCGCCCTGCCGACGAGCAGCACGCCGCACAGGCCGAAGAGCGCGCCCGACGCGCCGACACTGGCGCCCGGCCCGCCGAGCAGATAGCTCGCCAACGACGCGGTGGCGGCCGTCAGCAGGTAGAGGAGCAGGAAGCGGGCCGAGCCGTAGACCTGCTCCACGAGCGGCCCCACGAGGTACAGGAAGTACATGTTGAAAGCCAGGTGCAGCAGGCTTCCGTGGACCAGCACCGGGCTCAGGAGGCGCCACCACTCGCCGTCCGCCAGTCCCCGCTTGTCCAGCCAGAGGAGACGCAGCAGGTCGACACCCTCGCGCTGCATCGCCAGGAACGAGACAACCACGGTGACGCCAAGGATCGCGTAGCTCACGATCGGGGTCCGCTCGCGGCCGCGGCTCCGCGCGAAGTAGCGGCCGGCGCCGTGCGTGTCGCCCAGCTCCTTGCTGAGCCAGCCGAGCCGCGACGCGATCTCCGCCCGATCCTGCGCCGGCGCCCGCCGCTCGGCCTCCTTGTATGCCTGGAATGCGGTCCGGAGCGTGCCCGCGCGGACGCGGGCCGCCGCGACCTGGCGCCAGGCGGCGTAGCCGGATGGGTTCTCCGGCAGGCGTGTCACCTGCTCCCAGCTCCACAGAGCGCCGGCCTCGTCGTCCAGCCGGTAGAGCGCCTCGCCCGTCCCGAGCAGCGCGGCCCCGGTGATCGCCGGGTCCGGGAAGCCAACAAGGCGGGCGTAGTGCGCGCGCGCGGCATCGAACTCGCTGGCCGCAAGCAGCACGTCCGCGCGGGCGAGGAGCGCCTCCGCGGTCCGGCGGTCCAGGGGTCCCGCGACCCCCGGGTCGCTTGTCGTCGGTCCGCTCATCGGCGTGACCGTAGCAGAAGGCGGAGTCGCGCGCCGCCGCTGCTAGACTCGCGCGCATGTGCGGCCGCTTCACGCAGCAGCGCCCCAGCGCCGAGCTCGCCGCGCTCTTCGCCGCGGATGACCTGGCGGCGACTCCCGGCGGCCGCTTCAACCTCGCGCCGCAGCAATCCGGGCTCGTCGTGGTGGAGCGTTCGGACGAACGTCGCGCGCTCGTCGCATATCGCTGGGGGCTGGTCCCGACCTGGGCGAAGGATGCCAGGATCGGCAACCGCCTCATCAATGCGCGCGCGGAGACCGTCGCGACCACGCCCGCATTCCGGAGCGCGTTCCAGAAGCGTCGCTGCCTGGTCCCGGCCGATGGGTTCTACGAGTGGGAGCGCGTCGCCCAGTCCATCCGCCAGCCCAACCTGATCCGGCGCACCGATGGCGAGCCGATGGCGTTCGCCGGCCTCTGGTCACCCTGGCGCGACCCGGCGGAGCCGGAAGGCGAGTGGATGCGCACCTTCACGATCGTCACCACGACCGCGAACGCCACCCTCGCGCCGATCCACGACCGGATGCCGGTGATCCTCTCGGCGACTGACTGGGGTACCTGGCTGGACCCCACCGCTCCGGACCCGGCCGCTCTGCTAGGCCTGCTCCGGCCGGCAGCCGACGACCTGCTGATCCGGTACCCGGTCACGAAGCGCGTCAATAGCGCACGGAACGAGGGTCCGGACCTCGTGATGCCGCTGGGCCCGCTCGGGCCCGAACCGGGCCAGCGCCCACTCCCGCTCAGCTGACCGGCGACTCAGGCCCGGCGTCGGCGCTCACCTCGCGGCGCGCTCCCAGCCGCCCTCGATGGTCGCGGCGCGGAATGCGTCCGCGGCGTCCACCCCGCGATCCAGGGCCGCGGCGAAACGCCCGACCAGCGCGGCGAACGCGCCGTCCGGGTCAACCTCGGGCGCCTCGAGGACAATGGCGGTTCCCAGCACGGCGGAGGTTGCCTGCCCGCGCGGCGCGATGACGACGAGCGCGGAATCGGCGAACGCGGCAGCGTCGGCGACGACCGCCGCAGACGGCTCGTCGAGCGGCTCTGCCGCGACCAGCACGCGGAACTCGCGGACATACCGCAGCCCGAGCGAGATGTCGGCCGGCTCGAGCGCGAGGCCGGGCGCCGGTGGCGTGGACCCCGGGCCGCGGCGGATCGGACGGCGGTCGGCCG
>JANXWH010000039.1 GCA_025351245.1 Chloroflexota bacterium | reverse complement strand
CGCAGCGGTGGCGGCAGGGCTCAGCCGCATCGGCTTCGAGATCGCGTGCCAGGTGATCTGGGACAAGACCCTCTTCGCCATGGGCAGGAGCTGGTACCACTGGAGTCATGAGCCCTGTTGGGTCGTCCGGAAGCCCGGCGTGCCCCATCTCTTCCATGGCGAGCGGGACCAGGCCACGATCTGGCGAGTGCCATCGCCCAAGATGATCATGGCCGGCTCGACCGAAGCGAAGCACGATCACCCGACCCAGAAGCCCGTGCTGCTTTCGGAGATCCCGATCCGCAACCACCTGCGCGTCGGCGAGCTCGTGTACGACCCCTGCCTCGGCTCGGGCACGACCCTCGTCGCCGCCGAGACCCTGGCCCGGCGCTGCTATGGCATGGAGATCGATCCCCGGTTCGTCCAGGTCACCATCGAGCGCTGGCAGACGGTCAGCGGGAAGCGCGCCGAGCGGATCGATGACTGACGAACTGCTCCACGCACGGCGCCGCGCTGTTGGCGGCATCCCTGTATGGGCATGAACCCGCCGGTGATGGCCGCGCTGAATGGAGACGTCGACAGCGGGTGGCGCGCGGCGCGATGATCTGACCCGACACAACCAGGTGACCCCCCGAAGGAAGTTGGCCCCCGGGGGGTCGTGGTGGAGCAAAGGTCCACCGTCGGTGATCGTATGGCCCTGCCGGCTCGATGTCAGCACGTACGCGGCGCGGGGACGTGCTGTCGCCCCGCCGCGGGTGGCCTGCCCGCACTGCGGCGGACCGACCGGACCCTGGTCGGGCTACCTGCGCCACCTGCGGGACGCGGAGCTGCACCGCATCTTCGTGCCCCGGGTGCGCTGCCGGCGCTGCGGGAGGACCTCGGCCCTCCTGCCCTGGTTCGTGAGCCCGTACCGCTGGGACAGCGTCGATGTCATCGGGCGCGCCCTCGAGCTGTCGGTCGCGGGCCAGGGGGTGCGCCGCATCGCGGCTGCTCTCGGGCGTCCCGAGACGACGGTCCGGGAGTGGTGCCGCCGCTTCCGGGCGACGGCCGATGCCCTGGCCCGGGTCCTGCTCGCGGCGGCCATCCGGGCGGGCTGGTCGAGCTTCGAGCTGCCGACCGCGACCGGACCCCGCTGTCTCGCCGCGGTCGATGCCCTCGCGTCCGCCTGGGCCCGCCGACACGGCCCCGTCGGGGTCTGGCGCCTGGCGGCCCTCGTCACCGGCGGGGCCTGGCTCGCTCCCAACACGACCTCGCCCTTGGCGTCCTCGGGGATCTCGCCTGTGATGGCCCGGACAACCCGAACCACCCCTGGAGGTGCCCCATGCCATCGGACCCCGCCGAAGCCCTCGCCCTCTGGCGGTACCACCTGATCGCCGAGGCCCTGGACCCGAAGCTCTCGGGCCGCGAGCGCGGTCTCCTGGTCCGCGGGGTCGTCGGCGAGCACGCCACGCCCGCCGGCGATCCCCGGGCGGTCAGCCGCAACACCCTCGATCGCTGGATCCGCCGGTACCGGGTCGACGGACTCGCGGGGCTGCGCGACCGGCCCCGCAGCGACCAGGGATCGGTACGCCTCGATCCGGCGCTCCTCGACGAGGCGATCCGGCTGCGCCTGGAGGCTCCCGCCCGGAGTGCCGCCCACATCAGCGAGATCGTGTTCGCCCGTCACGGCGTCCGCCTGCCCGAGCGGACCCTCTCCGAGCAGCTCCGGCGGCGGGGCTTCACCCGCGGCGAGCTGCTACGCGACGGGCGGACGTTCGGACGGTACGAGGCCGACGCCCCCGACGAGCGCTGGATCGGCGACGTGCTGGTGGGTCCCTTCGTGCCCCATCCGCGGGCGCCCGGGAGCGTGCGGGCTCGGCTGTTCGTGCTCGTCGACGATCACAGCCGGCTGCTGGTCGCCGGCCGCTGGATCGGCAACGAGACCCTGCGCGCGGGGCAGGAGGTGCTCCACGCGGCGATCCTGCGCCAGGGCCTGCCGGAGTCTCTGTACGTTGACAACGGATCGGCATACAGCGGCGCCGAGCTCGCGAGGAGTTGCGCGATCCTGGGCATCCGGCTCATCCACAGCCGGCCGTATGCCCCCCAGGGGCGGGGCAAGCAGGAGCGTCTCAACCGGGTCATCCGGGAGCGCTTCCTCCTGGAGGCCACGACGGTCGGGATCGGCTCCCTCGACGAGCTCAACGACCGCTTCACGGCGTGGGTGGAGCGCTACCTCAACGTGCGGGTCCACACCGAGACCGGCGAGTCGCCCCTGGCGCGGTACAGCAAGGGACCGAAGCGGCAGGCGAACCCCGAGGTGCTGCGGACCGCGTTCCTGTGGTCGGCGCAGCGGCGGGTGAGCCGGACCGCGGGGGTGTCCTTCGAGGGCAACGAGTACGAGGTGGACGCCGCCCTCGTCGGACGCACGGTCGAGCTCCGCTATCGCCCCGAGGACCTGTTCGCGATCGAGGTCTGGTGGCAGGGGCGCCAGACCGGCTGGTGCACGCCGCGGCGGATCGCCCGCCACGTCCACCGGCAGGCACCGCCGCCACCGCCTGAGCCCATCGCGGCCACCGGGATCGACTACCTGGGCCAGGTCCTCGCCGACCACGAGGCGACCGTGTCGGGCCCGATTGCATACCGCGACCTTGACGGGGAGCCCTTCTGATGAGCGAGCGCGCACCCTGGCAGACCCACTTCGGCTTCACGCGGACTCCCTTCGGGAAGTCCCTCGCACCCTCGGAGCTGTTCACCCGGGCGCCCCACGAGGAGGCCGTCGCCCGCATCCGCCACTGCATCGCCGAGTCGGCCCTGGGCGTCATCACGGGCGACGTCGGGACCGGCAAGACGGTCGCGGCGCGGGCCGCCCGGGCGTCACTCGATCCGTCCCGCCATGCCCTCATCTACATCGCCAACCCGGCCTTCGGCACCCGGGGTCTGTACGTCAGCGTGGTCCGCGCCCTGGGCGCCAGCCCGCGCTTCCACAAGGCCGAGGTGATGGCCCAGACGAGTGAGCTGCTCGAAGCGGAGGAGGCCGAGCGCCACCGGCGGGTCGTGATCGTGGTCGACGAGGCCCACCTCCTCACCCCCGAACAGCTCGAGGAGCTTCGGCTGCTGACGAACTCCGACATGGACAGCCGCAGCCCGTTCGCGGGGATCCTGCTGGGTCAGCCCTCCCTCGCCCGGCAGCTGCGTCTCGGGGTGTTCGCGGCACTCGACCAGCGGATCGCCGTCCGTTACCACATCGGGCCGATGGACCTCGGCGACTCGACGGCCTACCTGCGCCACCACCTGGCCCTCGCCGGACGCAGTGACCAGCTGTTCGCCGACGACGCGATCGTGCGCCTCCACCGCCAGTCCAACGGCATCCCCCGGGCCCTCAACAACGCCGCGGTGGCGGCCCTCATCGCCGCGGCCAGCGACAGCAAGGAGATCGTCGACGACGCCTGCGCGAAGAAGGCGGTCGCCGAGCTCACCCGCGACTGAATGACGGTCAGGCGGCATCTCCATGGAGCGCTGCCGTCACGTCCCCACGCAATCCTGCCGGATCATCACCAAAGAGCGTGGCCGCCAACAGTCTGGAGGACATGCTGTGTGGTGAGTGTTGTCACGGCGTCCTTCGGGAGGCCCGTCGCACCGGCGATGAAGTCCGCGAACTGCGGGACGTAGATGGTGGTCAGGTCGCTCACGGCCTTGTCCTGCATCGCCTTGTCGCCCTTGGCAACGCCGGTCGTGTAGTCCACGAAGAAGCCGTCGTGGGCGCTCCAGATCTTGTTGAAGGTGTCCATGGCAGGGGCGCCGTAGGCCGCTCCGATGAGGGCGCCGACGTCCGTGCCGTTCTTGTTGAGCAGGTCGCCATACGCGGAGAACTCCGCGGTCCGACCGCCCAGTGCGGAGCCAGTCGCCTTCGTCGCGAGGATGATGTGCTCCCCGAGCAGGAGGTCCAGGGTCGTCCGAAGATCGCCCGCCTTCGTGTCCGTCATAGCGGCGCCAGGACTCATCGCGTCGTGGCTCATGGCCGGACTGCCCGAGGCAATCGGGGAGGA
>JANXWH010000222.1 GCA_025351245.1 Chloroflexota bacterium | reverse complement strand
ACCATGCTCACCACGCTCGATGGCGCGACGGCCAAGCGATTCACCCGCGAGCTCAGCGAGCTCGGCGCGGGCGGGTTCGCGATCGCGCGCAGCGACCCCAAGGCCACGGCTGCCATCCTCGCCATCGGCAACCTCGTCAAGTTCCGGGTCGCGGGCACCTACCGCCACGCGATCTGGATCGAGGAGCCGGCCACCGTGCTCGTGTCGCGCGCGGAGGAGGGCGGCGAGGACATCCGCATCGACGGCCGTGGGGCGCTCGCGTACATCGAGCGGGCCGTCGTCTACCCGCCCGTCTGGCCGCCCGCGGCGGCCTCGGTCGCGGCCTGGAGCTCGGCCGACAACGGGAGCGCCGGGACCACCTCGCTCGCGGTGCCGATGCCGGCCGGCTGCGCGGCAGGCGACGTCGTGCTGCTCTCGGTCCTGTGCGTCGGGGCGGATCCGGCGACCCCCGTCGGCTGGCGCCAGATCCGCAACGTCACCGAGGGCACCCTGAGGATGCTCGTCTTCAAAGCGCGACTGATCGCGGGCAGCCCGGGAAGCGTGACATTCCACTGGTCAGCCGCGGTGCGCGCCACAGGCGCCGCGGTCGCGCTGCCCAACGCGTCGGCCGACGACACGGCCTGGGGCATCAGCGACACCACGGGCTCGGGCACCGCGATCAAGTTGCCGTCGGTGTCGGTGGGGCTCGTCGACGGCGTCCTCGTCACGCTCGCGGGGTGCGCGGCATCGACCGCGATCGCGCCCGGTGCCGGGCTCACCGAGGGCATCGACCGCGCCGCCACCGGGCGGACCCTCGAGGGCGCGCACCTGGTCAACCCGGCCATCGGCGACACCGGCGACCTGACCGCCACTGCCGGGTCCTCGGCCGGCTGGATCGGGATGCAGGTGCTCGTGCCGTCCACCGCGTCTGCGGACGCGGTCTTCGCTGGCGCGACGTTCGGCTCGGTGCTCGTGACGCTGATCGACGAGGCGCAGGCGCGCGGGGTCATGCCGGACCTCACCTGCGACTTCACGGCCGACGTCGACTCCCACGGGGAACCCTGGCCGGACACGCACGACCTGTCGTTCCACATCGGGACCACGCTCCTGGAGGTGTGGCGCCACCTGGTGACCCTGGGCCTCGAGGGCGGCATGACGCCCGAGCTCCGGCTCCAGGCGTTCGTCGACGCGAGCCGGCACTTCGAGGCCAGCGTCATCCTGCGCAAGGGCCACCACTTCGCGGGCGACGTCGTCGACACCGCCCACGCTTCGGGCCTCCGGACCCGGACGCTGGTCGAGGGCGCCGGCGGGCGCGTGGTCGAGATCACCGACCCGCCCGCGGAGGCCGTGCCAGGCATCGGGCGGCGCGAAAGCTACCTCTCGCTGTCGACCTCTGACAACCCGACGACCCTCCAGCGCGCCGGCGAGTACGCCATCGCGTCCGCGGCGGCCGAGGATCAGGCCCGGTCGGTCAAGGTCGAGCACGGGCCGGCGGCGCAGGGGCATTTCGAACCCTGGGCCGACTACCGCGAGGGCGACTGGATCGGGCTCGACGCGGACGGCGCCGGCGGGGAGGCCGTCGTGCAGCGCGTGGCGTCGGTCACCCTCGAGGAGACCGACGCCGGCGACTACAGCGTTGAGCTCGAGCTCAACAGCGTCGAGATGGACGCCTTCCTGCGCCTGCAGCGCCGTCTCGACGCTCTCTCGCGCGACACCACGGCATCGGGGTCCGGCGGCTCAAGCGGGGGCGGCGGGACCGCGGCGGCGTCGGGGCGCGTCGCGAGCGTGGCCACGGACACCCCGGGCTACCTGTTCGACAAGCTCGTGACCGATGCGTCGCTCGCCAAAACGATCGTCGGCGACACGGGCAGCCAGCGCGTGCAGCTCTCGGTCGCTCCGGGGGGCACGCATCCCTCGCTCGCCACCCACGATGCGATGGGCCTCGCGACCGATGCCGAGCTCAGCACCCATGTCGCCGCGGCGGACCCCCACGCGGGCTACCGGCTCGAGTCGGCCGACCACACCCATGCCTCGGCTGGCCTCCAGGGCGGGCAGGTCGCGCACTCGGCGCTGTCCGGCATCGGGGCCAACGATCACCACGCTCGCCAGCACGCGGCGACCTCGGCGTCGGACCACACGTTCCCCGGCGGCACCGACTTCCTGCGGGCGGATGGGACGTTCGCGGCTCCGCCCGCCGCGGGCATGACCAACCCGATGACGACGCTCGACGACATCATCGTTGGTGGGGCGTCGGGGGCTCCGGGACGGCTGGGCAAGGGCACCGACGGCCAGGTCCTCACGGTCGACCCGACGACGCACCACCTCATCTGGGCCACGCCCGCGTCCGGCTCCAGCCCGCTCACGACCAAGGGTGACCTCCACGGCTTCTCAACCGTCGATGCCCGTCTGGCGGTCGGGTCCAACGATCACGTCCTCACCGCCGACTCGACCCAATCGACGGGCGTCAAATGGGCGGCCTCGGCCGCAGGTTTCAGCGACCCCACCACGACCAAGGGCGACCTCATCGCCCACGGCACGTCCACCACGCGGCTCCCGGTCGGCACGGACGGGCAGGTCCTCACGGCAGCCTCGGCAGAGGCTGCCGTGCAGTTGCGCCAATTAACCGAACAACTGAACGATTCTGTCTCAACGCTCAAGGTCAGCTAGAGGAAGAGCGATGAACGCCGATCGACCCCTGACGCTTTCGGGGCGCACCAGCCCTCCCGCCGCCACGCCCCAAGAGGTGTTGCCTTCGCGCGAGCAATCGCTGCAGCGCCTGGCGGAGACCGCCGATTACGTGAGCCAGCGGGCCGCGCAGCTCGATGAGCAGGTGCAGGAGGC
>JANXWH010000220.1 GCA_025351245.1 Chloroflexota bacterium | reverse complement strand
GGAAGCGTCCTGTGGGGTTGGGCGGTGGCCCAATACCCGAACCTGCTCGTTGGGTCCCTCACGATCGGGCAAGCCTCGGCCGTTGAAGCGACCCTCGTCGCCCTGCTCGCCAGCCTGCTGGTCGGCGCGATCCTCGTCGTCCCGTCGATGGTCGCGCTCTTCGTCCTTTCCCAGCGGCCTCGGGCATGAGGGACGCCCGTCTCCGACGACCTCGGGTGGCGCGGACGTATCGGCTCGCGCGTGTGGTCGGCCATTCGAGGTAGCGGGGTGCACGTCATGCAGCATCCGGCGAATCGTCGGGACCGACGACTTCCTCGTGGCGCGTCTTGCCGGCAACGCTGAAGCGATGAGCGCTTGCAGGGCCGAGTCGGTCGTGAGCGCGTCGAGGCGCCGCCCGCTGCTCGGATCGCGCAATCGCGCGGCCGACCTCAGGACGCCGATCGGCCTCGACAGCACGATCTTGCCATGGTGGGGGTCCGTGTCCGAGCCCGAGGGTCGGCGGTCAACCAACGGAGTTGCAGGAGAAGTCGGGTTGGCTGGCGAGACGCGCGACACGACGGTGCTCGTCAATCGCAACGTGGCGAGGTCGTTTCGGGCCATCGACGAGGCGAGCGTCGTCCTCCCCTGGGAAGCTCCACGGATGCCCCGGCCCGCCGCGCCGCGCGCGGTCGACCGCACCGGCCCGTCGACACCCTGCGCGGAAGAACAGACGTAGGGGACGGGTCGCCCGGGGACTCAGCGCCTCGGCACGCCCCGCCTTGCTCGCCCAGAGCGCACCGCCAACATAGCCGCCATTCCGAGGAAGAGAAGCAGCGCAGCCACGTTCAGCACGCCGCCGAGCTGGAACGCCGCGCCCGACCGCAAGAGGTCGCCCAAGAGGATCCGCAGCACGAGCGCGCCGTGCAGGAGGGCCAGGGGCAGGTACAGGACCGGGTGATAGGGGAGCGGGACCCGCAGGACCGCCGGCAGGATGACCGGCGCATGGCCGAAGACCATGGAGATGACGAACCCGAGGAACAGCGCATGGAGCTGCGCGTCGTATTCCGGCCCCGCCGCCACCGGCCCCGCGGCGACCCACCACGCGCCCGCGACGGCCATCCAGGCGTAGCCGAGGAGCAGGCATACCGCGATGTACCGCGTCACGCCGGTCGCCCGGACGGTCCTGCGGGTGAGGTCGTTCCGGCCGAGCCATACCGCCAGCCCGATGAGGCCGGCGCCGGCGATCCGCAGCCCGGGGTCCGGTGCGACGATCGTGAGGGTCACGCCGGCAATGAAAACCCCCGCGACGGCGACGAAGATGCGGCGGATGGCCGTCGTGGGGCGCAGGATGCGCGAGAGCTCCAGCCGCTCGCCAGCGACCGTCAGGACGAGGAAGGCACCCAGCCACGGAGCGATCGTCGGGACCGGACGCCCCGCGACGAGCAGTAGCGCGCCGATGAGCCAGGCGACCGCGCCGGCAGCTTGAATGCTCCCGTGGAGGGAGCGGTCGATGCGGTCGAATGCGACGTAGATGGCCACGAGGAGCACGCCTGCGGCGGCAAAGGCGATTCCGGCAACCGGGAGCTCCTTTCCGAACACGAGCAGGAGGCCCCCGAGCCCCGCCGCGAGCGGCGCGAGGTAGGCCCACCCACGCCCGAGGGCAACGGCTCGTTCCAGCGCAATCAGCGTGCCCAGGAACCCCAGCGTCATCAGGAGGCCATGCGTCGCGCCGAGGCCCGCCGTCTCGGGGGGCATCGGGACGCCAAGGAGTACGAGCGATCCGGTCAGGCCTGCGAGCAGTGCGCCGGCGCCCAGGAGGAGCAGGCCGACGCGGCTGGCGAGGCAGCTGGGGGCGACCCCGCCGCCCCCAGCTGCCTCGGCGCCCGGCCCGCCGCCACCCGGCGCGCGGCCGCTCACGAGGGCACCACCAGCCCGACCCGTCCCCAGTCGACGCGGCTCAGCCGGCTTCGTCGAGCTCCGGTCCGACCCGCACCGCGAGGAACGCCAGCCGGGTCTCGGCCTCGATGCCCCGCCGCGAGCCCCGCGGCGCGATGACGGTGGCCCCGGCGGCGAGGGCGAACCGCTCCCCGTCGACGACCATCGAGCCGCGCCCCTCGAGGATGTGATAGATCGCCAGCCGCTCCGGGTGGACGGGGATTCCGCCGCCCGGCTCGAGGCCGGCCAACAGGACCCGGAAGCCGTCCTCATCGCGGATGAGGGTCGGTTCCGGGCGCGGCGCCGCGAACCTCACGAGCTCGCGCCAGTCCGGGATGAACTTCGCAGTCTGCACGGGGTGCTCCTCTTCGCCGGGTCGGATCAGGTGCGCGTGGCTCCACACGGTCGGCTCAGGCGCCGGGCTGTTCCCAGCCCCGCCGTGGTGGACGAACCGTCCGGCGGTGCGCTGTCCTCGCAGGGATGCCTCGGTGCCGCGACCGGCCACGCGCACATCATCCGCCAAGTCGCCCAACACGACGTTGCCATGGTGATGGGATTGATGCGGCCGCAGTGCGTCGGGCGTGACGGCACTGGTCGAGGCGCGTCCCGGCGACGATACTCGTGAGGAGCCCGCGGATGTGAGGGGCCGGGCGCGAGAGCCGCGCCGAGCGCAGTCGGCGTGAACGGCGAGGCCCACCGGAGGTGGCCGTGATGTTCAAGCGGATCCTCGTCGCGACGGACGGGAGCGTCCACTCCCGGCGGGCCGCGCTGACCGCCGCGGACCTGGCTCGTGCGCTCGGGGCGAGCCTGACGCTCCTCGCGGTGTACCAGCAGCCACCCGGCTTCGAGGGCGAGCCGGACTACTCGCGCGATCTCGAGACGGCTCTTGGTGGGGCCCATGCCCTCCTCGAGGCCGAGGCGGCGGCGATCCAGGCGGACGGCGGGCCGCCGGCGGAGATGGAAGCCATCGGCGGCAGCCAGCCCGGGCGGACCATCGTCGACGCGACCGCCTCGGGGCAATACGACCTGCTGGTCATGGGGACGCGAGGTCTCAGCCGTCTCGGGAGCACGTTCCTCGGCTCGGTCTCCGCGCACGTGGCGGCGCACAGCCCTATCCCGGTCCTCGTCGTCCACGGAGCCGACTGACGTTTGCTCGTCCGCGAGAAGTCGCGTCCACGCGGCGCATAGGCCGGGGCCACGAAGTGAGGCCCCAACCGAGGCTGCACATGGCGGTCCGCACCATCAGGTCATCGTGCCCGGCAGCGCAACCAGCAAAACGGGACACGAGACGTGGCTGGGGGGCTAGGATATGCATGGCCCCCGCTCCGCACGTCGACGGCGATCCCTTTTGGGGTTTGGCCAGATCGCGCCGACCGGGGGCCTTGCCGGGCGCCCAGGAAGGCTCTGCCCGAGGATTCGGTCATCCAGATGGCTGAATGAGGCGACCCACTCCCGCAGCACTCGCCGCCTCGCTGTCCTTGTGCGCTGACCCCCAGATGGCGATACACGCTCACGCGCAGAGACGCCGGGTGGCCCGAACTCGCAGGCGCGCCTACTTCCAGCCACCCACCTCTCGCAAGGCCCGGTTGGCGGCGAGGCGGGCGCCGTCGTCATTCGTTTCGTGATCGGTCCGCAACAGCGTCGTCGACGCGCGTCATCGACGCGCGTCATCGGCGACGCCCTCCCAGAAGACGCGCTCCCAGAACTCGACAGCGGCCCGCTCGTAGAGGAGGCCCATAGGCAGGGTCACCCCTCGCCAATGCTCGACGGTGCGCGCCGCTGCGTCCGAGCC
>JANXWH010000178.1 GCA_025351245.1 Chloroflexota bacterium | reverse complement strand
GTGGTTTCGGGGAATAGCGGGAACTTCGCCGTCACCGGTTCGGATCCCAATGTTCCGGCGGCAACACCGCTCACCTACACGGTCGCGCAGAGCCCCCTTGCCACCCTGACCGGCCTGACCGTGACCCAGAACCCGCCGACGGGCGCGACGGTGAACTACACCGCGCCAACGGGCGTGACAGTGGACACTCTAGTCACGTTGACTGTCACGGCCACGAACACGGCCGGGGTGTCAACATCGGCAACCACCACGCTCACGATCACTCCGGCCGTCGTCGCCTGTGTTGCGCCGGTCGTTACCGCCGGCGGCCCCTACTCGGTTGGGTTCGGGGGAACCGTCTCCCTGGCCGGCTCCTCCACCGGGACCGCTCCAATCACCTATCTCTGGACGGCAACGGCCGGGTCCTTCACGGGAGCGACAACCCTCACCCCGGTCTACTCGGCGGCGGGTGTCGCAGCCGGGACCGTGGTGACCCTGACGCTCACAGCCACGAATTGCTCGCTGACCCCCGGTACCGCGACTGCCACGGTCACCGTTGGCGCAGCGCTGCCCCCGGTCGTCAATCACGTGCTGCCCGTCTCGGTGTTCTCGTCGGCGACCGGCAGCCTCACGGTCAGCGCTTCCGATCCGAATTCTCCGGCACTGCTGCCGCTCACGTTCAGCGTCACGCAGAGTCCCGCCGGCACCCTCACCTTCGGGGCCCCAACTTTGGTGACCCCGACTTCGGAAGTGGTGAACTTCACGGCACCGGTCCTCCCGGTGGGGCAGGTGACTCCCGTCGTGGTCAACATCACGATCACCGCGACGAACGCCGCACTCCTGCCCTCGGCACCGGAGTTCACCTCCGTCACCGTCGTCCCGCTCCCGGACTCCGTCTCGATCACTAACGCGGAATACCGGACCGGCAAGCAACGGCTGCTCATCACCGCCACGTCCTCGGTCGTGAGCCCGAACGTGATCTTGACACTGAAGCCGTATCTGACGGAGTCGGGCAACACCTTCGACCCCGGCAATGTCACATTCACGAACGGCGGGAACGGCCTCTACACCATGACGCTTGTGGGCGCGCCACCGCCCGCGTGCAATGGAGGCGTGTTGGGCGGCCCCGTGTTGCCCTACGCGACTCCCTGCTCAAAGGCCCCTCTCCGGGCTGCCTCTAACCTGGGCGGAATCAGCGCATTCCATGCGCTGGACCGCATCCGCCAGTAGCACCAGCCGCGCACGTGCGGGCCGCAACAACCGGCCCGCACGTCACCTGACCACAGACCTCCGGGCGCTGACCCAGCGCCCGGAGGTCTCCACATCCACGAGCAATCGCCCGGCGTATCGGCCGTGAGGCCCGCGGGGCTGGTGTCTTCTTTTCTCTCGATGCGACTCCCGCAGACCGCAGACCACGAGGCTCAGCCATGGGATGGCGGTGAGGATGCCCATCCGGGTTGCCTGGACGCCACCCCGGCGGTGTTGCCGTAGCCCTTTCCACAGAGCCGCCCGCACCAGCGGCCGTGCATCCGGAGCTCACTAACTTTGAATAGACCCGTTCTCGCCGTTCCTCTCGCGCTCGCGCTGGCCGCGGCGGTGGTCGTGGCCGCGTGCGGCGACGGCGCCAGCCAGGGCAGTCCTTCTGGCGGCAGCCCGGAGCCGGGCAATACACAGGCGGTGGCGAGCGCGGCCGCCGGCGTTGCGAACCTGCCGGGCACCCCGTCCGCGGCACCGGCACAGGCGAACGCGACGCCTTTGCCCCCCGCGACAGCCCCCCCGGCCGTCCCCCCGACGAAGGTGCCCTTCACGGCGCCGGCCGGCGCCACGCCGGCCGCCCGGCCGACATCCAGGCCCGGCGCCACGCCGACGCCGACCCCGGCAGCCACGCCGGCGCCGACGCTCGTCACCGTGACCGGAACGGTCATGCAGATCTTCTCCAACGGCAACTTCACCCTGTCGGAAAGGAAGCAGGTCGATACCATCGTCATGCAGCTGACGACGCTGGTCATCAACCTGCGCGGCCGCGAGGTTCCTGTCCAGTTCATCCAGGTGGCCGGTTCGGTGTCGGTCACCGGAATGCGCAACGGCTCGACGATCGATGCCCAATCGGTCCTGGTCCCGACCATGAAGGACGGACCGTGATCAACGGTCGCGCTGGCGGCCGCCGGGTGCCCGTTTGCGTCGGCCCGGTCGCGATCCCGCACCCCGTCCGGCATCGAGCCAGCGACCCGGCCGTTTCGCCGGCATCCGGGAGACGACGATGGTGAAGCGGCCTGCCCTCGCAACTCCGCTCCTACTGGTACTCGCGGTCGCCGCAGCGGTGGTGGCAGCCTGTGGCAGCCCCGCCACCACTGGGCGCACCTCGGGCGACAGCCCGGTACCCACGCGGGGTCAGGCCGTTACCCCGGCCACGTCGGTCGCGAGCGCCGCCATTCCGGGGGCCACGCCCGCCCAGAGGCCGACCCCGGCGCCCACGCCCGTGCCGCCTGTCGTCACCGTGACGGGGCTGGTCATGCAGATCTTCTCCACGGGCGACTTCCTCCTCAACGATGGGCACGTGAGCTACACCGTCGCGATGTCCCTGACCACGAAAGTGGTCAACCTGCGCAGACGCGAGGTTCCGGTGCAGTTCATCCAGGTAGCCAACTCGGTCCAGGTCACGGGTCTACTTACCGGCTCGACGATTACCGCTCAGACCGTGCTGGTCCCGACGAACAAGGACGGGCCGTGACCCGCGGGCGGCCCTCGCCGCGGTCGCGGGCGATGGACGCGGCCCTCGCCTGATCTCCAGGGACCCCCCGTCTGGGGGGTCCGGAGCCGTCCGGATGCGGGCTGGAAGACCGTTTGCGCCGGGCGCCTAATGAGGTCACGTGCGGCGGGGGGCCGGCCGCCGACCGGCGCGAGGGGTTACGGGTCGGACGATCACCGGATACCGGTTCGAGCTACCGCTGCCGCTGACCCAGGGGAGACTCAGTGAACACCGTTCATCGTCTTCGCGGCCGTCCGCGCCCCTCGCGCCAGGCCCGCGCGGGGTTCAGCGTCCTCCTGTCCTTCGCCCTGGTCGCCGGCAATGCTGGCCTCGTCAGCGCCGTGCGGCCGGCCGTCGTGAGCCGGATCGGGCTGATCCAGTCCGACATGGAGTACATCCTCCAGCAGATCAAGATCGCGGAGGCGCATCCCGACGGGGCCACCCTGTGCACGGACCCGGGATTCCCGGCGAATCCCGCCCTGTGCGCGACGGAGGTCACCAGCACGACGCTGCCGTACGGGCTCCGGACCGTCGACGGGCACTACAACAACCTGGTGGCCGGCCACAGCGGCTTCGGCGCATCGGACCGGGTCTTCCCGCGCCAGGCGCCGTCGAAGTTCGGCGCGGCCGAAGATGTGCCAGCAGGCTTCGGACCGCCGGGGCCGACCTCCTACGCGCAGAACTCCGGGTTCGTCTTCGATTCCCGGCCGCGCCTCGTCAGCAACCTGATCTCGGATCAGACCGCCAACAACCCGGCAGCCACGGCTGCGTACCTGTCCCCGACCGGTCACGGCTTCGGCAACAGCATCGTGACCGTCAACTCGTACCGGAACGGCGTCCCGACCCCGGTCCAGGAATACGAGCTCCCGAACGTGGCGCCCGATGCCGGCCTGTCACCGTCTTTCAACTCGCTGTTCACGTTCTTCGGCCAGTTCTTCGATCACGGCCTGGACCACGTGAACAAGGGCGGCAGCGGAACCGTCTTCGTGCCGCTCAAGCCGGACGATCCGCTCTACGTCGCGGGGGCCTCCACCAATTTCATGGTGCTGAGCCGGGCAACCAACCAACCCGGTCCAGATGGCATCCTGGGAACCGCCGACGACATCAAGGACGGCGTGAACTCCGACACGCCGTACGTCGACCAGAGCCAGACCTACACGTCACACCCGTCCCACCAGGTGTTCCTGCGCGAATACGCGCTCAACAGCGCGGGCCTGCCCGTCTCGACCGGCCGGCTGATCAACGGGGCGGCGGGCGGCCTCCCGACGTGGGCGGACATCAAGGCGCAGGCGGCGCATCTGCTCGGGATCCAGCTCAGCGACCAGGATGTCCTCAACGTGCCGTTGCTCCGGACGGACGCGTACGGCCGGTTCATCCCGGGTGCGCACGGGTACCCGCAGATCGCGACGCCCACCGGCTTCGTGGAAGCGGACCCAGCCGCCAACGGCGGACTGGGTGTCTCTCCGACGGCGATCGGCGCCGTCCGCACGAACCACGCCTTCCTCGACGACATCTCGCAGAACGCCATCCCCAGCCCCGGCCTGGTCCCGGATCCCGACACGACGATCGGCGCCCCCGGATCGATCCAGCCCGCGGGGACGTACGACAACGAGCTGCTCGACGCGCACTACATCACCGGGGATGGTCGCGGCAACGAGAACATCGGCCTGACGGCCATCCACCACATCTTCCATTCCGAGCACAACGGCGAGGTCCAGGACATCAAGAACCTGGTCGCGACGTTCCCGGTCGGGAGCCCGGCGGACCTGTCGCGGTGGCAGCTCTCGCCCGGCGTGTGGAACGGCGAGCGGCTCTTCCAGGCCGCAAAGTTCGTGACCGAGATGGAGTACCAGCACATCGTCTTCGAGGAGTTCGCGCGCTTCGTGCAGCCGGCGATCAATGCCTTCACCGCGTACGACAGCAGCATCGACCCGGCGATCACCGCCGAGTTTGCACATGCGGTCTATCGCTTCGGCCACTCGATGCTCAACGAGACGCTCCCGCGCATCAACACGGATGGGTCACACAACGACATCGGGCTGATCGGTGCGTTCACGAACCCGGTTGCCTTCCTCGATGGCGGACCCGCGGGCACCCTGACGGCCGACCAGGCCGCCGGCGCGCTCGTCCAGGGCATGGCCGCACAGCGCGGCAATGCGATCGACGAGTTCGTCACGGAAGCGCTCCGGAACAACCTCCTCGGCCTTCCGCTGGACCTGGCGACCCTGAACCTGACCCGGGCGCGGAGCGAGGGGATCCCCACGCTCAACCAGGCGCGACGGGTCTTCTACGCGGGGAGCGTCGGGACTGGGTCACTCAACAGCTCCGTGCGGCCCTACACCAGCTGGATCGACTTCGGGCTCGCGCTCCGGCACCCCGCCTCGCTCATCAACTTCGTGGCCGCGTATGGGACCCACCCCACGATCCGGGATTCGGGACCGGACGGCGTGCTCGGCACCGCCGATGACGTGACCACGGTCGCCGCCAAGCGCGCCGCGGCCGCGCTCATCGTCAATGGCGGGACCGGGGCGCCCGCGGACAGCGCGGACTTCATGAACGGCACCGGCTTGTGGGCGAACGTCAACAGCCTGTCGGTCACCGGGCTCGATGCTGTCGACCTCTGGATCGGCGGCCTCGCCGAGAAGCCGCCCGTGTTCGGCGGCCTCCTGGGCTCGACCTTCGACTTCGTGTTCGAGACCCAGATGCAGCGGCTCCAGGACAACGACCGCTTCTACTATCTGGCCCGCCTCGCCGGCCTCCACTTCCTGGAGCAGGTCGAAAGCAACTCGTTCGCCCAGCTGGCGATGCGCAACACGACCGCCAAGGACCTGCCGGGCCTCGCGTTCACCAAGCCGGACTATGTCTTCGACCTGTCGGCGCAGACGAACCCGACGGGAATCGTCGATGACCCCAACACGCCGTACAACGAGACGAACCTCGACGGGACCGGGACCGACAGGCTCATCCGACTGCCGGACGGCACGATCCGCCTCACCGGCGGCGGAACCACGGAGAACCACTCGCTCTTCGCCGGCACGAACGGCGGCGACCGCATCCAGGGGGCCGAGGGCGACGATTCGATCTGGGGCAACGACGGCAACGATCGAATCGAGGGCGGCGCCGGCAACGACCATCTCTACGGTGGCGCCGGCAACGACATCCTCACCGACAGCTTCGGCATCGACGTCCTTAACGGCGGCGACGGGAACGATGTCGTCGCCGGCGGCCCGGGCCCGGACCTGCTCTTCGGCGGCAACGGCAGCGACTTCATCATCCACGGCCCAGACGGCTCGGAATCATTCGGCGGCCTGGGAAATGATTTCATCCAGGGCGGCGCCGGCGCCGACACGATCCAGGGCAACGAGGGCGACGACTGGATCGAGGGCGGCGGCGGAGCCGACGTCCTTCGGGGCGATAACGCTGCTCCGTTCCCGGTCAGCGCAGGCGGCAACGACGTCCTCATCGGCGGTCCTGGCAACGTGAACTACGGCGGCGAGGGCGGCATGGACGTCCTGGTGGCCGGTCAGGGCCCTGCCACGATGGACGGCGGGCTCGGGTTCGACTGGGTGACCTATGTTCGCAAGCCCACCCCGGCGAACGCGGACCTGCTCAACACGGCCCTCGCGCCGCCGAACCCGCTGAACCTCAACGACCGCTACCTGTTCGACGAGGCGGTCTCCGGCGGCCCATTCAACGACATCATCCGGGGCGACAACGGGAACGGGCCCGGCCACGAGCTCACCCACGACAACCTGTTGCTCATCAATGGGCTCTCCACGCTGCTCAGCAGCAGCGGCGTCCTGCTCCCGGGCACGGGCGCGACTCCCGCCTTCGACGTCATGGGCAACATCCTCCTTGGCGGGCCCGGCAGCGACATCATCGAAGGCCGAGGTGGGAACGACTTCATCGACGGCGACGCGTGGCTCAACGTGCGACTCGTCGCCGTGGACAACGCCGGCAACACGATCCTCGCCAACAAGATGTCGGACCTCCAGGTGGCGATGCTCAACGGCACGATCGATCCTGGCAACGTCCACGTCGTCCGCGAGATCCTGACGACGCCGGGCGACACGTCGTGCGACACGGCCGTCTTCACCGACTCGCGGCTGAACTACTCGATCACCGCCAACGCGAACGGCACGTGGACCGTTGCTCACCTGGGCGGCCTCGGCGTCGACGGCGTCGACACGCTGCGCAACATCGAACGCCTGAAGTTCGCCGACAAGTGGGTCGCGATCGGCGCTCCCGGCACCTGTCTCCCGAATGCCAGCGGGACGGTCACGATCAGCAACCTCACGCCAACCGAGAACCAGCTTCTAACCGCAACGCCGGCGATCACCGATCCCGACGGCTTCGATCCAGCGACGGTGCTGCTCAGCTGGCAGTACCAGGCGGCGTCGGGCAGCTGGATCACCGTCGGCACCGGGTCCACCTTCAGCCCGAACAACGCCGAGGTCGGGTTCCCGCTTCGCGTGGTGGCGTCCTACACCGACAAGACCGGCGTCCAGGAGTTCGTCACGGGCGCGTCAACCGCGCCGGTGATCAACGTCAACGACGCGCCGACCGGGGCCCCCGTCCTCAGCACCACCAGCCCCATCGTCGGCGCCGCCGTGACCGCCTCCACGAGCACGATCGCCGACGCCGACGGACTCGTCGGCGTCACCTTCCACTTCCAGTGGCAGGCCGGGACAACGGACATCGCTGGCGCGACGAGCGCGACGTTCACGCCGACGACGGCCCAGGTTGGATCGACGCTGCGCGTGGTCGTCTCGTACACGGACAACCACGGTACCGCGGAGACCGTTGCCTCCGCGCCCAGCAGCCCGGTCGTGGCCCCAGCGGGCCCGGCGGCGCAGGTGGTGCCAGTATCGATGGACTTCGGGTCGCAGAACACGGGGACCACGTCCGTGGCCAAGACGGTCACGGTCACCAACACCGGGACCGCGGACCTCCTGGTATCCGGCGTGTCGCTCACCGGCCCGAACCAGGGCGACTTCCTGGTCACCAGCTTCTGCGGGACCGTGGCGCCGGGTGTCTCTTGCCCAATCAGCGTGGCCTTCCGACCCACCTCAAGCGGCGCAGAGTCCGCGACCTTGAACATCGCCCATAACGCCGCCGGATCGCCGTCCACGGTTGCCCTGAGCGGGACAGGTGTCGTACCGGCCGTCCTTTCGACTGCGACCTCGCTGGACTTCAGCGTGCAGCGGATCAACACGAACACGACCAGGCAGCTGACGGTGACGAACTCCGGGACCGCCGCGCTCGTCTTCGGCCCGATCTCGACATCGGGTCTACCGTTCATCAACCCCAGCCTTGGCAGCTGCCCGGCGTCTCTGGCCCCGGGGAGGAGCTGCAAGATCTCGGTCACCTTCCGGCCCACCGCCATCCAGGCGTACACCGGGAAGTTGACGCTCCTGAGCAACGGCACCAACTCCCCGACAACCGTGACCCTCACGGGGAGCGGCAAGAAGTAGCCAGCCGGCTCTCACCATGGGGCCCGCCGCGTCCGACTTCGGTGCCGGGCGTACGATGGAGGCCGTGACTGCCCGCCACGAGGAGCCGACGATGAGCGAGGCGCTGAAACGTCGCGGCGCCGCCAACCAGGCCGCCGCCCACGTCGACGCGGACCCGTCCAGCCCGGCCCAGGACTTCCTGCCCCTGCGGGGCATCGACCACGTCGAGTTCTGGGTCGGCAATGCGCGCCAGGCCTCGGACCATTACCGCGCCCTGTGGGGCTTCACGCCGGTGGCCTACGCGGGCCTCGAGACGGGTGTCCGTGATCGCGCCTCGTACGTCATGGTCCAGAACGACATCCGTTTCGTCTTCACGGCGCCGCTCTCGCCAGAGGGCGAGATCGCCGAGCACGTGCACCGTCACGGCGACGGCGTTCACGACATCGCCTTCGCGGTGGACGACGCCGCCTCTGCCTGGCGCGAGACGACGACCCGCGGCGCCCGCTCCGCCCGGGAGCCCGTCGAGCTGGACGCGGGCAAGGATGGGGTCCTGTGCACGAGCGCCGTGCACACCTACGGTGACGTGATCCACTCGTTCGTGGATCGGCGCCGTTACCGCGGCGCGTTCCTGCCGGGCTATCGGGCCCTTCGGGCGCCTGCCAGCGTGCCCGGCGGCCTCAGCCTCCTCGAGGTCGACCACTGCGTGGGGAACGTCCCGCCGGGCGAGATGAACCGCTACGTCGACTACTACCGCGACGTCTTCGGCTTCACCCAGCTCGTCCACTACGACGACTCGGTCATCCACACCGAGTACTCGGCGCTCATGTCCAAGGTCATGACCAACTGCAGCGGGCGCATCAAGTTCCCCATCAACGAGCCGGCCCCGGGTAAGGGCAAGAGCCAGATCCAGGAGTTCCTCGACTACTACCTCGACGCGGGCACCCAGCACATCGCGCTGCGCACCGAGGACATCGTGGGCACCGTGCGTCAGCTGCGCGAGAACGGCGTCCAGTTCCTGCGCCTGCCGCACGAGTACCATGCGACGCTCGGCGAGCGCGTGGGCGACGTCGGCGTGCCGATCGCGACGCTCGAGGAGCTGGGTATCGAGGCAGACCGCGACGAGGAGGGCTATCTCCTGCAGATCTTCACGCGGCCGGTCCAGGATCGCCCCACGTTCTTCTTCGAGATCATCGAGCGGCACGGTTCGCGTGGCTTCGGGGTAGGGAACTTCAAGGCCCTCTTCGAGGCCATCGAGCGCGAGCAGGCGAAGCGCGGGAACCTCTGACGCCGCGCGGCCACGTCCCGGCGTGCCTGCCGCTCAAGATCGCTCTCAGCAGGCCGGACCAGTGGCTGCGTGACGCAGCCCGACCGACTGACGCTACAGGAACGGGTTCTCGACCAGGACGCCGCCGATCTGGCGCCCGCCCTGGAGATCTTCGGTCACGAGGCGAGTCGCACCGGCGCGTCTCGCCGCTTCGACGACGAGGGCGTCCCAGAACGAGAGCTTGTGCCGCTCCTGGAGTTGCGATGCCGTCAGGATGAGCGACAGGTCGACCTGGACGAGCGGCCACGCGGCATACAGGGCCACGATCTCGCGAGCCGCGCGTCGACTCATCGGTGGGTCAAGCTTGCGCGTGGCGACGACGTAGAACTCCTGGAGGACCTGCGTGCTGAGCGAGCCCGTCCGGCTGGTCCAGGGGCCTTCCAGGAGCATTTGCGCCAGCGGCTGCTTGCGGGTCTCCGACCGGTCGTGGGCGGAGACGAGGACGTTCGTGTCGACGAAGGTCAGGTCGCCGGCTGCCATGGGGCGCTACCGGTCGTGGAGTTCATCGCGTCGCCAGGACCTGCCGCCACGAGGAGCTGCGCGCTTCATGAGCTCCTCAGCGCGACCACGAGCCTCCTCGTGCCTCGCGTCCTGCTCCACCAGCCCAGCGAGCTCGCGGGCGACCAGCGCGCTCACCGACGTCCCGCGTTTCGCGGCCACGATCCGCGCGCGCCGGATCACATCTTCGTCCAGCTGCAGCGTCAGGTTCGTCGTCGCCAGAATCGGTCGATCGCGTGGCCGGCGCGGCGACCATCGGCTGCCTCGACTACTACCCCGGGCGGACACGCAGCACATCGCCCTGCGCACGGGCACGGGGAGCGAGATGTTGACCCGAGCCGCCGAGGCGCGTACCTTCTGGGCACTCACGCGCACCACCGGCCCGTCAGCTATTGAGCCGGTGCCAGACCCTCGCTGTGGCCAGCGCCCAGTGGTTCGGAGGAGGTCCCGTCGTGGCGTCCAAACCTCGTCCCCGTGTTCCCCGGGTTCCCGTCGTCATTGCCATCGCGGCCCTGCTCGTCGGGCTGCTCCCGGCGGCCGCCGCCGGCCGCGACCACCCCGGCGGCGATCCCCACCGCGACGCCGGTGCCGTCTTCTTCGTCAGCGACGGCATGCGCCAGGACCTGGTCGCGAAGTACGCGGCCCAGGGGCTCCTGCCGACGATGGCGGACTTCCTCAAGAAGGGGACGTCGGCCGCCGGCAACGGCCTGCTGACGGAGGCGCCGCCGAACACCGGCGCCGGCTGGTACAGCCTCGCGGCCGGCGCCTGGCCGGGCGTGACCGGCTCCACGAACAACACGTTCCACATCAACGGCGCACCGTTCTCGAGCCGGACTGGCTCGTTCGACGCCGGCGTCCTCCAGGCGGAATCGATTGCCCAGAGTGCCGAGCGCGGCGGGCTGAAGGTCGCCCAGGTCGAGTGGGCCGGCGGTCGCAACGCCTCGATCAAGGGCCCCACGATCGACTTCCAGTCCTTCTTCTCCGGGCGCGGCGTGGCGACGAACTTCGTCGGCTCTTCGGGCCAGGCCCTGTTCGACGATGCGCCCTTCATCTCCAGCTTCGGGCTCCAGTTCGACCACCCGGCGGGCTTCGCCGGCCAGGCCGCCTTCCCGGGCGCCGCCCCCGTCACCGCCGCCGGCTGGACGAACGTGCCGGCCAGCTACAGCCCGCCGATGGAGATGCGCCTCCGCGTCCTCGACTTCGGCGTCGACAAGTACGGCCTGAATGCCTACCTCTTCGACGGCACGAACGACGGCGCGACGAACTACGACAAGGTTCTGTTCTCGAAGACGAAGAGCGGCATCGCGCCCGACGCCGTCGGCATCCTGGCCAAGGGCCAGTGGGCCGATGTCAAGGTCACGATCAGCGGCGGAGCCCTCGACCGCAAGACCGCCGGCATGCTCGTCAAGGTCGAGGAGCTGACGGCGGACCTCTCGAAGGTGCGCCTCTTCCACACCTCGGTCAGCCGGGCCCAGGCGAGCTGGCCCACGTGGCCGGGCGAGCCGGGCTTCAGCGGCGACTTCGCCGAGTACCTCGCCCAGAAGTTCCCCACCTCGACCGCGGCCGACTTCGCCATCCTCGAGGCCGGCGTGACGAGCGAGGAGACGTACGTCCAGCAGGGCCTCTACTGGGCTACCGGCCACCTGCCGATGCTCCAGTACGTCGCCAACACGTACCACCCGGACCTGCTCATGGTCGGCTTCCCCACGACCGACGAGTTCCAGCACCAGTTCCTCGGCCTCGTGAGCCCGAAGCTGCCCGGCGGCCACGCCAACCCGGCCTATGACGACGTCGACCTCAACGGCGTGGCGGACGGGCGTGTCGCAGCGCGCGAAGGCTTCCTCCGGCAGGCCTACCAGGGCGCCGACGCCACGCTCACGCTGGCGCGGAAGCTGATGGGCAAGGACCCGACGACGTTCGTCTCGTCTGATCACGGGTTCGCCCCGCAGTTCCTCGCCATCGACGCGAGCAAGGTGCTCGTCGACCTCGGCCTCCTCTCGAAGCCGCAGACGTCGAACTGCCGGCCGGCGGCCGGAGAGACGATCGGCAAGGCGAAGGCATGCTGGGCCGGTGGCACCGTCCAGGTCTACCTGAACCTCGCCGGCCGCGATCCCGCCGGCGGCGGCTTCACGCAGGTTCCCGCGGCCCAGGAGGCGGCGACCGTCGCCCAGATCAAGGCCGCCTATCTCGCCCTCGCCGACCCGAATGACTGGACGCACGACGGCCAGCCAGAGGGCTGGAAGGTGATCGACCGTGCCTTCACGAAGGCCGAGGCCCGCTACATCCCGAACGGGCCGGGCTCGACCGCCGACATGGCCCACCCGACCCGGACGGGCGACCTCGTCGTCTTCTCGTACCCGCCCTACCAGTTCGACGCGGCGACGCCGGGGGCACTCGTCGCCGCCTCGCACTTCTTCGGCCAGCACGGCTACGTGCCGGACGTCCAGGATCTCGCGGCGAACATCAACATGCGGGCCACGTTCCTCGCCGGTGGTGAGGGGATCGCGAAGGGCCAGGTGACGGCCCGCACGATCGACCTTGCCCCGACGCTCTCGTTCATCCTCGGCATCCCCGAGCCGCAGCAGAGCCAGGGGAAGGTGTTGCTCGACGTCCTGAACGGCGCGTCAAGCTACCGGCCCATCTCGATCGTCGGGCTGACCGACTTCCACGGCCAGCTCGACCCCACCACGTTCATCTTCGACGGTTCGATCAACACGTCTGTTGGCGGCGCGTCGCAGCTCGCCACGATGTTCGACGAGGAGTTCGCCTCCCTGCCGAGCCCTGGCCTTCTCCTCGCCTCCGGCGACAACGTGGGTGCCTCGCCGGCCAACTCCGGCCTCCTGCAGGACGTGCCGACGATCGACGTCGAGAACGCCTGGGGCCTCGACGCCACCTCGCTGGGGAACCACGAGTTCGACTACGGCGTGGCCCGGCTCAAGCAGCACATCGCCCGGGCCACCTTCCCGTTCCTCGCCACCAACGTGACCGAGACCGCGACCGGGACACGGCCGGACTGGCTGCAGCCCTCCAAGGTCGTCACGATCAACGGAATCAAGGTCGGCGTCATCGGCGCCGAGCTGAAGGAGACACCCGAGCTCGTGAGCGCGGGCGCCACCGCGGGTCTCGCCTTCGGCGACGAGGCGGCGGCCATCAAGGCTGAGTCGGGCCGCCTCAAGGCATTGGGCGTCAACGTCCAGGTCGTCGTCATCCACCAGGGCACCGCGAACGGAAGGAACGCCGCCGATGGGAACGCGCCGGTCCCGTGGGACGGCCCGATCCTCGCGATCGTCGACCAGCTGCAGGACACGACGGTCGACCTGGTGCTCGCCGGTCACACTCACCGCATCACCAACTTCGTCCGCGGTCGGATCACGGTGGCCGAGGGCCTCAACGCCGGCGCCAGCTACTCGGTGGCGCAGCTGATCGTCCGCGACGGTGACGTTCAGTGGGTCGGGGCCGCCACCCGGGTGGCCAGGAACCTCGGCGTGGCGAAGCGGCCCGACGTCCGCGCGATCGTCGACGACGCGAACGCCCGGACGGCAGTGCTCCGCAACCAGGTGATCGGTACCCAGAAGTTCGACATCAAGCGCGCCCCAACCCGCCTCTTCGAGTCAGCGATGGGCAACATGGTCGCGGACGCCATGCGGGCGAAATACCCGGGTGTGGACGCGGCGTACACCAACTCCGGCGGCCTCCGGGCAGACCTCAACTGCCTGCCGGCGTCGGCCGGCGAGGCTGCCTGCGAGATCACCTGGGGCGAGATGTTCTCCGTCCTGCCCTTCGGGAACCGGACCGTCATCGAGACGCTGACCGGGGCGCAGCTCCAACAGGCGTTCCTCAACGGGTTCAAACCCAAGTGCGACCCGGCCTTTGCGGACCGGACCGGCCGCTTCCCGCAGATCTCCGGCCTCAAGGTCCAGTACCACTGCAGCGTCACCACGCCCGTGGTGGATGGCATCTGGAAGGCTCCAAACGGGGTGGGCGGCACGCTCACGCCGGTCGGGCCGGCCGACACCGTCCGCTTCGTCACGAACGACTTCATGTTCACCGGCGGCGACGGCTACACGATCTTCGGTGCCGGGACTAACGTCCTCCAGCCGGGCGACGACCTCCTCCAGGTCGCAATCGAGTACGTGACCGCGAACTCGCCGGTCGGACCGGTCGTCGACGGGCGGATTGTCGGCCCATAGTCGCTCGGTTCACGCCGCCCCGTCCGCCGATTCCGGACCGCGTCCCCGGGGGAGGGACGCAGTCGCGTGGGATCCTCACCCGAACGCGAAACGGACCCGGCCTGCCGGTGACCTGGGCCTCGATCCCCCCGCAATCCCGTGTCCCGGGGGGATCCTCCCGCGTCCCGACGCCGTGCGGGGTCGCCGGATCGGCCGCCTGACGTCCGATGCCCCGTGCGGTACGCTTGCCTGACCGGCCAGCGCCGTGCCGATCCCGAAGGTGCGCCGGTTTCGAGACCCAGGAGGATCGCGAGGTCCCGTGACGACCATGAAGGCGCACGAGGTGCCCGTTCAGGAGCTGGACCGCGTCACCATACGGTTCGCCGGCGACTCCGGTGACGGGATGCAGCTGACCGGCACGCAGTTCACCCGGACCGCGGCCGTCTTCGGCAACGACATCAGCACGCTGCCGGACTACCCCGCCGAGATCCGTGCCCCGGCCGGATCCATCCCCGGCGTCTCCGGGTTCCAGATCTCGTTCAGCTCCAGCGAGATCCACACCCCCGGCGACGCTCCCGACGTCCTCGTCGCGATGAACCCGGCCGCCCTCCGCGCAAACGTCGGTGATCTCGCGCCCGGCGGCGCGATCATCGTCAACAGCGATGCGTTCACGCCCGCGAACCTCGCCAAGGCGGGCTACGCCACGAACCCGCTGGCGGACGATTCGCTGCGCTCCTACACGGTCTTCGACATTCCGGTTTCGACGCTCAACGCGCGGGCGCTCGAGGGGCTGGACATGACCTCCAGGCAGATGGACCTGACCAAGAACTTCTTCGCCCTCGGCATCATGTTCTGGCTCTACGGCCGGAGCATGGAGACGACCCAGGCCTGGATCGAGGAGAAGTTCGGTGGCCGCCCCATCATTGCGGAGGCCAACCGCCGGGCGCTCAACGCAGGCTATGCCTTCGGCGAGACGACGGAGATCTTCCACACGACCTATCGCGTGGCGCCCGCGCACCTGGCGCCCGGCACGTACCGCAACATCACCGGCAACGAGGCGACGGCACTCGGCATGCTCACGGCCTCGAAGCTGGCGGACCGCCAGCTGGTCTACGCCTCGTACCCGATCACGCCCGCGTCGGAGATCCTCCACCAACTTTCCAGCTGGAAGAACTTCGGGCTCAAGACCTTCCAGGCGGAGGACGAGATCGCCGCGATCGGTGCCGCGCTCGGCGCCAGCTACGGCGGCGCGCTGGGCCTCACCGGGACCTCCGGGCCCGGCATGGCCCTCAAGGCGGAGATGCTGGGGCTCGCCGTGATGGTGGAGCTGCCGCTGGTGGTGATCGACGTGCAGCGCGCCGGCCCGTCCACCGGGATGCCGACCAAGACGGAGCAGAGCGACCTCCTCCAGGTTCTCTTCGGCCGCAACGGCGACTCGCCCATCCCCGTGGTCGCGCCCGCCACCCCCGCCGAGTGCTTCGATTACGCCATCGAGGCCTGGCGCATCGCGCTCCGCCACATGACGCCGGTCGTCTACCTGTCCGACGCGTTCCTCGCCACCGGCTCCGAGCCGTGGCGGATCCCGGAGCTGGAGGGGCTGCCGGACCTGCGGGTCCCCAACCGGACGGAGCGCGCGGGCTTCTACCCGTACGAGCGGGATCCGGAGACGCTCGCCCGGCCCTGGGCCGTCCCCGGGACGCCGGGCCTCGAGCATCGGATCGGCGGCCTGGAGAAGCTCGATGTCCTGGGCACCATCAGCTACGACCCGGACAACCACCACCAGATGCAGCTCCTGCGCGCGGAGAAGGTCGCCCGGATCGCGCGCGACATCCCGCCGCTTGAGGTCTTCGGGCCGCCGGAGGGCGAGCTCCTCATCCTGGGCTGGGGCAGCACGTACGGCGCCATCCGGAGTGCCGTGGAGCGACTCCAGGAGCAGGGCCGGAAGGTCGCGCACGCGCACATGCGCCACCTCAACCCGTTTCCCACCAACACCGGCGACGTGGTTCGCGCCTACAGGCGGGTGCTGATCCCGGAGCTCAACATGGGCCAGCTCAGGATGCTGATCCGGTCGATGTTCCTGGTGGACGCGGAGGGCTTCAACCTCGTGCGGGGCAAGCCATTTCAGATCAGCGAGATCCAGGCGAAGGCCGAGCAGGTGCTCGGAAACCTGTGAGGCCCCACGAGATGACCGACCAACTCGCCCCGCCCGCCGAGGACGCGGCTCCCATCAAGCTCTCCCGCAAGGACTTCGCCAGCGACCAGGAAGTCCGCTGGTGTCCGGGCTGCGGCGACTACTCGATCCTTGCCCAGACCCAGAAGGTGATGCCCGATTTCGGCGTGCCGAGGGAGAACATCGTCTTCATCTCCGGGATCGGCTGCTCCGGGCGCCTGCCGTACTACATGAACACATACGGCTTCCACTCGATCCACGGCCGCGCGCCGACCATCGCCACGGGGCTCAAGGAGGCCCGCCCGGAGCTGATGGTGTGGGTGGTGACCGGGGACGGCGACGCGCTTTCCATCGGTGGCAACCACATCCTCCACTCCATGCGTCGCAACGTCGACATCCGGGTGGTGATGTTCAACAATCGCATCTACGGGCTTACCAAGGGCCAGGCGTCGCCAACGTCGGAGTTCGGCCAGAAGACGAAGTCGACCCCGACCGGCTCGGTGGACTACCCGATCCACCCGCTGGCGGTGGCCCTCGCCGCCGAGGCCAGTTTCGTCGCGCGGTCGGTCGACACGCAGACGGAGCACCTCCAGGCGGTCCTGGAGCGGGCCGGCTTCCATCGCGGCTCCGCCTTCGTCGAGGTCCTCCAGAACTGCAACATCTTCAACGACGGGGCGCACCGGGCCTTCACGGACCGGGACGTCCGTGAGGACCGGATGCTCCAGCTCGAGCACGGCAAGCCGATGCTCTTCGGCAAGAACCGGGATATGGGGCTGCGGCTCGACGGGATGCGGCCGGAGATCGTGCGGATCGGCGAGGACGGGACCACGGAGGCGGACATCCTGGTCCACGACGAGACCAGCGAGGACCCGACCATCCACAATATGCTCGCCCGGATCTACTGGCCGGAGTTCCCGGTGCCGATCGGCGTGATCCGGAACGTGCCCCGGCCCACCCATGACCAGCTGGTCGACGCCCAGGTCCGGGACGCAATCGCCAGGCAGGGCCCGGGCGACCTTGCCAAGGTCCTCCGCTCCGGCGAGACCTGGACCGTCCAGTGACCGTCGCGAGGGGCGGGCGGGAGGCCGGCGTCCTTCGCGTCATCGTCCTCGCCGATGATCTCATCTGGGCCACCCGGCTGGTCGGCCAGCTCCGCACGCTCGGCGTGGATCCCGTCCGGGTTGGGTCCGCCGATGCGTTCGCGTCCGCGCTCGCCGACCCGGCGCTCGCCGCCCCGGCACTCGCCGCCCCGGCGCCTGCCGGGGCGGAGGGCGTGCGGCCGACGCATGCCGTGGTGGACCTGACCGCACGCGCCTACGACGGGCTTCCTGCCGTGCGCCTCGCGGCCGCTGCCGGCCTCCACGTCCTGTGCGTCGGCCAGCACGACGACCACGCGCAGCGC
>JANXWH010000161.1 GCA_025351245.1 Chloroflexota bacterium | reverse complement strand
TCGCGGCCGTACTTCTCGAGTGCCTGGTACGTGCTTTCAGGGGTCGCGGAGGTGACCCGCTGGCCACCCCGGATGCCGGTGAGCGCGCCCAGGACAGCCTCGCGCCCCGCCGCGTGCCGCTCGAGGAGCGCCTGGCCTTCGCCCCCGGCGTCGATCACGCCCAGGAGCAAATGCTCCGTGGAGACGAACTCATCGGCCAGCCGACGCGCCTCCTCGGCCGCGCGCTCCAGCACGCGGCGCGCGCGCGCGTCGAGCGTCAGCTGGCCGCCGGCAATCTTCGCGCGGCGCGCGAGGAGGGCGGCGAGATCGCCGCGGAACGCCCCCAGGTCCACCCCGAGCCTGCGGAGCGTCTGGGCGGGGATCCCCTCGTCCTCCTCGACGAGGGCGGCGAGGATGTGCTCCACGTCGAGGACGGGGCTCTGGAGCCGCCCGGCGAGCGCTTGCGCTCCGGCGATCGCCTCCTGGGCCTTCTGGGTGAAACGGTCGAGGTTCATGGTGCGGTCGGATCCTTCCGGTCGGGGCGTGTCGGGTCGGCGGCGTCATCCGCGGCCCCCGGGTTCATTCGGCGGACCTCGGGTCGGGCTGGTCCACCGGGTCCAGGAAGGCGGCGGCGGCCTGCCGTCCCGCCTCGTCGAGCACGGGCAGGATCACTCGGACCTTGACGTGGAGGTCGCCGCGGCCATCGCCCTTGAGGCGCGGCATCCCCTGGCCGCCCAGCCGGATCACGCGTCCGTTCTGGGTGCCGGCGGGGACGCGGAGCAGGACCCGGCCGGTCAGCGTTCGTACGGGCACTTCCGCGCCCACGAGCGCTTCGCGGAGGGTCACCGGCAGCTCCCGGGTGAGCGTCGCGCCTTCGCGGTGGAAGACAGGATGCGGCGCGACCTTGGCGATGAGCACGAGGTCGCGCGCGCCGGCGCCCTCTCCGCCGCCGCGGCCGCGAAGGCGAATCCGGCTCCCGGTCTCGACGCCGGCCGGGATCTTCACCTCCAGCCGCTTCCCGTCCACCTCCACGAGCCGGGTCGCCCCGTGAAAGGCATCGTCCAGGCTCACGTCGACGTGCGCCTCCACGGCGGTCGGCGCCGCCACGTGGCCGCGCGCATGCGACCCGCGACCCGGCGCAGCGCCCCCGGCGCGTCCGGTCGGCTGGCCTACCTCGCCCGGCATGTCGCTCGCGAAGTAGGTCCGGAAGAAGTCGGAGAAGTCGCCGCCGTCGCCGGCGAACTCGAACCGGATTCCTCCGTCCCCGGCGCCGCCACCCATGCCGGAGCGCCGGCCCGTGCCGGGTCCGCGGCTCGCGCCGCCCGCCGACCCGAAGCCGGCGAAGGGCCTGCCCGGGCCGAACGGGTCGCCACCCGCCCGGGCCCCCGCCCGGGCGTAGTCCTGCCAGTGGACGCCCAGCTCGTCGTACTGCGACCGCTTGGCGGGGTCGGCAAGGACCTCGTTGGCCTCGTTGGCCTCCTTGAAGCGGCGCTCGGCGTTCTTGTTCCCCGCGTTCCGGTCCGGGTGGTGGTCCCGGGCGAGCTTGCGGTACGCCTTCTTGATCTCCGCCGCCGTGGCGGTCTTGGGAACGCCCAGGACGGCGTAGTAGTCCTTGTACTCCATGATGGCCCTCCCTCAGCAGGGCTGGAGACGGGCGCGGGCCGGGCCGCGGTCAGCGGCCCGACGCGATCGCCGGGGACTGGTCGGCCGGAAAACCGGACCGCGCCGGGACCGCGAGGGGCTCACTCTGCTTCTCGCCGCCGGAGCCCGGGGACCGCGGCTGGAGCGGTTGCGGGCGTCGCCGCAGGGCGGCGTCCAGCACCTGGTCCATCGAGTCGACGAGGATGAGCTTGATCTGCTTCCGGATCTCCTCGGGGATGTCCCGGAGGTCCTTCTCGTTCTTCTTCGGGAGGATCACGAGGCGCGCGCCCGAGAGGTGCGCGGCCAGGATCTTGCTCTTGAGGCCCCCGATCGGGAGAACCCGTCCGCGAAGCGTGATCTCGCCGGTCATCGCCACGTCCTTGCGGACCGGGATGCCGGTGAGCGCGCTCACCATCGCGGTGGCCATCGTGATCCCGGCCGATGGGCCGTCCTTGGGGATCGCGCCGGCCGGAACGTGGATGTGGAGGGTGTTCTTCTCGAAGACCTCGCGCTCGATCCCGAGCTTCGTCGCGTTGGCGCGGATCCACGAGAGGGCTGCCCGGGCAGACTCTTTCATGACGTCGCCGAGCTGGCCGGTGAGGATGAAGTCCTCGCGGCCCTCCATCTTCGTCACCTCCACCGCCACGATGTCGCCGCCGACCTCGGTGACCACGAGGCCCGTCGCCGCGCCGGTCTGGTCCTCAGACTCCAGCTCCCCGTACTCGAAGCGAGGCGGGCCGAGGAACGCGACGAGCTTCTTGACGTCGACCACGGTCTTGCGCTTGCGGCCTTCGGCAA
>JANXWH010000138.1 GCA_025351245.1 Chloroflexota bacterium | reverse complement strand
CTGCCGACGGACGCGCGTCCTTCGGCACCGGCGCTATGCTCGCGGCGATGACCGATCGATCACATGCCCGATGGATGCGCAACGCGGAGGCGGCGCTCCTCCTTGAGAGCTTCTTCATCGCCGCGGTCGTCTCGTTCCTGGTGATCCGCGCCTTCCTCGCCCTCACTGGGTACCCGCAGCTGGGCGCCAGCGGGATCCACATCGCCCACATGCTGTGGGGCGGCCTGCTCATGCTCGCCGCGCTCCTGCTCCTGCTGGCCTACCTCGACCGGTCCGTCCAGCACGTTGCGGCTGTCATCGCCGGGCTGGGCTTCGGCACGTTCATCGACGAGATCGGGAAGTTCGTGACGGCCGACCACGACTACTTCTTCCGGCCCGCGGTGGCCGTGATCTACGTGCTGTTCGTGGCCACGTTCCTGGCGGCCCGGACGCTGATCGGCCACCGCCTGTTGCGTCCGAACGAGGCGCTGGCGAACGCGCTCGACCGCCTGGCAGGCACGCTCGACCGGCCGATCGAACCCGACGATCGGGCGCGGATCCAGCGGCTCCTCCGCCAGGCGGACCCGGGGTCCGAGCTGACCCGGCTCGTGGAGCGGTACGTTGCCGGGCTGCCGGAGATTCCCGATACCGAGTCGCCGATCGAGAGGATCCGCCGTCGACTTGGCGACGCATATGTGGCGGTCATGGCGAACCCGTGGTCCGAACGTGCGCTCGTCGTCGGCGTGATCGCGTACGCCGCCGCGGCGGTCCTCGGGGTGTTCCTGGTCACGACGTCGGTGCCGGCGGCCGGCGCCCCGGAGACTTCCGCCGCAGCGACGGTCGCCCAGGTGATCTCCACCCTCGCAGGCGCCGCCCTCGTCGCACGGGGCATCCTGAGCCTGCGCGGCTCGCGCGCGGACGCCTACCGGTGGTTCATGCGCGGGCTGCTGGTGTGGATCCTCATCACCCAGGTGTTCGTCTTCTATAGCTCGCAGCTCGCCGGCCTCGGCGGACTCAGCGTCGACCTCGTTGCCTACGGCAGCCTCCGGTTCGCCCTGACGCGGGAGGTGGGCGAGGCGGTGGCCGCGCCCGGCTAAGAGCTCGGCGCCAGGCTGAATGCCCGGAAGGGGCTCCCCGCCGCGCCCGGGCGTCGCCTCGACGAACGGCGCAATGGTGCAGAATCCGCGGGTGATGCTGACGACCGGGTGAGCGACAGGGCCCAGCGCCGAGCGCTGCGCGACGCCTACCGGCAGACGCCGCCCGACGCCGGCGTCTATCTCATTCACAACAGCGCGGCCGGGAAGGCGCTCCTGGGCTCCACGGTCAACCCGGCGAGCCTCCATAACAAGCTCGAGTTCGCCCGGGCGACCAACACGACGGGCGTGCTCGACCACCGGCTGCGGGGTGTTGCCGGCACCTTCGGGGTCGGGGTCCTCTCGCTGGAAGTGCTCGAAGTGCTCAAGGTCACGCCGGCGATGACGTCCGCCGAGGTGCTCTCGGATCTCGCGACGCTCGAAGCGCTCTGGCGGGAGAAGCTGGGCCCCGACCGCCTCTACGGGCGCTGATCACCCGGTCAGGACGCTGGTCGCCGAGTTCAGGCTCCCGCCGCTGCCGGTTCCGCCTTGAGTGCCGTGGCGATCCCGAGTGCCCACTCCCGAACGTCGTCCCAGGGCCGGAAGTCGCCCTCGGGCGCCCGCACCGCCTTGAGGATCACCTTTTCCCCGAGGCCGAGCACGGCCTTGTCCACCTTGCCGGCAAAGAGCCGGTGCTCGCGGGCGTGCGTCGTCCCGATGATCTCGGTGACGTCGGCCGGGTCCTCCTCGGGCTTCGGCGGCTCGCCGATCGGCCCACTGGAGAAGAGCCAGACCGGCCGGGATGCGAGCGCGGCAGCGTGGCGCTCCACCAGGTGCTTCGCCGTGTCCATCCAGTGGCCGACGTAGATGCCGCTGCCGAGGACCGCGGCGTCGTACCCCTCCAGCGTGGTGACCGCATCGGGCGGAAGGACCACGACCTCCAGGCCGGCCTCCGCGAGCGTCTCACCGATGGTCCGGGCAATCTCGGCGGTCGCGCCGTGCCTGGAAGCGGCGCTGACGAGCACCTTCATGGTTCTGTACCTCGTTGGATGTTCGTCCGAACCGCCAGGAACGGGCGCGCGGACTGTGTGTACCCTGCACCCTACGGGCCCCGATCTCACGGCGCGGAGGGCCGAACGTCCCGAAGCGGACCGCCGGTCGGGACGGCCATCGGCGACGCGCCGGGTCCGCGGTGGCGACCGCGGGCCGTTCGTTCGTGACCTCGGCCCCTATCGCCCGCGCCGCGGCCGGCGCATCCTGCGCGCACGCGCGGCCGTGGCGGACGGGTTCCGCGCCGTGAACCGAGAGGTGACGCATGGACACGCAGGTCGGCGATCGCATCGTCGTGGAGTCCGAGAAGGTCGGGCTGCCCGACCGCGAAGGCGAGATCCTCGAAGTGATCCTCGCGTCCTACGGGACCCGTTACCGAGTCCGCTGGGACGACGGGCGCGAGAGCACGATCCGGCCCAGCGCGGGGAGCTCGCGGACGATCCCCAAGCCGACCGGCACGTCAACCTCGACCTGACCGCGGTCGAGCCCCGGCGGGATCGGAGTGGGGACGGTCTCGCCAAACATCGCGAAGATGCGCTGGAGCCCCACCGCGATGGTGCAGACGGCATCGGGCGCCCTATGCTTCCGCGCATGGTGCTGCTCCAGATCGAGAACGCCGATGGACTGGTCGCGCCCGTGGTCATCGCCGCCCTCGACGGCTGGGTGGACGCTGGCGGCGCGGCCACCACCGCGGCCAGCCACGTGGCGGCCGACGGTACCCGTATCGCGACCTTCGACGACGACCGCCTGTACGACTACCGCGCGCGCCGTCCCACCCTGGACATCGTGGATGGTCGCCCCGCAAAGCTCGCGTGGCCGGAGCTGGTGGTTCGTCGAGCGAAGGTCGGTGAGCGGGACGTCCTGGTCCTCACCGGCCCGGAGCCGGATTTCCACTGGCGGGAGCTGACCCGGGCCGTCCTGGAACTCGCTCAGCGCCTGGGAGTCGCCGAATGGATCAGCCTCGGGGCGATCCCGGCGGCCGTGCCGCACACCCGCGGCGTCCCGATCCTGGGCACCGAGTCCGCGCCGGGCCTCCTCCGAGCGGACGTGACGCCCGGCCCGGACGGCATCCTGCGCGTGCCCGCCGCGGCGATCTCCGTCCTGGACCACGCGATCGCACGGGCCGGCATTCCGGCCGTCGGCTATTTCGCGCAGGTGCCGCACTACGTGACCGGTGCGTACGTGCCCGCGGCGGTAGAGCTGCTCCGCGTGCTGGGTCGCCACCTGGGCCACGACGTGGCCCCGGGCGCGCTTCGCGAGGAGTCACGCCAGGTGCTGGCGCGACTGGACGCGGCGACGGCGGCCGACGAGGGAACCCGCGGATACGTGGAACGGCTGGAGTCGACCGTCGACGAGGCGCGCCGCCCATCCGGCGGCGACCTCATCTCCGAGATCGAGCGCTTCCTCCGCGAGAGCGGCCCGGAGGGCGGCCGGAACGAGGGCGGCCGGAACGCCTGATCCGCGAGCCGCGGAGGGGATCAGCTGCCCGCGGCGCCCCTGATCAGGGGGAGCGCCACCGCGATCGGGACTGCGAACCCCACGCCCTGCGAGTTGCTGGCGCTCGCCGTTACGATGCCGATCACCTTCCCGGCAGCGTCGAGGAGCGGCCCGCCGCTGTTGCCCGGGTTGATTGCTGCGTCGGTCTGGATCAGGCCGGTCAGGTGGGTCGTGCGCCGCGTGCCTGTCTCGCTCACGTCGATCGTGCGCCCGAGGCCGGAGACGATCCCCTGCGTGATCGTGTCGGAGAAGGTGCCGAGCGGGCTGCCGATCGCGATCGCCACCTCGCCCACGGTGAGGGCGCTGGAGTCGCCGAGCGCGAGCGGTGTCAGGCCGGTGGCAGTCACGCGGACGAGGGCCAGGTCGTGCTGCTCGTCGGTGGCGACGACGGTCGCCGCCTGCTCGCTGCCGTTCTCGAAGGTGACGTGAATCGTGGTGGCGCCACTGATCACGTGGTTGTTCGTGAGGATGAGCCCGTCCGCGGATACCACGAACCCGGAGCCGCTCCCCGTTGCGCCGGCGCTACCGGTGAAGGGATCGAAGACACCCGCCTGCTCCGTGGCGATCGTGACCACGGAAGCCGCCGCGTCGGCGGCCACGCGCGTCGCGACCGCCTCGCTCCCAACTGCCGTCAGCGACCCCTGGGCCGGGGCGATCGTCGCGGCGGCGGTGGACGCGGCCACAGCAGGCGTGGCGCGCGTGGCGGTTGTTCCGGCCGATCCCAGCTGGAGCGCCGCGAAGGTCATCCCTGACGACAGCACCGCGGAGAGCGCGGCGGCGAGCACGACCAGGCGGGCACTGCCAGCTCGCGACGGGCGGTCGGGCGGGTTCGGCCGGTCACGCACCGGCGCAAGGGCGGGCGGTGCCAGCTCATCGACCGGTGCCGCCTCGGTGGGCCGCGCCGGCGCCGATTCCGGCCCCTGCGCGGCGAATGTTGGCTGATCCATACGGGGCTCCTGTCCGGGCGATGCGCTGAGGTCCTCCGTGTCTCGACCACTCTTGTACGCCCCGACCCTGAAGAACGCCTGAACCGGGCGAACCCCATGGGCCGAACCGCACGCGCGGCGACTCCTCGGAAGCGGCAGGATAGCCGGCAGCGCCTGCAACGAGGAGCGCCCGTAACGGCGGCGGACCGACAGGGGACGATCCGCGTCAGGGGCCGGGTCCCCAGGGGCCGAGAGCCAGCGGCCGGGTCCCCGGACGCCGCGCGCTACCCTGTGGGCCCGGGTCGCACCGGACCGGCAGCAGAGGGAGGCAGCGGTGGACGCGTTCGACTTCGTGATCATCGGGGCCGGATCGGCCGGCGAGGCCGCGGCCGGCGAGGCTCGCGCGCATGGCGCCAGCGTCGCAATCGTCGAGCGCGAGCTCTTCGGCGGCTCGTGCCCGTTCTGGGCCTGCATGCCGTCGAAGACGCTCCTCCACGACGCGCGGCTCCACGCCCTCGGCGGTGGCGGGTCGTGGCAAGCGGCCAGCGATCGGCGTGACTGGATGATCAGCCGCGAAGGGACGGACTTCCCGGACGACAGCAGCCACGTGCGCGCGCTCGAAGCAGCCGGGTCGGTCGCGATCCGCGGGACCGCCCGCCTCGAGGGGCGCGGGGTCGTCCGGGTCGCGCTGCACGACGGGGGCGAGCGCACCCTGCTGGCGCGGCACGTGATCCTCGCGGTGGGCTCGCAGCCGAAGCTGCCCGACCTGCCCGGGCTCGCGGACGCGGATCCATGGACGAACCGAGAGGCGACCGCGACGCGCGAGCTGCCCGCAAGCGTGGTCATCCTGGGCGGCGGCGCGACGGGCGTCGAGCTTGCCCAGGTCTTCGCCTGGTACGGCGTCGCGACCACGCTGATCCATCCGCGGCAGCGGGTCCTGGACCAGGAGCATCCCCGGACCGCGGACGCGGTCGCCGGCGGTCTGCGGCGCGCCGGCGTGACGCTCCGGCTGGGCGTCCGGGCATCCCGCGTCCTGCCGGGCGGCGGCGACGGCGGCACGCACCGCGTGGAGCTGTCGGATGGGTCCCACGTCGATGCGGCGCGGCTCGTCGTCGCCGTGGGGCGCAGCGTGCCACTCGACGGGCTCGGCCTCGAGGCCGTGGGGGCGGCGCGCGACGAGCGAGGACGCCTGGTGCCGGACGACCGGCTCCGCGTCGCGCCCGACGTCTACGTGGTCGGCGATCCAGCCGGGCCGGTCCTCCAGACGCACGTCGCGCACTACCAGGGCACGCTGGCCGTCCGGATCGCGCTTGGCGAGGACCTGCGGTTCGATGGGCACGCGATTCCGCGGGCCATCTTCACGGATCCGGAGACGGGTTCGGTCGGCATCACGCTCGAGGAGGCGGAGGTGCGCGGCCTGAACGCGTTCGAGGAGGTGCAGGACCTCGCGAAGACCGCCCGCGGCTACGTCTCGGACGCCGGCGGCCACGTCACGGTGGTCGTGGAACGCGGGACCGGCCGCCTCCTGGGGGCGTTCCTCGCCGGGCCGGGCGCCTCGGAGGCCGTCCACGAAGCGGTACTCGCGATCCGCGCCGGCGTGCCGGTCGCGGTGCTGGCGGACACGATCCACGCCTTCCCGACCACGTCCCGGGTCCTCGGCACGGCGTTCATCGCGGCAGCGGCCCGGCTGCGACGCGGCGACTGACCCCGCGAGCGGGCGCCACGCTCCTACCCGGTGCGACGCGCGCGGCGGCCGGCGATCGCCCCGAGGAGCAGGAGAATCCCGAGGAGCGCCACGGTCGCGCCGGCCACCAGGCCATCGCGCGACGGGCCGCGGGTCCACGCCGAGTCCCGGGCGAGCGGCGACATCGCGGCGATTCCCGACGACCCGTCGGCGGTCCCTGGAAGGGGCGCGGCGTCCCAGCCCCGCCCGACCGCTGAGGCAACCCTCGTCGAGGGCGCCAGCGCGTCGCCCGGCGAGATCGGCAGGCTGCCGCGATCATCCCCGGCCGGTGGGACCGCGGGCGGCATCGGCGCCGCGGCCCCGCCCGGATCCGGCGGCATGGACGACCCATCCGCGGGTGGCAGGCCCACCCCGGTGTTCGCGATTCCCAGCAGATCCGGGACCGTCACGAACGTGAACCCGCGGGCACGGTACCCGGCAATCAGTGCCGGGAGAATGCGCGGGGTGACCGACGGCCCGGCGTGGAGGAGCACGATGGAACCGGGTCGGCCGGCGCTCGCGTTCGCCAGCACGGTGGCATCGCCGGCGCGCCGGTTCGTGTCGCCGCCGGTCACGTCCCACAGGACGATCGTGGGGAAGCCGGCCGCAGCAGCGGCGGCGTCCGATGCGGCGTCGTGATAGCCGTACGGCGGCCGGAAGACGGGAATCATCGGTCGACCGGTGACCTGTTGCACGAGCCGGGCATTGCGGACGAGATCGGCCACGACCTGGCCTGGTGGCCGCCCTCGCACATCCTCGTGGGTCACGGTGTGGTTTCCGATCGGGTAGCCGGCCGCCGCGATCGACCGCCAGAGCTGCGGGTCCCAGCGCAGATAGGCGCCGTTGACGAAGAAGGTCGCCGCCACCCCCGCTCGCGTCAGCTCCTCGAAGATCTGCCGCACGTTCACGGGCGCATATCCGTCGTCGAAGGTGAGGGCCACGACCCGGTCCGTCCGCGGGCCGTGGAAGACCACCCGGGGTGACTCGGTACTGCCGTTGCTGCCCGGCGGGATCGCGGCCACGGGGCCAGGGGGGCCGCCAGGGCGGCCGACAGCGGGCGCCGAGAGGACGTCGATGTTTCGCGGGTCGGCGGCGCGCACCGCACCCGGGATGAACGCCGCCGACAGCAGGAATGGCACGCAGAGCGCCACACAGCGCAGTAACGCGGTGGCGCGGCTTCGTCCGACGGTGCCGGGGGCCATCCCGCAACGATAGACGCCCCCGGTTCGAAGCGCCGCAGGCCGGCCGTTGCCGTGCGATTCGGGCCGATCGCCTCCCGGACACGGGCCTCGCGTCAGCCTGCCGGCGTCGGCCCCGGCACCGGTTCCGGCGGACGCGCCTCGAGTCCCGCGACCTGCCGCATGTCGAACGCGGCCAGCTCCGGGAACGTGCGGACCAGGGCGACGAGGCCGACCAGGCAGAGCAACCCGCCGCTGACGACGGAGAGCTGGGCGCCCGCGAGCGAGGCCACCGCGCTCGCCTCCACGTCGCCGAGCCGCGGGCCACCGGTCACGACAAGGATGTGGATCGAGGTGACCCGCCCGCGAAGCTCGTCCGGGGTGAGCAGCTGGACGATCGCGCTACGGAGGACGGCCGTGATCACGTCGGCCGCGCCGGCTGCAGCCAGGAAGACGAGCGCGAGCGGGAAGCTGAACGTGGACAGCCCGAACGCGGTGATCGCAAGCCCCCAGCCCGCGGTCGCCCAGAGCACGGCCCGCCCGGTCCGGCGGACCCGCCCGACCCAGCCCGTCAGGAGCGCCCCGATCAGGGCCCCGGCGGCCGGGGCGGCGGCAAGCAGGCCGAGCCCTGCCGGGCCGACCCGGAAGACGTCGAGCGCGAGGACCGGGAAGAGCGCCGTCGGCATCCCGAAGATCATCGCGTTGAGGTCCACCGCGAAGGTCGCGAGGATTGCGCGACGGCGGCGCGCGAACCGCAGGCCCTCCGCGATTGCCGCGAGGCTCGGGCGGACCGCCCCGTGGGCCGGCGGGATCGGGGCGATGAGGAGGAGCGCCCCGATCGCCGCCGCGAACGTGATCGCGTCGAAGACGTAGCAGGCGGCGATCCCGAGCGTCGCGAGGACCAGCCCGCCGATCGCCGGCCCGACCACGCCGGCCGCCTGGAAGTTGAGCTGGCCCAGCGCGATCGCCGCGGGAAGACGCTCGCGCGGCACGAGCCGCGGCACCGCGGAGGCGCGCGCGGGCTGGTCGATCGCGCCGAGGCCTGCGGCGACGAAGGCGACCGCGTAGATCGCCAGGACCGGCGTTGCCGGCAGCAACGCCAGGCCAGCCAGGGCGACGCTCGCCGCCGCCAGCCCAGCCTGCGTCAGGAGGAGCAGCCGGCGGCGATCGACCGCATCGGCGACGACACCCCCGCCAAGCGCGAACGCCATGATCGGCACGACCTGGACGAGCGCCAGCGCGCCGATGGCCAGCGGGGTTCCGGTCAGGACGTAGAGCTGGTACGGCAGGACGATCGTGGTGACCTGGCGTCCCAACCCGCTGACGACCTGGCCGATCCAGAGGAGCCGGAAGTCGCGGTCGCGTCGCAGCGGCTCCACGTCGACGATGAGCGCGCGGAGCCGATCGCGGCGGCGGGCGGGCATGGATGACTCCGGCATCGCGCCATGATCCCACCCGGGACGGCACGAAGCCCGGCCTCGCGGCCGGGCTTCGTCGTTCGTTCGTGCCGGCGGGCGGACCCGCCGCCGGCACGGCGGGCGGACCCGCCCGCCGGGGTTTGGTCCCCTACTTGTCGTTCTCGGCCGCGTTGACCAGGACCGCCTGCGCTGCCGCGAGGCGCGCCACGGGGACGCGGAACGGCGAGCAGGAGACATAGTTGAGGCCGATCGCCTCGCACTTGTGGATCGAGGCGGGATCGCCGCCATGCTCGCCGCAGATGCCCACCTCGAGGTCGGGGCGGGTCGAGCGCCCCTTCTCGACGGCCATCCGCATCTCGGCGGCGATCACCTCGTCCAGCGTCTGGAACGGGTTCTCGGGCAGGATCTTGTCCTCGACGTACTTGAGGAGGAAACCACCCTCCGCGTCGTCGCGGCTATAGCCGAACGTCATCTGGGTGAGGTCGTTCGTGCCGAAGCTGAAGAACTCGGCGTGCTTGGCGATCTCGTCCGCGACCCAGCAGGCTCGCGGGATCTCGATCATCGTGCCGAACTTGAAGTCGATTTCCTCGCCGGCCTTGGCCACGACCTCCTCCGCCTCCGCGTCCAGCAGGGCACGGGTGGCGATCAGCTCGTTCACGTGGCCGACGAGCGGGATCATGATCTCCGGCCGCGGGTCCTTGCCGGCGCGCTTCACCGCGACGGCGGCGTTGAGGATCGCCCGGGTCTGGATCTTCACGAAGTCTGGGATCATCAGCCCGAGGCGGCAGCCCCGGAGGCCGAGCATCGGGTTCTGCTCGTGCATCGACTTGATGGTGGCGAGGAGCTCCTTGTCCTCGTCGGTCGCCGCGTCGCCCGCCTTCGTCACCTTGACGAGCTGCTCTTCGAGGTTCGGGAGGAACTCGTGGAGCGGCGGGTCGATGAGGCGGATGACGACCGGCAGGCCGCTCATCGCGGCGAGGATGCCCTCGAAGTCACCCTGCTGGAGGACTTCGAGCTTGCCCATCGCCTCGTCGAAGGTCGCGACCGCTTCGGCCTCGTCGGCGGTCAGCGCTTCGCCGGCCGCCGTCTTTGCCTTGGCGCGGGTTGCCGCATTGGCGACGAGGATGGCGCCGCGGACGATCTCCAGGCGCTCGCCCTCGCGGAACATGTGCTCCGTGCGGCAGAGGCCGATCCCCTGCGCGCCGTAGCCGCGCGCCTGGGCGGCCTCTTCCGGCTTGTCGGCGTTGGTCCAGATCTGAAGCCGGCGGATCTCGTCGGCCCAGCCCAGGATTCTCTGGAGCTCGGGCTGGTCCTCGAACCGCGCGGAAACGGTCGGCAGCGCGCCGACGAAGACCTCGCCGGTCGAGCCGTCGACGCTTATCCAGTCGCCTTCGGCGAAGCCGATGCCGGAGTCGCTGGACTTCGCGGTCTTCGTGCCGTAATCGACGACCAGCTCGGCGCAGCCGGCGACGCAGGGCTTGCCGATCTGGCGGGCGACCACGGCGGCATGCGACGTGGCGCCGCCACGCGCGGTGAGGATGCCCTGGGCGACGGCCATGCCGTGGAAGTCGTCCGGAGATGTCTCAACGCGGACCAGGACGACCTTCTCGCCCCGGGCGACCCACTCCACCGCGACGTCCGCGTTGAAGACGGCGCGGCCGACGGCCGCGCCGGGGGACGCGTTGAGGCCCTTCGCGATCCGCTTGGCGACCTTGCGGGCGATCGGGTCGAACTGGTCGCGCAGCAGCTGGTCAACCTGGGCCGGCTCGATCCGGGCGACGGCTTCCGCCTTGGTTATGACACCGTCCTCGACCATGTCGCAGGCGATCTTCACGGCCGCGGCGGCGGTCCGCTTGGCGTCGCGGGTCTGGAGCATGTAGAGGCGGCCGCGCTCGATCGTGAACTCCAGGTCCTGGACGTTCCGGTAGTGGTTCTCGAGCTGGGTCGCGATCCGCTGGAACTCCGCGTAGGCCTCAGGCATCTCGTCCGCGAGGTGGCTGATCTCCTCCGGAGTCCGGATGCCGGCAACGACGTCCTCGCCCTGGGCGTTGACGAGGTACTCCCCGTAGAGCACCTTCTCGCCGGTGTTGGGGTCGCGGGTGAACGCGACACCGGTCCCGGAGTCGTTGCCCATGTTGCCGAAGACCATGGTCACGACGCTGACGGCAGTGCCGAGGTCGTGCGCGATCTTCTGGCTGTTGCGGTAGTCGTTGGCGCGCTTGCCGAACCACGAAGCGAAGACGGCCTTGATGGCCAGGTCCAGCTGCTCGTTGGGGTCGGTGGGGAATTCGCGCCCGGCGTCCTCCGCGACGATCTCCTTGAACTCCGCGACGAGGGCCTTGAGGTCTTCGACGGTGAGATCGGTGTCCTTGGCGCCTTCGCCGTGGGCCTTCTTGCGGGCCTCGAGCGGCTCGTCAAAGCGCTCCGCCTTCACGTCGAGGACGATGCGCCCGAACATCTGGACGAAGCGCCGGTAGGCGTCCCAGCCGAAGCGCTCGTTGCCCGTCAGCGCGACGAGGCCCTGGAGCGTCCCTTCGTTGAGGCCCAGGTTGAGGACGGTGTCCATCATGCCCGGCATCGAGAACTTCGCGCCCGAGCGGACGGAGACGAGGAGTGGGTTCTTCGGGTCCCCGAAGCCCTTGCCGGTGCTAGCCTCGACGGCCATCACGGCCTCGAGGATGTCATCCCAGAGGCCAGTGGGAAGCTGCTTGCCGGCCGCGAAGTAGTCGTTGCAGGCTTCTGTCGTGATCGTAAATCCGGGCGGTGTCGGCAGCCCGGCATTCGTCATCTCGGCGAGGCCCGCGCCCTTGCCGCCGAGCAGATCCTTCATCGTGCCGTTGCCTTCGGCCTCCCCGTTGCCCCAGGCGTAGATGTAGCGCTTGGCAGCCTTGTGGGCGCGCGTGGCAGACTCCGGCATTGAGCGATACCTCCGGTGATGAATGCGACGCGGCGCACGAGGTGGCGAGCCGCGGTAGAGACCGAGTCAACGTAATCGCGTGGATTGTACCGCCGGACGCCGGTCGTCCCGACCCGCGTCCGGCCCGTATGGGCGGGTCGAATGGCCCGCTCGCGCGCGGCCGGTCGGCGGTTCGGCGCCGCGCGTGGGCGCGCGGGCACCCCGGCCGGGGCTACACTCGCGTCCGGCCGACGCGAACGCCGGCCGTCAGGAGACCCTGCCAGGCATGAGCGATCACCTCGAGGACTCCCGCGTCATCGCCGAGGACGCGCCCCAGTACAACGCCACGCTGGTCCGTCGCAGAGACCATTCGGCCGAGCTGGCGAGCTTCTGGGTGAAGCTCGACGGTGACCCCGTCCCGTTCGAGGCCGGCCAGTACATGACGGCCGGCGTGTTCGCGGATGGCAAGCTCTGGCAGCGCCCGTACTCCGTGGCGTCAGCGCCGCGCGTTGCCGGCACGGATGGGTACGAGCTCTATGTGCGGCTCGTGCCGGTGATCCGCTTCACGACGCTCCTGTGGCGCCTCACGGAGGGGGCGCGGATGCGGCTGATCGGTCCGAAGGGCCGCTTCATGCTGGAGCCCGATGACCACCGGACCCACCTCTACGTCTCCACGGGAACCGGGATCGCTCCCTTCGTCGCCATGATCCGCGAGACGCAGCTGGCCGGGAAGCCGCGCAAGACCGTGGTCCTCCACGGCGTCTCGTTCGCGGACGAGCTTGGCTACCGCGATGTCCTGGAGGCGATGGAGCGGGACGCCACGTACCCGCTCCGCTACGTGCCCACGGTGTCGCGGCCGCAGGATCCGCGGAACGGGGGCTGGGCCGGCCGGGCCGGCCGGGCCGAGGCGGTGGTGGCGGACGTCTGCCAGGACCTGCACCTCGCCGCGGACCGGACGGTCGTCTACATCTGCGGCAACCCCGAGATGATCCTCAACGTCGAGGGCGTCCTGATGCGGCGCGGCTTCCCCCAGTTCCACGTCAAGAAGGAGCTGTACTGGCCGAAGGCCAAGGAGCCGGCGGCGGCCACGGCCGCGAGCAGCTGAGCGTCCGCGGGTTGAAGGAACCGCGGACCCGGCCGGTTACCGGTCGAGCCAGGTGATCCACGCGTCAAGCCCCTGGCCCGTCGTTGCCGAGACGTCCAGGATGGGGACCCGGGGATTGAGCAGGCGCACGTCGGCCTCGAAGCTCGACCGATCGAACGACAGGTGCGGCAGCAAGTCGATCTTGTTGAGCAGGAGGAGGTCGGCCGCCTCCACCAGGTAGGGATGCTTGGCCGCCTTGTCATCGCCCTCGGTGAGGCTGAAGAGGCCAACCTTGGCCGCCTGGCCCAGGTCGAAACCCACCGGGCAGATGAGGTTCCCCACGTTCTCGATGAAGAGCAGGTCCACCGCGTCCAGGTCGATCTGGCCGAGCGCATCGCGGACCTGGTTCGCCTCCAGGTGACACCCCTGGCCCGTTGAGATCTGGACCACCTGGTCGCACCAGCGGGCGAGGCGGTCGCCGTCCCGCCGGGTCGCCAGGTCGCCGACCAGGACGGCGGGACGGCGGTGCCCCTTGAGCGCCCGCAGCGTCGACTCCAGGAGTGCCGTCTTGCCGCTGCCCGGCGCCCCGATCAGGTCGACCGAGAAGATGCCCCGGCGTTCCAGCTCGGCGCGGTTGACCGCGGCGACCTGGTCGTTCGCCTCCAGGACCCGCTCGACGAGCGGAATCCGGGTCGTTCGCCCACCCTCGGGCATTCAGGCCTCCTCCTCGTCGATCGTGAGCGAGACGAGATTGAGTTCGTCGCCCGCCGTCGGCACCGGCGCGGGGTCGCCGCAGGCGCAGGCGACGAACGGGACCGGGCTCGTCCAGGTGCGACCGCAGGTGGAGCACGCGATGGACCACGGCCGGAGGTCCACGTTCAGGATCGATCCCGCGATCGCGGTGCCGTGGGTCACGGCTTCCCAGCTCATCCGGAGCGCCTCCGGCTCCAGGCCACGCAACGCGCCGACGCTGATCTCCACTTCCCGGACGCGTCCGGCCGCGGGCGCGTGGCGCTGCACCTGGGCCGCAAGGGCCTCGGCGATCGAGAACTCGTGCACGCCCAGCATGGTAGCGCGCGCGGCCGGATGGCCCCGGACGTGGCAGCCCGGGACGACTCGGCCCGTCCATCTCGGGCCGTTGGGCATGTGCCGAAGGGCCGATCTGCGGGCGGCCAAACGTGTGCCGTTCGATACCCTCTTCCGGGGGGGCATCGAAGCAGATCAACCGGTCCGGAGGACCGTGGACTGAGGGGTGGGTGGCGCGGCGCCGCCTGCCGGGACTGGACGGGAATGGCACACATCCTTCTCGTGGACGACGACGCGGATCTCATCGCGCGCAACGCGGCCGCGCTGGAGGCGGACGGGCACGCCGTGGCGACAGCCTCGACCACCGCCGAGGGCCTCGACGCGGTTCGCCGCGGAGCGCCCGACGTGGTCGTGCTGGAGGCGATGCTCGACGGTGCCATGGCGGGATTCGACCTGGCCCGGACGCTGGCCCGCGATTTCCCCACGCTGCCGCTGATCATGCTCAGCCGGGTGGACGAGTACATCTCCGATCGGGAGCTCGCGACGCAGGACCGGGACGATGGGTGGATGCCCGTCCAGCGCTTCATGGAGAAGCCGGTCTCGCCCGACGTGCTCGTCTACGAGGTCGACCATCTCCTCCCCGCGGCGCACTGAGCTGCGACGGGCGCATGGCGAATGACATGAGCGCATTGATCGTCTTCCTGGTCGCCTTCCCGCTCGTGGTCAGCGGCGTGCTCCTGGCGGTCACGAAGGGCGCACTCCGGAACGCCATCGTCGTGCTGGCCTGCGTCGTCGTGGCCGCGGCCTCGCTGGTGACGGTGTTCGCGTTCGGCAACGGGGACGCGGTCTTCTTCGGGCTGCCGGGCGGCCTGACACCCGGGCACGCGATCCTCGTCATGGAAGCCGCCATCGCGATCTTCGTAGTGGTGGTCAGCCTGCAGAACGGGCGGGTCCTGGCACCGATCATGGCCCTGGCCCAGCTCGGCATCGCGCTCTACCTGGACCTGGGCGGCCACCTGCCGGAGCCCGACCCGCAGCGGCTCTTCTGGTTCGACCGGCTCACCATGGTGATGGTCCTGGTGATCGGAATCGTGGGGCCGCTGATCTGCATCCACGCCCTTGGGTATATGCGCGACTACCAGCGCTCGAACCCGCGGATCGGGGGCCGGCGCACCTCCTTCTTCTTCCTGCTCTTCCTGTTCCTGGCGGCCATGTTCGGGCTGGTCGTCTCGAATGACCTCCCGTTGCTGCACGTCTTCTGGGAGATCACGACCCTCTGCTCGTTCCTCCTGATCGGCTACACCCGCACGAAGGAGACGGTGGGCTACGCCTTTGATGCGCTCAACATGAACCTGCTGGGCGGGCTGGGCTTCTCGGTGGCGATCCTGCTGCTGGCGGGCCAGCCCGGCGGCCTGGACCTGGCGAAGCTGACGGCCGGGCCGGCCGCCGCGGCGCTCCTCCCCGCGATCGCCCTCATCTCGCTCGCGGGGATCACGAAAAGCGCCCAGATGCCGTTCTCCTCCTGGCTCCTGGGCGCGATGTACGCCCCGTCCCCCACCTCGGCACTGCTCCACTCCAGCACCATGGTCAAGGCGGGGGTTTTCCTGCTGCTGCGCCTCTCGCCGGCCATGGCCGGGTCCGCGGTCGGGACGATGGTCGCCTTCGTCGGCCTGCTCACGTTCCTCTTCGTCTCGATTGTCGCCGTGACCGAGCAGAACACGAAGAAGGTCCTGGCCTACTCGACCATCGGTAGCCTGGGCCTGATCGTCGGTGCCGCGGGGATCGGCACGCCGGAGCTGGTCTGGGTGGGCGTGATGATCGTGATCTTCCACGCGGTGGCCAAGAGCCTCCTCTTCCTCGTGGTGGGGACCCTGGAGAACCGGCTCTACACGAAGGACATGGAAAACTTCGACACGCTCCTCAGCCGGATGCCGCGGGTGAGCGTCCTCGCCCTCACCGGGATCGCCGGGATGTTCATCGCGCCGTTCGGCATCGTGGTGGCGAAGTGGGCCGCGATCCGCGCCTTCCTGGAGGTCCCGGGCTTCGCGGGCGCGGCATTCCTCATCATCATGGCCTTCGGGAGCTCGCTGACGATCTTCTACTGGGGCAAGCTCCTCATCAAGATCCTCTCCATGCGCGGCATCGAGCCGTACGAGCGCTCCGTCGAGGACCGCGTGACGCGCTACGAGTGGTTCGCCGAGACCGCCCTTGCGGTCGGCGTGATCGGGGTGACCGCCGGCCTCGGGCTGATCTCCGAGCACGTGGTGGGTCCGTACGCCCTGACGGCATTCTCGGCCGCGCCGCGCGCCTTCCTCCACCTCGACCCCGCGATGGTCATCGTGATGCTCGTCGCGGTGCTCTTCCTGCCGGCACTTGCGCTCTGGGCCTCGCGTGCGTCGGGCTATGACCTCGCCGACTTCTACACGAGCGGACGCACGGCGAACGCCGGCCACCTGATGGGTGCGGCGCTGGGGGGAACCCGGACGGTGACCCTGCGCAACTACTACCTCGAGGGCGTGATCGACGGGGCCCTCGTTTTCCGGGCGGGGACGCTCGTCTGCGGGGTGATCCTCACCGCGATGGTCCTGTTCGGCATGGTGGTGCGCGCATGAGCCCGCTTGTCTACGGCCTCCTGTTCGTCGTCGTCGCCCCGCTCTTCGGCGGCCTCCTGGCCGGGGTGGACCGGATCGTCAGCGCCCGGATGCAGGGCCGCGTAGGGCCACCGCTTCTGCAGCCGTTCTACGACGTGGGCAAGCTTTTCGAGAAGGAGACCCGACAGGTCAACCCGGTCGTCGAGCCGCTGCTCCTGGGCCACCTCGGCTTCATGGCCGCGGCCGGCGCGCTGGTCCTCGGGGGCACCGACCTCATCTTCATCGCGTTCGTCTTCGCCCTCGCGGCCCTGTGTCTCGTCCTGGCCGCGGGCTCGGTCAACTCGCCGTACAGCTTCGCCGGGGCGGAGCGTGAGCTGGTGGTCCTGCTGGCCTCGGAGCCGTTCTTCATCCTCATGCTGGCCGCCATCTGCAAGGTGACCGGCGAGAGCACCTTCCAGGGTGTCCTCGCCTCCCCGGTGCTGGTCGCGCTGCAGCTGCCGGGCGTGCTCCTGGCGTTCCTGTTCGTGGCCACGATCAAGCTCCGCAAGTCGCCCTTCGACATCTCGACCTCCCATCACCCTCACCAGGAACTGGTCAACGGGCTGACGTCGGACATGTCCGGGCGGCTGCTGGGCTACGTGGAGCTGGCCCACTGGTACGAGTCCGCGCTGCTGTGCGTCTTCGTCCTGCTCTTCTTCAACTGGAGCGTGACGCTCGGGCTGCTCGCCTTCGCGATTGCCTACGGCCTGGAGGTCCTGGTTGACAACTCGACCTCGCGGGCCAAGTGGCAGCTGGTCCTTCGGTCGACCTGGACCGTCACCCTGCTGTTCACGGGCGGCAACGTGCTCGCGCTCTTCCTCCTGGCCAGGTGAGTCACGTGTCCCTCTTCAAGCGCTCGCCCTGGATCCTCCACTACGACGGGTCGAGCTGTAATGGCTGCGACATCGAGGTCCTGGCCTGCCTGACCCCGCTGTACGACGTCGAGCGCCTTGGCGTGGTGAACACGGGCAACCCGAAGCACGCCGACATCCTGCTCGTGACGGGCAGCGTCAACGAGCGGAACATCGAGATCATCCAGAACCTCCACCGGCAGATGCCCGACCCCAAGGTGGTCGTCGCGGTCGGAGCCTGCGCCTGCTCGGGCGGCATCTTCGCCCGCGCCTACAACATCCAGGGCGGCATCGACCACGTGATCCCCGTGGACGTCTACGTCCCGGGCTGCGCCGCCCGCCCCGAAAGCATCATCGACGGCGTCGTCCAGGGCATCGCGGCGCTCGAGCTCAAGCACAAGAGGAGCGCGTGATGGACCGCAAGGCGTTCCTCGGCCGCGTCGGCGAGTACCAGAAGGACGGCTGGCGGCTGGCGATCATCAACGCCACGAGCATCCTGCCCACGGAGGCCATGGAGCACGGCGCATTCGACGTGAGCTGGTCGTTCGCCAAGGACGGCGCATTCGAGCACCTGCGCGAGCAGATCCTGCCCGGCGAGGAGGTGCCCAGCATCTCGGGGCTCTTCGGCGCCGCGTTCCTCTACGAGAACGAGATGCGGGAACTCTTCGGGGTCAACGTGACCGGGATCGCGCTCGACCTCAAGGGCCAACTCTACAAGACCGCGACCATCGTGCCTTTCGCCCCCAGCGCGATCCGGGCCCGCCTGGAAGCCATGGGGAAGAAGGCATGAAACGGACCGTGGTCCCCATGGGGCCGCAGCACCCGGTACTGCCCGAGCCGATCGTCCTGGACCTCGTCCTCGAGGACGAGAAGGTCGTGGACGCGATCCCCACGATTGGCTACATCCACCGCGGCCTGGAAATGATGGTCGAGCGCGTCGAGTTCACCGAGTTCGGCTACGTCGTGGAGCGCATCTGCGGCATCTGCAGCTTCATGCACGGCATGGGCTATGCCGTGGCCATGGAAAAGATCATGGCCGTCGAGGTCCCGGAGCGCGCCAGTTGGCTGCGCCTCATCTGGGCCGAGATGTCCCGCATCCACAGCCACCTCCTGTGGCTTGGGCTGGGCGCGGATGCGTTCGGCTTCGAGAACCTCTTCATGCACTGCTGGCGGACGCGCGAGGAGGTCCTGGACATCTTCGAGAAGACGACCGGCGGCCGGATCATCTTCTCGGTCAACCGGATCGGCGGCGTGCGCCGCGACATCTCGGATTCCGAGCTCGTCGCGATCGTGGAGAAGCTGCAGCAGCTGGGGGCCGGCTTCGCCGAGACCGCCCGGATCTTCGAGACCGACCCCTCCATCCGCCACCGCCTGGGCGGCGTCGGCATCCTCACCCGCGAGGACGCACACGCCGTCGACGCAGTCGGCCCGATGGCGCGCGCTTCCGGCATCCCGCTCGACACGCGCCTCACCGGCACGTACCTCTACGACCACCTGGATTTCGAGCCCGTGCTCGAGACCGCCGGAGATTGCCTCGCCCGGGTCGTTGTCCGCGTGCGCGAGATCTCTCAGTCGATCGACCTCATCCGCCAGGCCGTGCAGCGGATGCCGAAAGGCGAGGGCGCGCCGATCGAGACGAAGGTGCGCGGCCTCCCGACCGGCGAGACCTTCGAGCGGCTGGAGCAGCCCCGCGGCGAGGTCATCTACTACATCAAGGCGAACGGCACGAAGTACCTAGAGCGCTTCCGCGCGCGAACGCCGACTTTCGCGAACATCCCGGCCATGATCAAGCTGGTCAAGGGCTGCGATCTCGCGGACGTCCCGAACATCATCATGACCATCGATCCCTGCATCAGCTGCACGGAGCGCTGAGATGACCAACCCGTTCAACCTGCCGATGGTCGGGCGATCGCTGCGCAACCTGCTGTCGCGCCCCGCCACGCGTCGCTACCCCAGCGAGGTCCGCCCGCGCTTCCCGGGCACGCGCGGGACCATCGAGTTCGACCTGGACACCTGCGTCTTCTGCGGCCTGTGCGCGCGACGCTGTCCCACGGTCGCGCTCACGGTCTCGCGCGAGGATCGCTTCTTCGCAATCGAGCAGCTCCGCTGCATCGCCTGCGGCGTCTGCATCGACGTCTGCAACAAGGACAGCCTCCACATGTCGGTAGATGCGCCCCGGGTGCACCTCCACACCGGGGCCGCTCCCGGCGACCCGCGACCCGGACACCAGGAGTGGCATCAACACCAGCCCGCCGCCGGCAGTCCCCCCGGCCAGGGCGATGCGGCGGGCGGCGCCGCCGCCACCGCCGCCACCGCTGTCTAGACGAGGCCCGGACATGGCCAGCACCATCACGGACGACTGCATCGGGTGCGGAAACTGCGAGCCCGAGTGCCCCTGCGGGGCCATCTCAAAGGCAGGCGAGGTCTACCTCGTCGATCCCCACGTGTGCCGCGATTGTGTCGCGATCGGTGGCTGCGTCGGCGTCGAGATCTGCCCGACCGAGGCGATCGTCCCGGCCATGACGGCAGTCGCCATCTGACGTCGAATCGGGACTCATCCGGGCGCACGGCCGAAGGAGCCAGGCGTCGTCCGCTCTGGGACGGGCGCGGTCACGGCGTACGCATCCCACTGCGCGTGCCAGCCCGCTTGCCTTCCGTCCGGGGAACGAGGGCCCGCAGGGTCCGGGTGGCCCGGTCTATCGGCTGAGCCGATCGGCCAGGGCCGTGGCGTGCTCGGAAACGCGGCCAACCTCATGATTCGCCGCGTTTCCACGCTCCGCGAGGCCAATCCCGATCGTGTCATCCGATCACGGGTTTGCCGGCCGGCACGGGCCTCGTGGGAGCGCCGGTCCCGGGCCCGCGGAGTGGCCCGTCCGCGTCCTGTGTCCGGTCCCCCGGGCGGCCGAGAGATCCCGCAGCAAGCCCCGGGCCCGGTCCCGGCGGCGATGTGACTTTCGGCCCATCGATCCATGCACCCTTGCGCATGGATCGAATTCCGCCGTGCGCGCATGATGGTGTCGAACATGCCTACCCTGACCGGGAGTTTCCATGCACGCCGTCATTGACAAGGCCCAGCTTTCGCCGAACGTGACCCGCCTGGTCATCGAGGCGCCGTGCATCGCCGAGATCCGCAAGCCCGGCCAGTTCGTCATCGTCCACCGCGCGCCCGGCGCGGAGCGGATCCCGCTCACGATCGCGGACGCCGATGCCGACCGCGGCACGATCACGCTCGTGATCCAGGCCGTGGGCAAGAGCACGGAGGACCTGGTTGCCCTCCGGCCCGGCGACACGATCGCCGACGTTGCCGGCCCACTCGGCAAGGCCACCGAGCTGATCGATCACGGACGGGCGGTCTGCGTCGGCGGTGGCGTCGGAACGGCCGTGGTCCACCCGATCGCGCTCGGGCTCGCCGCCCGCGGGGTCGAGGTGATCAGCGTGATCGGCGGCCGCTCGAAGGAGTGGGTCATCTTCGAGGACGAGCTCCGGCGCGCCGGCGAGGTGATCACCTGCACGGACGACGGGAGCTACGGGCGCCACGGATTCGTGACTGACGCGCTCCGGGACGTGATCGAGGCGGGCGGCGTGGACGCGGTCTACGCGGTCGGCCCGGTCCCGATGATGCGGGCGGTCGCGGAGGTGACCCGGCCATACGGCGTCCCGACCTTCGCCTCGCTCAACGCGATCATGCTGGACGGGACCGGGATGTGCGGCGGCTGCCGCGTCGCGGTGGGCGGCAAGACCCTCTACGCGTGCGTGGACGGGCCCGAGTTCGACGCGCACCAGGTCGACTTCCGCGAGCTCGCCGATCGGCTGGGCACCTACCGGGAATTCGAGGCGCACGCGACCGAGGTCGCGCACCGCCGCCGGGCCGCCGCACAGGAGGACGCCGCGGATGCCGTCGGCGGGACCTGCCTGATCCCGGGTCTCGCGACGACTACCGAGAGACAGGAGGCGGCCGCGGCCGCGGGGGATCGCCGCGAATGACCGACCAGCCGACCCTGGCCTCGACTCCCGAGACGGGGGATCCGGGCGCGTCCCATGGCGATTCGGCATTCACCCCGGCGTTCGACCATCCGCTCTCGCCGAAGGAGCGGATGACCATCGATCGCAGCGGTATGCCCGAGCAGGATGCGCTCCTGCGGGCGGCCAACTTCCGCGAGGTGAACTTGGGCTATTCGCAGCAGCTGGCGATGCTGGAGGCGGAACGCTGCCTCCAGTGCAGGAACCCCGTCTGCATCGACGGCTGCCCCGTGCGGGTCAACATCCCGCTCTTCATCGAGCGGCTCCGCGTCGGGGACATGGACGGCGCCGCCGCGTCGCTCCTCGACGACAACGCGCTCCCGTGCGTCACGGGACGGGTCTGCCCCCAGGAGATCCAGTGCGAGGCCCGCTGCGTCCGTGCGAAGAAGGGCGCGTCGGTTGCGATCGGCTCGCTGGAGCGCTTCGTCGCCGACTGGGCGATGGCGAACCCGGACCGGTCAAAGTCGGCTGCAGCGACCTCGTCCGGTCGCACGGTCGCCGTCGTCGGCTCCGGTCCGGCCGGCCTGACGGCCGCCGGCGAGCTGGTCAAGAAGGGCCACGACGTCACGGTCTTCGAGGCGTTCCACGCGGCCGGCGGCGTCCTCATCTACGGAATCCCCGAGTTCCGACTCCCCAAGGACATCGTCCAGCAGGAGGTGGACCGGCTGAAGGCGTCCGGGGTGAAGATCGAGACCAACGCGATCATCGGCCGCACGTACACCCTGCGAGAGCTGCGCGAGCGCTTCGATGCCGTCTTCCTCGCGGTGGGTGCCGGGCTGCCGGTCTTCATGAACGTGCCGGGCGAGAACTACAAGGGCGTCTACTCGGCCAACGAGTACCTGACGCGCGTCAACCTGATGGGCGCCTGGAACCCCGAGTCCGACACGCCGGTCCTCAAGGGCCACCGGGTCGTCGTGGTCGGCGGCGGAAACGTCGCCGTTGACTCGGTCCGGACCGCGAAGCGATTGGGAGCGGATGAGGCGACCATCGTCTACCGGCGCGGCAAGGCCGAGCTGCCCGCGCGCGCGGAGGAGGTCCACCACGCGGAGCAGGAAGGGATCCGTTTCGAGCTGCAGGTCGCGCCGCTCGAGGTGATCGGCGACGAGAACCGCTGGGTCAGCGGCATCCGGTGCATCCGGATGGAGCTCGGCGAGCCGGACGGGTCCGGCCGGCGGCGCCCGATCCCGATCGAGGGCTCCGAGTTCGTCATCGACTGCGAGATGGTCGTGGTGGCGATCGGGACGCGCTCGAATCCGCTGCTCACCGCGTCCGAGCCGGACCTCGCGCTGAACCAGGCGGGCTACATCGTCACCGACGAGCACGGGATGTCGTCCCTGCCGGGCGTGTTCGCTGGCGGCGACATCGTGCGCGGGGCGGCCACGGTCATCCTCGCGATGGGCGACGGCAAGCGCGCGGCCGGTTCCGTGGACGCGTGGCTGCGCGGGGAATACCCACCCGTGGACGAGGCGTTCGCCACCGTATCGGCGGCGTCGACGGGACACTAGCGGGGACCGCGCCGCCCCGGGCGGGGGGCGCGCCGCGCCAGGGCGGCTACAGCCCTCGAGGTCGTGCCGCGTCCAGCTTGTCGGTGATGTACCGGGTGACCTGGCCCGCGGAGATCCGTTCCTGGGTCATGGCGTCGCGGTCGCGGACCGTGACGTTGCCGTCCTCGAGCGAATCCACGTCCACCGTTACGCACCACGGCGTGCCGATCTCGTCCTGGCGTCGGTAGAGCTTGCCGATCGCGGCCGTGTCGTCGTAGACCGCCATCGTCTGCCTCTTGAGGTCGTCCTTGATCCGGTGGCAGAGCTCCACGATCTCGGGCCGCTTCTTGAGGAGCGGGAGCACGGCGACCTTGTACGGCGCGAGGTCCGGGTGGATCCCCAGCACGACCCGCTTCTCGCCCCTGACCTCCTCCTCGCGATAGGCGTCGATGAGGAACGTGAACGCGGCCCGGTCGGCGCCGGCCGCCGTCTCCACGACCCACGGGATGAAGTGCTCCTCGGTTGCCGGGTCGAAGTACTCCAGGTTCTCGCCGGAGGCCTTCGCGTGGTTGCCCAGGTCCCAGTCGCCGCGATTGTGGATCCCCTCCAGCTCCTTCCAGCCGAACGGGAAGCGATATTCGACGTCGATCGCCTTCTTCGCATAGTGCGCCAGCTCGTCGGGCGCGTGCTCGCGGAAGCGCAGGCGCGACCTGCTGACGCCGTAGGCTTCGTACCAGGCCATGCGCTTGGGCAACCACTCCTCGAACGCCTTTGCGGCGCCCTCGCCCGGCCGGACGAAGTACTGCATCTCCATCTGCTCGAACTCGCGCATCCGGAACACGAAGTTGCCCGGGCTGATCTCGTTGCGGAAGCTCTTCCCGATCTGGGCAATGCCGAACGGGAGCTTCTTGCGGGTCGACTCCCTGACGTTCTTGAAGTTGACGTAGCTGCCCTGGGCAGTCTCCGGGCGGAGATAGACGATCGCAGCGTCCTCCTCCACCGGGCCCATGTACGTCTTGAACATCAGGTTGAAGCGGCGAGGGGCGGAGAGCTTCCCGCCGTCGGCCGGGCAGGCCAGCTTCAGGCGCTCGACGATCTCCGGGTCAGCGATGTCGGTCTGGGTCAGCTCCTCGGTGCCCGGCAGCTCGTCGAGCCGGTAGCGCCGGCGGCACGATGCGCACTCCACGAGGGGATCGCTGAACGACCCCACGTGGCCCGACGTCACCCACACCTGCGGATGCATGAGGATGCCGGCGTCCACGCCCACGATGTCGTCGCGTTCCTGGACCATCGCCCGCCACCAGGCGCGCTTGACGTTGTTCTTCAGCTCCACGCCGAGCGGCCCGTAATCCCAGACGGCATTGATGCCGCCGTATATCTCCGACGAGGGGAAGACGAAGCCGCGTCGCTTCGCCAGGCTGACGATGACGTCGAGGTTCGCGACGGCGGGCGCCACCGCGTTCGGATCGGGCTGGGGATCGGTCACGGGATGCAGCTCCACGAGGGGCCCGCGCGTGGCATGCGCGGACGGGAGGACGGTCCGGCGGATCGTACCAGACGCCCGCGCTGCCGCCGGGACGCGGGCCCGCCGGGCCCTTACCAGGCGCGGATGCGGGTCGGCCGGATCCGGATCTCCACCGGGTAGTCGACGAGCATGCTCGTCATCGTCCAGCCGGACGCCGCCAGCTTCGCGGCGTACTTCTCCACGTAGGCCGGCGGAACGTCGGCGGCCACGGTCTTCTCGCGGGCGATGCGTGCCTCGCCCTCGATCGAGACGACATCGCCGCCGTCTCCGTCAGAGTCGAAGTTCGCCGCCACGCGGGGGTTCGCCCGGATGTTCCCCGGTCGCGGCGTGTGTGCCCGGCTGAAGAGGAGGATCTCGTCGTCGACCCAGAGGAACCACACCGGCGACGTCTGCGGCTGGCCGTTCGGGGTGACTGTCGTGAGCCACAGGACCAGCTCGTTCCGCAGGCGCTCGGCCACGCGAGCGCCTGACGTCGTCGTGAGGTCGATCATCCGGATCCTCCTTCGGGCGACGGCGCGGGCGCAGGCACGGCCTGAACGGGCGGCGTTCCCGACGTCGCGGCGACCGCCCCGTACCCAGCCTTCACCTCTTCGAGGAAGCGGCGCGAGCGCGTGTCGCGCTCCATGACGTGGCGGACGAAGGCCCCCAGCCGCTCCTCCACCTCGCGCTCCACCGCGGGCGGCAGGCGGAGCCCCGCCAGTGCCTCGACGTCCATCCGCTGGTACGCCTTGAGCACCTTGAGCGCCTCTGTCGAGAGCCCGGCGGCCATCGCCGAGGGGCCCGCGTGATTGGCGCAGAGGACGCCGCCGAGCGCGGGAACCCAGCGGACCACGTCGTCCGGGGCAAGCAGCCGGTCGCACTCGACGCAGCGGTCCACCTCCGGCCGGACACCCAGCTCGTGGCAGAGCCGCATCTCGAACCACCGCGCGACCCGCGCCGGCGCCATCCCGGCGTCGAGCAGCTCGTACGCGCGCCGCAGGAGCAGGTAGACCGGCAGGGCCGCGTGCCGCTCCTCGAGAGAGCGCTCAGCGAGCTCCGCGCAATACCAGGCGGTGGCCGTCACCTCCAGCCCGTCGCGCAGGCCCAGCCACGTGTGCTGCATCGTGACCTGGGTGACGACGTCGAAGGTGCGACCCTTCGCCAGCTGGATGCGCAGCTCGGCGAGCGGCTCCAGGGCCCCGCCGATCCGGCTCGTCGGTCGCCGAATCCCCTTCGCGATCGCCTTGATCTTCCCGAGCTCCGGCGTGAGGAGCGTCAGGATCCGGTCCGCCTCGCCGAAGTCGAAGCGCGAGAGGACGATCGCATCGGTGACGTAGAGGCGACGGCCGGACACCCTGGCACGGTACCATCCGCCCGCGCCGGCGACACGAACGTGCTCTGTACGGCTCCTGCCTTCCGGCTGGATTCGGCGGCCATCGGCCGGCCGGCCGAT
>JANXWH010000137.1 GCA_025351245.1 Chloroflexota bacterium | reverse complement strand
GGCGATCGCGCGGTGGACCCGCTCCTCCGCCCAGGCCGCGCGCAGAGCGGCCGCGAGGCGGTCCGGGTCGCGCGGTGGCACCAGCAGCCCGGCCGATCCCACGGCCTCCGGAACCGCCCCGACCGCGCTCCCCACGATCGGCGTCCCCGTCGCCAGCGCGTCGAGGACCGGCAGCGCCGTCGCATCGGCGAGCACCGGGTGGAGGGAGGCCCAGGCCCCGGCGCGCAGCAGCGCGGCCCGCTCCGCGGCCAGGCCCGGCGCGAATGCGAGCGCATGCCCCACGCCCGCCTCGAACGCCTGGCGCGCAAGCGCGGCGCGGTCGTCCGGCGAGGCGCCCAGCACGAGGACCCGCGGTGGCCATGCCACGGTCTTCGCCAGCCGCGTCGGGCGGCCGCCCGACGCGAGGCGCCCGAGCGCCGCGAGCAGCGTTCCCACGTCCTGCCGCGCGTCGTAGCGGCCCGGGTAGACGAAGTACCGCTCCGGCAGGCCGAATCGCTCGCGCTCGGCCGCGAGACGTGCCCGCGACGCGTCGCCCTCCAGCGTGCCGGCGGGTTCGGGCGGGCGGAGCGCGTCGCCCCCCGCGAGCGGCACGATGCGCACCCGGGCAGGGTGCAGCCGGAGGAGGCGGACGGCCGCGACCGCCACCGCGTCGCTACCGACCAGCACGCAGGCCGCGTCGCGCAGGAGCTGCGCCCGAAGCCGCTGGCCGAAGCGCGCGGCAGGCGTCCGCTGGTACTGCTCCGGCAGCTCCCACGACGCCAGGTCCAGGAGCGTCGCGACCACCGGCAGGCCGGGACCGATCGGGAGCGCCCCGGCGACGGCGTGCGCGACAACCCCGACGGCCCCCGCCGCGGTGGCACCGCGACCCGCCCCGAGACCCGCCGCGCGGACGAAGAACGGGTCGAGCGTGAGCGCTCCCGAGCGGAAGATCCGGGTGGGCGGGAGCCGGCGCCGCCCCGCCAGCGAAAGGCCGGGGAACTCAGCCGTGGGATCCTCGGCGCCGAGGTCGAGAAGCGCGACAAACGACTCGCCCGGCAGCGGCGTCGCGGCGTAGGCAGTCAGCAGCCGGCGCAGGTAGGCGGCGGTGACCGGGGCGCGCTCCGGGTCCTGGAGCGGGCGGACATCCAGCAGGACGCGGGTGCCGGCTGGGTCGGCTGGGGCCGGGCCCGTCCCCAGCCTCATCGCGCGCGACGGGGCCCCCGGCCCCGCAGCTCGTCGACGCGAAGCTTGCAGACCACGACGAGCGCCTCGACGACGATGCGGCGGCTCATCTTGGACTGGCCAACCCGCCGATCCCGGAACGTGATCGGGACCTCGCGGATACGGGCGCCGAGACGGTTGGCGCGGTACGTCATCTCGATCTGGAACACGTAGCCGCCGGCATGCACGCCGTCGAAGTCGATCGTCGCGAGCGTCTCGGCCCGCCAGGCCTTGAAGCCCCCGGTCAGGTCGCCGGCGGGGAGGCCGAGCACGAGTCGGGCGAAGAGGCTGCCACCGCGGCTGACCAGGCGGCGTGCCACCCCCCAGTCCACGACGCGCCCCCCGGGCGTGTACCGCGAGCCGATGACGAGGTCGGCCGAGCCGTCGGCGATGGGTGCCAGGAGCCCGGGGAGCGCGGCCGGATCGTGCGACCAGTCCGCGTCCATCTGGATCACCGCCGTCGCGCCACCGTCCAGCACAACGCGGAACCCCGCCAGGTAGGCGCGGCCGAGACCGGCCTTCGCGGTCCGGTGGAGAACGTGCACGCGGGTGTCGGCCGCGGCGAGCCGGTCGGCGATCTGCCCCGTGCCATCCGGCGACCCGTCGTCGACGACGAGGAGCGTGGCGGCCGGGAGCGCGGCCAGGATCGCCGCGACGATTGGCTCCAGGTTCTCCGCCTCGTTATAGGTCGGGAGGGCGATCCAGGGCCCGGGGCGCGGTTCGGCGGGCGGCGATTCAGGCGAGGCCGGCGTCGACGTGGCGGGCACGAGGTCAACCATGGGCGCAGTGTAGGCGAGTGGACCGCGGCCGCGACCGCTGGGGGCGGACGCTCAACCCCGGAGATCGACCGCGTGCCCCGGTGGGCGGGACTCATCCACCCGACCGCACCCGGACAAGCCCCCGGACTCACCCGATGGTCCTCCCGGGCGCCGGGACCGGGCAAGCTGGCGTGACGGCGGCGGGGTCTGCTCAATGAAGCGTACGGCGCTGGCCGCGATGCCGAACGTCGTCCGCAGCGCACACGGATCCCCGGATCTCCCCTCCCTACTGGAAGTACCCGGTCACGTCGAAGATGACCTGGGCGGTGGGCCCGGCGGTTCCGGTGACGTAGGTAGCGGACAGGGTGCCCCCCGCGCCGAGGGCCACCGTCACCCCATTGGCCCGGTTGTCGCGGACGGGGAAGTTGAGGGTCGAGCTCGTC
>JANXWH010000092.1 GCA_025351245.1 Chloroflexota bacterium | reverse complement strand
TGGGTGAGTCAGCCGGACGGTGGCCAGTCGGCAGCCATCAATGCGGGCTGGTCGCGAGGGTCAAGCGAGATCGTCGCCTGGCTCAACTCCGACGACTACTACCTGCCCGGGTCCCTTCGGTGGGTGGCGGAGTACATGAATGCCCACCCGGATACCTTGGTCGTCTACGGGCGCGCCGAGCTCGTGGATCGGCAAGGAGACACGCTTGCCGAGGTCGGCTGGCCGTACAGTCGCCGAACGATGGTCCGGTCGCATAACGTCATCCCCCAGCCCGCCGCATTCATCCGACGCGAGGCCCTGGAGATGGTCGGGATGCTGGACGAAACGCTTCACTACGTGATGGACATGGAGCTGTTCCTCAGGATCGGCCGGATCCGGCAGCCCGAGTTCGTGGACCAGCCGCTCGCCGGGATGACGAAGCATCCGGATGCCAAGACCACACGCGGTCGGAGCGGGATGGCCCGGGAGCGCTGGGAGGTCAGGCTCCGGTACGCTCACGCCTCGGAGGTACCGATCCTGCGGGCCGGTCAGGTTGCGTCGCGGGCATCCCATCTGCTTCCCGGCGGGATCCGCGACTTGACCGACCGCATCCGTCGCCTCGACATGCGAACCGGCTAGCCCGAACTTCCACGCGCTGACTCGCCCGTCCTGAGCACGGCTCCCATGCTGTTCGTGCGGCAGTGTGTCCTGATGAGACCTTCCTGATGTAGCCAGAGTATGGCTTGACATTGGCGGGAGATGTGCGATAGTTGGCGCATGTCTAGGCGGGCAAGCGGGGCGATGCACGTGGCCAGAGTGCGACACGTGCAGGGCGGGAAGGAGTACGTCTCGGTCCTGCTCCGCCAGTCGTACCGGGTCGGGCGCCAGGTCAAGCATCGGACCCTCGCCTCGTTGACCGCGCTGCCGCCCGCGGTGATCGAGGCGATCGAGCGCAGCCTGCGGGGGGAGCACCTGGTGGCCGCCGGTGATGCGTTCCGGATTGTGCGCAGCACCCCCCACGGCCACGTCGCCGCGGTCCTCGGCACCCTCCGCTCACTCGGCCTCGAGGCGCTCCTCGACCGGCGCCCATCGCGGAGCCGCGACCTCGCGGTGGCGCTGGTGGTGGCCCGCCTCCTCGCCCCGTGCTCCAAGCTCGCCACGGCGCGCACCCTCGGGCAGAGCACCCTGGGGCAGGTCCTCGACGTGGCCGAGGCGACCGAGGACGAGCTGTATGGGGCAATGGACTGGCTGCTCGCCCGCCAGGCGCGCATCGAGCGGGCCCTCGCCCGACGGCATCTCGGATCGGGCTCGCTCGTCCTCTATGACGTCAGCTCGACCTACGTGGAAGGGACCCACTGCCCGCTCGCCGCCTTCGGCCATTCGCGCGATCATCGGCCGGACCGGCGCCAGATCGTGTTCGGCCTGGTGACCGACGAGCGGGGCTGCCCGGTCGCGGTCGAGGCCTTTGCCGGCAACACCGCCGATCCGGCCACCCTCGCGGCCCAGGTTGACAAGATCCGCTCCCGCTTCGGCCTCACCGACATCGTCCTGGTCGGCGACCGCGGGATGCTGACGAGTGCCCGGATCGGACGCCTGCGCGAGCTCGGCGGGATCGGCTGGGTAAGCTGCCTGCGGGCGCCGGCCATCCGCTCCCTGGTCGAGGCGGGCGACCTCCAGCTCGGCCTGTTCGACGAGCGCAACCTCGTCGAGATCAGCTCACCTGACTTCCCGGGCGAGCGGCTGGTCGTCTGTCGCAACCCGGTCCTGGCGGAAGAGCGGGCGCGCAAGCGCGAGGCGCTCCTTGCCGCGACCGAGGCCGAGCTGGCGAAGGTCGCCCGGCTCGTCGAGCGGGGTCGGCTGCGGACCGCCGCCGCGATCGGCCTGCGGGCGGGCCGGGTCGTCGACCGAAAGAAGATGGCCAAGCACTTCGAGCTCGACATTGCCGATGGCGCCTTCGCCTATCGCCGCCGGACCGACGCGATCGCGCAGGAGGCCGCGCTCGACGGGCTGTACGTGATCCGCACGAGCGTCTCGGTCGAGCGGCTCGACGCCGAGGCGGTGGTCGAGACGTACAAGCGCCTGTCCGCGGTCGAGCGCGACTTCCGGGCGCTCAAGGGCGAGGACCTCCTGGTCCGCCCGATCTTCCACTATCGCGAGGA
>JANXWH010000089.1 GCA_025351245.1 Chloroflexota bacterium | reverse complement strand
CGGCCGGACCCGTTCACGCTCGTGGAGTACGGGGCGGGCGCGGGGACGCTGGCCCTCGCGGTCCTCGCGGGCCTCCGGGACGATCGCTCGCCGCTCGCGGAGGCCCTGGCCTATGCGCCCATCGAGCTGAACCCGCACCGGCGTGCCGAACTGGAGGAGCGGACGGCCTCCGCGGGCCTGCCCCTCGTCGCGCCACCCACTGCCGCCGCGCCGCCCACCGGCGCCGCCCGGGTCGTTGGCGCCGTGGTGGCCAACGAGTTCCTGGACGCGCTCCCCGTCTGCGCCGTGGAGATCCGCGACGGGAGGCCGCGGGAAGTCCACGTGGGCGTCACGGCCGGCGGCGCGTTCACGGAGCTCCTCCTGTCGCCGTCCACGCCGGCGATCGAGGCCCGCCTCGACGCACTCGCCGCGGCCGGCGTCAGGCTCGCGGAGGGACAGCGGGCGGAGCTCTGCCTTGCGCTCGACGGCTGGGTCGCGGAGGTGGCCGCCACGCTCTCCGCGGGGATCGTCCTCGTGATCGACTACGGCGCGCCGGCGCCCGAGCTCTACGGCCCGCGACGCCGCGCCGGCACGCTGATGACGTACCGCGGGCACGCTGCCGACGGGTCGCCCGACGCGCCATACCGCGACATCGGCGAGCGCGACATCACGGCCCACATCGACACCACCACGCTGGCGCGACTGCTGGACGCGGCCGGCTTCGAGATTTTGGGCGACACCACGCAGGCCGAGATGCTCGCGGGGTGCGGACTCGAGGACCTCCTGGAGCGGGAGCGGAATCGCTCGACCGATGCAGCCGCCGTGCTGCTCCTGCGGAGCGCGGTGATGCGGCTCCTGGATCCCCGCCACCTGGGGGGCTTCCGGGCGGTGCTCGCGGGGCGGGGCATCTCGAGCGCGCCGCCCCTTCGCGGCCTCACCTACCGGGTGGCCACCGGGCGGCGACCGGGCGGCTGACGTCCGTGGCCGGCTCGCCGCCGAGGTCGCGCGGCGAGGGGGCGGCTGCCACGGCTGGCACGTCCCCGGAACGCTCCTGCTAGGATGCGATGGCGCGCCCGGGCCCTCCGGTCACGACGCGTGCGCCCGTTTCACCCGAGCCCCCGCCGGGTCGACGTGGACCGGCTGGCAGCCCCGGATCGGGACCGCCGGCGGCTCTGCCCGGCCGCAGAAAGGTGCGATGGAAGGGATCTGGTACGTCGTCGGCTTCGCCTGCGCCGGCATCTCGTTCGTCTTCCTGGTGATCGGGCTCTCGTGGCTCATCAGCCACCGGACGCGGGGCAGCCGGGGCAAGGGCCTCCCGTACGAGAGCGGGATCGACACCTACGGCGACACGCACGGCCGCTTCGGCGTCTCGTACTACTTGTACGCCCTCCTCTTCGTCGCCTTCGACATCGAGGTGATCTTCATCTTCCTGTGGGCGCTCGTCATTCGCGACCCGATCCCCGGCGTCCTGAGCTCCATGTTCCTCTTCGTCGGGATCCTCCTGCTGGGGCTCGCATACGCGTGGCGCAAGGGGGTGCTCACGTGGCGCTGACGGAGCGCGGCGCGCGCAACCCGGGCCTGCCGGTCCTCGCGACGACCGCGGAGGACGCGCTGGTCGAGGCGATCGTCGTGCCGAACGCGCTCTGGCGGCCCGAGGACCCGGCGGCCTACGGCGGCGGCGCGCTGGAGGACGACCCGCGCCTGGAGTTGCGGCGCTACGACGAGTCCGGCGAGGGCCGCCGCGACGACGCGCGCTGGGGCGGCCTGGACATCGTCCCCACGAAGGCGGACTACGTCCTGGACCTGATCCGGATGAACAGCCTCTGGCCGCTCCTCTCGGGCCTTGCCTGCTGTGCGATCGAGATGATGTCCGCCGCCACCAGCCGCCACGACATCGACCGCTGGGGGATGTTCCCGTTCCGCGCCTCGCCGCGCCAGGCGGACGTGCTCATCGTGGCCGGAACGCTCACCACGAAGATGGCCGATCCGCTGGTGCGCCTCTGGGCGGAGATGCCGGAGCCGAAGTGGTGCGTCGCGATGGGTGACTGCACCTGCTCAGGCGGACGCTACAAGCGAAGCTACAGCACGGTCCAGGGGATCGACCGCGTCCTCCCGGTGGACGTCTACGTGCCGGGCTGCCCACCCCGGCCGGAGGGCCTGATCTACGGGATGATGAAGCTGCAGCAGCTGGTCAAGGAGCGCCGTGGCCATTGGCCGGAGCGGGCGATCGGTCCCACCGTGCCGGACCAGGTGTAGCCCATGGACCGTGCCTTCCGGGCGCTCATCGAGCGAACCTTCGGGGATGTCCTGACAGGCCCCGTGCGCCAGCGCCACGACGAGACGGAGATGCGGATCCGCCCCGGGGACGTCCCGCAGGTCATGCGGACCCTCCACGACGACCCGCGCCTCCGGTTCGAGTACCTGGGCGACCTCGCCGGGGTCGACACGGGGACGGACTTCCAGGTGGTCTACCACCTCTGGAGCGTCGTGACGCCGGATTGGCTCCGCGTCGTGGCCGACGGGATCCCGCGCGATCAGCCGCGCATCCCGTCCATCACGTTCCTCTGGAAGGGCGCGGAGTGGATGGAACGCGAGGCGTACGACATGTTCGGCCTCGTCTTCGAGGGCAACCGCGACCTGCGCCGGATCTACCTGCCGGACGATTTCGTGAGCTTCCCGCTCCGCAAGGACTTCCACCTCCCGGACGACGCGTCGCGCTCTCCTGGCGGCGGCGTGCGGCCGATGGAGGATGCACCGACGCCCGCCGACGCAGCCGCGACCACGGTCCGGCGCACGGCCACGGCCCGCTAGCCCAGGACACGCGATGACCACCCCTACCCGCCCCAGCCTTGACGATCCCTCGCTCACGATCCCGCTCGAGCACGCCGGGATCTTCGAGCCGATCCCGCTGGCTCGAACCGAGCGCCAGCGGGAGTTCTACGACCTCAGGGACGGCGAGATGCTCCTGAACATGGGACCCCAGCACCCGTCCACGCACGGCGTCCTGCGGGTGGTCCTCAAGATCTCCGGCGAGCAGGTGGTGGACCTGGACCCGGTCCTGGGCTACCTCCATCGGGGCGTTGAGAAGATCGCCGAGAACTCCGACTTCCACCAGATCATCAGCCACCTCGACCCGCTGGAGTACGTCGCCTCCCTCTTCTGCGAGTGGAGCCCGGTGATGTCCTTCGAGAAGCTGCTGGACATCCAGGTCCCGCGGCGGGCGGAGTACATCCGGGTCCTGACCGGCGAGCTGAACCGGATCGCCAGCCACATGCTGTTCATAGGCTGGTACGCCCTGGACCTGGGCGGGATCACGCCCATCCTGTGGAGCTTCGCCGAGCGCGACGAGATCGTGGAGATGCTCGCCGCGATCACCGGCGCCAAGCTCCTCTTCAACTACTTCCGGATCGGCGGCGTCAACGGCGACCTGAACCACGACTTCATGAGCCGCCTGGGCGACTGGATGAGCCGGGCGGGCGCCCAGCTGGAGGCCGGGATGGGCCTCCTCAACGAGAACGAGATCTTCGTCCGGCGCGCTCGCGGGCTGGGCATCCTTGACCGCGAGACGGCCCTCCGGATGTGTGCCACTGGGCCTAACCTCCGGGCGTCCGGCGTCCCGTTCGACATCCGCCGCGCCCATCCGTACAGCGTCTACCCGGAGCTGGAGTTCGAGATCCCGACTCGCCGCGAGGGCGACTCCCTGGCGCGCTACCTGCTCCGGATGGACGAGGTCCGCCAGAGCCTCCGGATCATCGACCAGTGCCTCCACCAGATGCCCGACGGGCCGGTCATGGCGCGCCTGCCGCGCCTTCTGCGCCCGCGCCCGGGCCGGGCCTACAGCGCCGTCGAGGGGCCCCGCGGCCAGTACTCCTGCTACGCGATGAGCGACGGGACGGACCAGCCCTTCCGGCTGCGCATCCACGACCCCAGCTTCCTGCACCTCCAGCTGGTCGGGCTCCTCATGCCGGGGAACCTGATCGCCGACACCATGGCGATCATGGCGTCGCTGGACCCGGTCATGGGCGGCGTGGACAAGTGAGGGCCGCAGCGTGATGACCGCGTACTGGAACCGCCTCTCGGTGGGCTCCAGGGCGTTCCTGATCGTCGTTCCGGCCCTCCTGGTCGTTGGCGCCATCCTGACCGTGGGAATTGCGCTGCTCCTGCCGCCCGTGCTGGGCTTCCTGGGCGCGAACCTGCCCCTGGCCCGGTTCGCGGCCGCTGCGACCGCGATCATCGTGGTGACGATCCCGACCGCGTTCGTGATCATCTACATGGAGCTGAAGGTGATCGCCGCGATGAACCTCCGGGTGGGACCGGACCGCGTGGGGCCGTACGGCACCCTCATGTCGGTGGTCCACGGTCTCAAGGTCCTCGCCAAGGAGGACTTCACGCCGCGCGGCGTCGACGTCCCGATCTTCACCCTGGCGCCGGTCGTCGTCTTCGCGTCGATCCCGCTGACGATGCTGGTAATCCCGTTCGCGCCCGGGATCTTCGGCCAGGACTTCAACATCGCCCTGCTCTACTTCTTCGCCATCAGCGGGCTGAGCGTCGTGGGCCTGATGATGGCCGGCTGGGCAAGCTTCAACAAGTACAGCCTGCTCGGCGCGCTGCGGGCCGCCGCCCAGGCGATCAGCTACGAGCTCCCGCTGACGCTCTCGGTGGTCGGGATCATCATCCTGGCCGGGACGATGAGCCTGAACTCCATCGTGCAGCTGCAGGCCGGGTCGTTCCTGGACTGGAACATCTGGAAGCAGCCGCTGGGCTTCGTCATCTTTTTCATCGCCGCCACCGCGGAGGCGAACCGGACCCCGCTGGACATGACCGAGGCGGACCAGGAGCTCGTGGCCGGCTTCGCCACCGAGTACTCCGGCATGCGCTTCGGCTTCTTCTTCTTCGCCGAGTACGTCAACGTGTTCGTGGTCTCGGCGCTCAGCGCGGTCCTCTTCTTCGGCGGCTGGAACGCCCCGTTCGACTGGCCGTTCCCGGTGACGCTGAACCTGGACCCGGGCGGGATGGGCCTTGGCCTGATCTTCCTGATCGCGCTCGCCCCGGTCGTGGGCACGATCATCCTGGGGCTTCCGTTCTGGCTCCTGTCAAGCCGGGTGAGCACGCTCCGGGCGCTCGTGATCGGGTTCGTCCTGTTCAACCTCCTGATCGTCGGCGCATTCATGGGCTGGGCCTTCATCAGCGCCGCGTGGGTCTCCGGACTCGTCTGGATGGTGCTCAAGACCTTCGTCTTCGTCTTCATCTTCGTGCAGATGCGCGGGACGCTGCCGCGCGTGCGCGTGGACCAGCTGATGAGCTTCGCCTGGAAGTGGCTCCTGCCGGCTGCGCTCCTCAACATCTTCGTGACGGCAATCGCCGTCTCCATCCTGGCGAACCGGTGAGGGCGCGCGCATGAGCTTCGTTCCCGGGATGGGCATCCTCAAGGGCATGGCGCTCACCCTGCGGCGGTTCTTCGCGCCGAAGGTGACGATCCGCTACCCGGAGGTGGCGCCCGATATCGCCGTCAAGTACCGCGGCCGACTGGAGCTGCTCTACGACGAGCACGGCACGCTCAAGTGCGAGACCTGCTTCCAGTGCGCCCAGGCCTGCCCCATCGAGTGCATCGACATGGGCGGCAGGGATACGAAGGACCGCTACGCCGTCCATTGGGGCGCCTCGGAGACGTACGGCGAGCGGCGCGAGGAGGCGGCCCTGCGGCGCGCAGGTCTCGAGGTGCCGGATCCGACCTACACCCGCTTCGAGGCCGTGGACACCGCCGCGGTGGACCGCATCCTGGAGGACCATGACTACGACCCACACCGGATGCTCTCCATCCTGGAGGCGATCCAGGCCGAGTTCGGCCACCTGCCCGTGGCGGCGCTCAAGCAGGTCAGCTTCACGACCGGGTCGTGGTACGCGATGATCTACGGCACCGCCACGTACTACCGCCACTTCCGGTTCGAGAAGACCGTCGAGCAGGTCGCCGTCTGTCGCTGCACCGCCTGCCTGATGCAGGGCGGCGGTCGACTGGCGGACGCGCTGGCCGCCGGGCTCCGGACGGGGCTGGGGCAGGTGACGCCGGATGGCCGAATCCGCCTGGCCTGGCTTCCGACCCACCTCGCCGGCGCACCGGCGCCGCTCGTCGCGCTGGACGGCGAGCCGCAGCCGGAGGTCACGCCGGCGAACGCCACCGCCTGGGCCCAGGCGCTCGCCGGGGAGCACCCAGCCACCCGGACGATCCACTGAGCCGATGACGACGATCCTCCAGACATCCGCCGCCTGGCCGCGACCGCTCCTCGGCGAGGTGCCGGTTGGCGACGCGCCGGGCGCGGATCCCGCCGACCTGGACGCCGCGGTCCGCGCCGGCGCGTTTGCCGGTCTGACCCGCGCACTGCGTGACCTGGGCGCAACGCTCACCACCGCGACGCTCGCCGAGTCCGGCCTGCGCGGGCGGGGCGGCAGCGGTTTCCCGGCGGCCCAGAAGTGGCGCGCCGTGGCCGCGACGCCGGACGGGGTCCGCTACGCCGTGGCGAACGGCTACGAGGCCGACCCGGCCGGGGGCACGAACCGCCACCTGATGACCGCCCGCCCGTATGCGATCGTGGAGGGCCTGGCGATCGCGGCGCTCTCCGTGGGCGCCGAGGAGGCGATCCTTGCAGTCCGGGCCGAGTACGCCGACGCGGTCGCCGTGCTGGAGATCGCGGTGGCCGCCGCCGAGGAGGCCGGGTACGTGGGCGAGGACGTGCTGGGATCCGGGCGCGCGGTCCGGATGACGGTCCGCACGATACAGGGCGCCTACATGCTGGGCGAGGAGACGGTCCTCCTCAAGGCCCTGGAGGGACGCCGCGGCCAGCCCGAGCAGCGGCCGCCCTACCCGTCCGAGCGCGGGCTGTGGGGCCGGCCAACGCTGGTCCACAACGTGGCAACGCTCGCCGCCGTCCCCTGGATCGCGGTGCACGGTGCGGATGCGTATCGCGCCATCGGCGATCCGGACGCCCCGGGCACGGTCCTGGTCCAGGTAAGCGGGGCCGTGGCAACCCCCGGCATTGCCGAGGTGCCAACCGGGACGTCGCTCGCGGAGATCGTGGGGCTGGCGGGCGGCGTCGCGAACGGCCGGCCGCTCAAGGCCGTCCTCGTCGGCGGGCCGTCCGGCGGCCTCCTGCCGGCCAACCTCGCGACCACGCCGTACACGTTCGGGGCGCTCCGGGCGGCCGGCGCCCACGTCGGGTCCGGGTCGGTGGTCGTGGCCGACGACCGAACCTGCATCGTGGACCTGGCGCGGCTTCTGACGCGGTACTGCGCGGACGAAGCGTGCGGGAAGACGATCCCCTGCCGGATCGGGCTGCGCCGGATGTACGAGATCGGCGAGCGGATCGCCACGGGCCTGGCCCGCCCGACCGACCCGCAGCTCCTTGCGGACCTCGGCGCGGACATCGTGGGCAGCGCGCTGTGCGACCACGAACGGCTGGCCACGGGCCCGCTCGCGACCGCGATGCGATACTTCCGGCCCGAGATCGACGATCACATCCTGCGGGGCGTCTGCCCCGCAGGCGTCTGCACCCCCGTCGGGGTCGCGGCCGCCGGGACCGCGCACGGAGGATAGGCACGACCGCGATGGCCGACCTCATCTCCCGCCCAGCCGACCTCGTCTCCACGGCACGACCCGAGCCGGTGGTCGATTCGCTGGCGGAGCGGCTGCTTCGCACCCAGGCGCCGCAGCGCCCGCAGTCCACGCCGGTCATCCGGCTGGAGGTCGACGGACGCGTCGTCGAGGGCCGCGAGGGCCAGACGATCCTGGAGGTCTGCCGGGACAACGGGATCGAGATCCCGACACTCTGCTACGAGCCGAAGCTGCCCGGTTTCGGGGCGTGCCGGATGTGCGTGGTGGACGTGGCGGGCGAGGAGCACCCGCCGATCTCGTGCTCGCGTCTGGCCGAGGCGGGCATGCTGGTCCAGACCCAGACCGAGGAGGTCCGCCGCCTGCGCCGAACCAACCTGGAGCTGATCTTCTCCGACCACAACGCGTACTGCCTGCCGCCCTGCCAGAACAAGTGCCCCAGCCATATCGACATCCCGGGCTTCCTCAAGGCGAACGCCGAGGGCGAGTTCCGCGAGTCGGCCCGGATCTTCAAGCAGACCATCCCGTTCCCGTCCATCCTGGGCCGGGTCTGCCCAGCGCCGTGCGAGGAGCACTGCCGCCGCGACGAGGTGGATGAGGCGATCGCGATCCGCGACAGCCACCGCTACGCGGGCGACCAGGTGATCCTGGCGATGCGCGAGCAGGACGTGGACCCGCCCGTTCCGTTCGAGCTCCAGCCGAAGTCCGGCAAGCGGGTGGCCGTGATCGGCTCCGGCCCGGCCGGCGCGTCGGCGGCCTACTACCTCCTGATCGCCGGCCACGACGTGACGATCTACGAACGCGACGCGGCCCCCGGAGGGATGCTCCGCTACGGCATCCCGGAATACCGGCTGCCGAAGGAGCGGATCCTCGATCCCGAGTACGAGAGCATCACCCGGCTCGGCGGGCGCTTCGCCTGCAACCAGGCGCTGGGCCGCGACTTCAGCCTGGACGACCTCCAGAACCAGGGCTACGACGCGGTGGTCGTGGCCATCGGCTGCTACGACACGAACAAGCTGGGGATCCCCGGCGACGACGCGGACGGCGTCATCGACGGCCTGGAATACCTTAAGATCGCCACGCTGGGCCTCACCTACCCGGGCCACGCGGGGACCCGGGTGGTCGTGATCGGCGGCGGCTTCACGTCCATGGACTGTTCGCGCACCTCGGTGCGCCAGGGTGCGTCCGAGGTGACGCTCGTCTACCGCCGTGACATGAAGGACATGCCGGCCTCGGGCGAGGTCCACGAGGCGATCGAGGAAGGCGTCACGACGATCTTCCAGGCCGGCCCGACGCGCGTCATCGCAAACACCGCGAACACGGTCACCGGCGTCGAGTTCATCCGGATGGCGCTGGGCGCGCCCGACGCATCGGGCCGGCGCCGGCCCGAGCCGGCCCCCGGCACGGAGTTCGTGATCGAGTGCGACCGGGTCCTCCTCGCGATCGGCCAGGGGCCCGACCTGACCTGGATCGGCGACGGCTCGGACGGCGTCGAGGCCACGAAGTACCGGCGGCTCAAGGCCGACGCCGTCACCTTCCTCACTTCGCGGCCGGGCGTCTTCGGCACCGGCGACGTCCGCAACGGCGCCCAGACGGTGGTCCAGGCGGTCGCCGACGGGCGGCGGGCGTCCTACGCGGTCGACGCGTTCCTGAAGGGGATGGACCTCGGCGAGATCCGGACTCGCCAGACGCTGGCGGAGCCGCAGCCGGAGTTCCTCAGCATCGTCCCGTTCACCTCCGAGGTGAAGGCGTCGCGCAACCGGCTCCGGAGCATGCCGGCCGAGGAGCGACGGTCGAGCTACGTGGAGTACGAGATCCCGTACACGCCGAGCGAGGCCGTGGCCGAGTCCACCCGCTGCCTCCAGTGCACGTGCGAGGCGATCGGCTTCTGCGACCTGCGACGTCTCGGGATCGAGTACGGGACCACGCTCAAGACGCTGGAGCCGCAGAACAACCGGGGGGCCGGCTTCCGGAGCGTGACCGAGAACCGCTTCACCGGCTCAAACCACGACTACATCCGCGACGACAGCCACGCGTTCATCCTCCGCGAGCCGTCGCGCTGCATCGACTGCGGCCGCTGCGCCAATGTCTGCGCCGAGGTCGTGGGGGCGGCCTGCTACGACTTCATGCGGATCGGCTTCGACACGCTCGTGACCACCCCGCTGGACATGAGCCTCAACGACACGCCGTGCGTCTCGTGCGGGCGCTGCGCGGAGACGTGCCCCACCGGCGCGCTCATGCCCAAGCCGAGGATCCTGGACAAGTACGAGGTGGACGAGAGTCGCTGCATCCTCTGCGGGATCTGCGTGGACGCCTGCCCGTACGACGCGCTCCGCTGCGGGCCCGACTTCGAGCTTGCCCACGTGAGCCGCGAGGAGCCGATGATCGACCTCATCGCGATCGCGGCCATCGACCGCGAGACGGAGATGACCTACGTCCGCCGGGAGCCCGACTGGCTGGAGCGGGCAATCGCCTCTGGCCGGGATGTCGGTCCGCGGCAGCTCCCCGTGCTCCCGTCCTCGCTCGCCGGCGGCGCGAGCGGGAACGGGAGCAGTGGCGCGGGCCACCCCCACAACGGCCACAATGGGCACGGCCCGGCCGGCGGCGGCGCCGCCGGGCACGCGAACAACCGGTAGACCCAGCGCGGTCGCGGGCGGCAGGTCGCCCGGCCGGCCACGCGCAGCGCACGGCGGAGAGAGAGGAACAGGTGCCGATACCGGATACCGTCCCGGTCCTCGGGATCAGCTGGGGCGACGTGCTCTTCCTGGTCCTGGCGGCCGTGATGCTGGGGTCCGCCCTCCTCGTCGTGACGCTCCGCGACATCATCCGCTGCGGGCTGGCCATGATCGTGGCGTTCGGAGCCCTCGCCGGGATCTACGTGGTGCTGGGCGCCCCGCTCGTGGCCGCCGCCCAGGTGTTCGTCTACATCGGCGCGATCGCCGTCCTCATCCTGTTCGCGGTCATGCTGACCCAGGCGAAGAACGCGCCGGTCCGGCTCGTCTTCCAGGCGCAGGCGCTTCCGGCCGCGATCGCCGCCATCGTGCTGGCCGTGATGATCGCGCTCACTGCGAGCGCCACGGACTGGGGCGCGGTGACGAAGCGGATCGCGACCGGGACGGATGCGCTGGCGCGCCTCCTGTTCACGGCCTACATCCTCCCGTTCGAGGTCGTGAGCGTGCTCCTTCTCGCGGCGGTGATCGGGGGCATCTTCCTGGCCAAGCGCGAGGGCCGGGACGCGTGAGCCAGAGCCTCGACGCCTACCTCGTCGTCTCCGGGATCCTGTTCGCGATCGGCACCTTCGGCTTTCTGGCCCGGCGCAACGCGATCAGCATGCTCATGTCGATCGAGCTGATGCTCAACGCGGTCAACCTGACGATCGTCTCGTTCGGGGCCTTCATCCCGGCCCTCAACGGCACGGCCTCCGTCATCGCCCTCATGGTCATGGCCGTGGCCGCGGCCGAAGCGACCGTGGGCCTGGCGATCGTCATGGCCATCTACCGGAATCGCCGCACGCCGCTCGTCGACGAGTACGACGCCATGCGCCAGTAGCCGCAGGAGCCGAGCCGCACCCGTGTTCGAACCCCTCATCCCGAGCGTCTCGCCGTTGCTCGCCGCCGCGGCGGTGGGCGGCGCAGCGCCCAACAGCCTGATCAACTTCGTGCCGCTCATCCCGGCGATCCCGCTCGCCGGGTTCGTCTTCACGGCGTTCTTCGGGCGGCGGATGGGACGGCCGGCGTTCGTGCTGCCGCTGCTCGGCGTCACCGTGACCTGGCTGCTGAGCATGGCGGTCGTCTACCAGGCCCTGACCGGTGGCTTCGGCGAGCACGGAGCCGGGATCACGCTCTGGCGCTGGATCTCGGCGGGCGCGTTCAACGTCGACGTCGGGTTTTTCGTCGACCAGCTGACGGCGTGCCTGCTGATCGTCGTGACGACGATCGGGCTGCTCGTCCACCTCTACTCGGTCGGGTACATGGCCCACGATCCGGGCCGCTGGCGCTTCTTCGCCTACCTGAACCTCTTCATGTTCAGCATGCTGCTCCTCGTCCTCGCGGACAACTTCCTGACGGTCTTCGCGGGCTGGGAGCTCGTGGGCCTGTCGAGCTACCTCCTCATCGGCTTCTGGTATGGCAAGCGCTCGGCGGCGCTGGCCGCGAAGAAGGCCTTCATCGTGAACCGCATCGGCGACGTGGGCTTCGCGCTCGGGATCATGCTCATCTGGGTCTCCACCGGCACCCTGAACATGCGCGAGGCATTCGACAGGATCGCCGGGCTGGACCACGGGACCATCCTCGCCATCGCGCTGCTCGTGTTCTGCGGCGCCGTCGGCAAGAGCGCCCAGTTCCCGCTCCACGTCTGGCTGCCGGACGCGATGGAGGGCCCGACGCCGGTCTCGGCCCTCATCCATGCGGCCACGATGGTCAACGCCGGCGTCTACCTGGTGGCCCGGACGAACCCGATCTTCAGCCACGTGCCGGAGGCGATGGTCGTGGTGGCCGCCATCGGCATCTTCACCGCGATCATGGCCGCCTCGATCGCGTTCACCCAGACGGACATCAAGCGCGTCCTCGCCTACTCCACGTTGAGCCAGCTGGGCTACATGTTCGCGGCCCTCGGCGTGGGGGCGTACGTGGCGGCGATCTTCCACCTGATGGCGCACGGCTTCTTCAAGGGCCTCCTCTTCCTGGGCTCCGGCTCCGTGATCCACGCGGTCCACGACGAGCAGGACATGAACCGGATGGGCGCGCTGTGGCGGAAGATCCCGATCACCCACGCGACGATGCTGGTCGGCACGATCGCGATCGCGGGCATCCCGCCGTTCGCCGGCTTCTTCAGCAAGGACGAGATCCTGGGCGAGGCGTTCAAGCTCAACTTCGGCTGGGTCTGGGCGATCGGCGTGGTGGTAGCCGGCATGACCGCCTTCTACATGTGGCGCCTGATGGGCAAGACCTTCTATGGCAAGAGTCACGTGGACCCGGCGGTGGAGCCGAAGATCCACGAATCGACGTGGACCATGACGCTGCCGCTGGTCCTGCTGGCCATCCCGTCCATGCTGCTGGGCCTGTGGCTGGGCCTTCCGTTCGGCGATTCCGTGCTCACGCGCTGGCTGCACCCGGTCTTCGCCGGGGCGGAGGAGACCCTGGGTCGCACCGCGGAGCCGTTCGCGCTCTTCGGCATCGACGGGGCGCTGATCCTCGCCAGTGTCGCGATTGCCACGATCGGGCTGGTCGCCGGCATCTGGCTCTTCGGGTTCTTCCGCCGCAGCGGGCGCCAGGAGACGGTGGAGGCGATCACCGCCTCGTCGGGCGCGACCCGCTTCCTTTACCGCGCCTCCCTGAACAAGTGGTGGTTCGACGACCTCAACCATCTCCTGTTCATCGTGATCGGCGGGCGCGTGGCGAACGCGCTCTGGTGGTTCGACCGGAACGTGGTGGACGGCACGGTCAACGCGGTCGGGCGGATCACCGTGGACGCCGGCGGAGGGCTGCGCCGGATCCAGACCGGGCACGTCCAGAACTACGCGCTCGGCATCGCCATCGGCCTGATCATCATGGCCGGCTCCTACCTCATCATCGCGGCGCGGTAGGAGGACCGATCGTGGACATCTCCTCCTTCCCGATCCTGAGCCTGATCATCTTCCTGCCGCTGGCCGGCGCCCTCGTGATCGCGCTCATCCCCAGGCGCAACCTGGCGGCCATCCGCGGAACCGCGCTGCTCTTCGCGCTGGCGACCTGGGTCGCCAGCCTCTGGCTGGTCCTGGGCTTCCTGCCGGGACGCGACGTGGTGGCATCCGCCGCGGGATCCTTCCAGTTCGTGGAGGCCGTGGACTGGATCCCGCACTTTGGGATCCAGTACAAGGTGGGCGCGGACGGCCTGTCCGTGGCGCTGGTCGTGCTGACCACCACCCTGTCGTGGATCTCCATCCTGGCCAGCTTCTCGCCGATCAGGGAGCGGGTGAAGGAGTACATGATCTCCTTCCTGATCCTCGAGGTCGGCATGCTGGGCGTCTTCCTGGCCCTGGACCTCTTCCTCTTCTACATCTTCTGGGAAGTGGTGCTGGTCCCGATGTACCTGATCATCGGGATCTGGGGTGGCGCGAACCGGATCTACGCGACCATCAAGTTCGTCCTCTACACGCTGGTCGGGTCGCTCCTGATGCTGGTGGCGATCCTCGCCACCGCGTTCACGTTCCAGGCGGCCACGGGCTCGTGGGTGGGCGCCTTCGACCTGGAGAAGCTGGCCGGGTCCGGCTTCGACGGCACGTTCCAGCTCTTCGCGTTCGCCGCCTTCGCGCTCGCCTTCGCGATCAAGGTGCCGATGTTCCCCTTCCACACGTGGCTCCCGGATGCGCATGTGGAGGCCCCCACCGCGGGCTCCGTGATCCTGGCGGGCGTCCTGCTCAAGCTGGGCGCCTACGGCTTCATCCGGTTCGCCATCCCGCTCTTCCCACACGGCGCGCACGTGTTCGCGCCGCTCCTGATCGCGCTGTCGGTCATCGCGATCATCTATGGAGCGATCGTGGCGCTGGTCCAGCCGGATCTCAAGAAGCTGATCGCCTACAGCTCCGTCAGCCACATGGGCTTCGTGACGCTGGGCATCTTCATCTTCCAGGCGCAGGGCCTCCAGGGCGCGATCCTCCAGATGGTCAACCACGGCCTGATCACGGGCGCCCTCTTCCTCCTGGTCGGCGTGATCTATGAACGAACCCATGACCGGACGCTCGCGAAGATGGGCGGCCTCGGCGCGATCACCCCGGTCTACTCGGCGGCCTTCGGGTTCTTCGTCTTCGCGTCTGTCGGGCTGCCGGGTCTGGCCGGATTCGTCGGGGAGTTCCTGGTCTTCCAGGGCGCGTTCGCCTTCAACCCGTGGCTTGGCGTGGCGATCACGTTCGTGATGATCTTCGCGGCGGCGTACCTGCTCTGGATGGTCCAGCGCATGTGCTTCGGGCCAGTCTCGGAGTTCCTCGCCGGGCTGGGGCACCACCTGACCGACATGCGACCCGTGGAGATCCTGACGCTCGCGCCGCTCGGCGCCCTGACGGTGGTCCTGGGCCTCTACCCCGGCCTCGTCCTCGACCTCATCGCGGGCCCGGTCAAGGCGGTCCTGGCCGCCGTCGACCCGGCGGTCGCGATGTCCATCGGCCGCTGACGGGAGCTGCCTTCCCCATGACCTGGTCGGACCTTACCGTCATCGCCCCCTTCGCGGCCGTGGTGGTCGTGGCGGCGCTCGTCATCCTGGCCGACATCGTGAAGCCCGGGAACCGGCACCTGGCCCTGGGCGTGGTCCTCGCGGGCCTCGCCATCGTCGGGCTCCTGACCCTCTGGACGGGCCAGGCGCCCGGCACTGCGTTCGGCGGGATGTACAAGGTGGACAACCTGACGACGTTCCTGGATGTCATCTTCGTCGCGATCGTCGCCCTCTCCTGCCTCTTCGCGCCCGACTACCTGGAGCCGCGGGGGCTGCCGATCGCGGAGTTCGCCGCGATCCTCGTCTTCGCGCTGGGCGGCGCGATGCTGGTGGCGGCGTCCGCGGACCTCCTCGTCCTGTTCCTGGGCCTGGAGCTGATGGTGATCCCGGGCTACATGCTTGCCGGCTACCACAAGCGCGATGCGCTCTCCACCGAGGGTGCGGTCAAGTACTTTCTGCTCGGCTCGTTCTCCAGCGCGATCTTCCTCTTCGGCCTCGCCTACGTCTGGGGCCTGACCGGGTCCACCCGGATCGCCGACGTGGCGGCCCGGGTCGGCGAGATCGTCGCCGGCCAGGCGACGCTCTCGCCTGGCCTCGCGATGGGGCTGGCCTTCCTGACGACCGGCGTCGCGTTCAAGATGGCCGCCGTCCCGTTCCACTACTGGACGCCCGACGCGTACCAGGGCTCGCCAACGCCCGTCACCGGCTACCTGTCCGTGGGCCCGAAGGTGGGTGCGTTCGCTGTGGTCCTGCGCGTCTTCGCGGAGGCGCTCCTCCCGCTTCGCCAGGAGTGGCTGATCGTCATCTTCGTTCTTGCGGCGTTGACCATGACGCTGGGCAACCTGGTCGCCCTGACGCAGGACAACGTCAAGCGGATGCTCGCCTACTCGTCGATCGCCCACACCGGGTACATGCTGGTCGGCCTCGCGGCGTACGCGGCGGGCGTCATCGGGGGCCTGGAAGGGCTGCTCTTCTACGGCGTCGCGTACACGTTCATGAACCTTGGGGCGTTCGCGGTGATCGCCGCCCTGCAGAAGCGCCCGGGCGTGAGCAGCCGGCTGGAGACGTTCGCGGGGCTGGGACGGCGCGAGCCGGTGCTCGGGATCCTCATGGTGCTGTTCCTGCTATCCCTGACCGGGATCCCGCCCACCGCCGGCTTCTTCGCGAAGGCGTACGTGATCCTGGCGGCCGTCCAGGCCGGGGGGTGGCTCACGGTCCTTGCCGTGATCGCCGTCCTCAATGCGGCGGCGGCGGCGTTCTACTACCTTCGCGTCATCGTCTACATGTACATGCGCGATCCGACCGGCGAGCCGGCGCCGGTTGCCCACGGCGCGCTGCTCCGCCTGGGACTGGGCATCACGGCCGTCATGACGGTGATCCTCGGGCTGTTCCCGGGGCTTCTCCTCCCGAGCGTCTCCTCGGCGGCGCAGGCGATCGGCGTCGCCATCCGCTGACCGGCGCGGCCCTGCCGCGGCCCCCCCGTTCTCCGGGCTGCCGTTCCTGCCAGGTGCACCCCAGGCGGGCGCACGTCATCGCGTCCCGGCTCGCTCGCCGGGAGTCCTGGTCGCGCCACGCGTGAGCCGGGTCCACGACACCGGTGCGCCGAACGCCAGACTGGTCAGGTGACCGCCTGGGGCGCGCCTGACGAAAGCGGCGCGACGAACGCCCGCGTGGTGCCCGTATGGCAGGACATGCCGGGCCAGTCTTGACCGACGCCCTCGTGGCGGATACCTGGCAGGACATGCCGGGCCAATTGCCGGGCGGCCAATTGCCGGGCCAATTGTCCCCCGGCGGGCCGTCACTCGCGGTCGGGCGGTCAGTCGCGGTCGCGCGGATCGGCCTCAGCGTCCGGCGTGATCCTCCGCCTCGAGCGCCCGGGCGAGTGCCCGCAGCACGACCGCCGATGCAGCGGGCTCCGGCAGGATGACGTTCGCCGCTGCGAGCAACTCCGGAGGCATCTCACCGGCGCCGTGAACGCCCAGCAGGAGGCTCGCGACCAGGCGTCCCGCATCGCGCTCGCGGGCCACCACCGCGAAGGCCTCCGCGTCGGAGCGATCATCCCCGATGACCAGCGCGGCCGTCGACCCGTGGCGCTCCAGGAGTCGCACCACGGCCTCGCCCTTCGCCCCGGCGTCCTCCGGCCGCAGCTCCACGATTCGGCGGCCCTCCGTGTGTCGGAAGCGCGGGCCGCGGAGCGCTGCCGGAAGCGCCGCCCCCGCATCGTCAAGGGCGGCGAGGATCCGGGCGCGCGCAGCGGCGATGTCGGCGGCGGCCCGGAAGTGGAACGCGACGGAGGGTCCCTTCGGCTCCACGAAGAGCCACGCGGCGCCCCCAAGCAGTCGCTCCACCTCGTCGCCCAGCCGTCGCGCGACCGCGTGATGCCCGGCCAGGCGCGGGTCGTGGGCCACCCGAAGCCGCTCCGCGGCGACCCCGACCGGGAGGTCGCCGCCCTGGATCCCATGGTCGCCCAGGTACGTCAGCCCGCCCACACGCACGCGGCCGGCCACGTCCAGGGCGGTGCGGCCCGAGAGGATCGCGAGCGCCAGCCGGTCCGGGCGCCGGCGGGCGATCCGGGCCAGGCGCCGCAGCGCGTGGCGAGCGGCCGGCAGGATCGTCGGCGCCATCGGATCCGGGGAGATCTGCGCCAGCGTCCCGTCGAAGTCGCACACGACGAGGAGCCCGCCGGGCGTGGCGGCCAGCGCGCGGACGGCGGCCACGGCCTGCTCTACGGCGGCCACGGCCCGCTCTGCGGCGGCGGAGTCCGGATCGACGACGAGCCGCTCGGAACGGCGGCCGCCGGCGACCCCCACGTTCACGGCTTCACGGTCACGCCGGGCAGGATCGCCTGGAGTCCCCGGGCCATCACGTCGGGACCGATCCCGCCGAGCGCGGCGTCGCGGACGATCCCCTGGGCGTCGATGAAGTAGTGGACCGGAAGCGCGGCGGCGTCCCACGCCCCGGCGCGAGAGCCGTCCTCGTCGAGGCCCACCGGGAAGACGACGTTGAGCGACGAGATGAAGGGCGCCACCGTCTGCTCCGCCTCGCGGACGTGGATCGCGACCACCACCAGGCCGGCGTCCGCGTAGCGCGCCGCGAATCCGTTCATGACGGGGTACTCGTCGCGGCAGGGTGGGCAGTACGTGCCCGTGAAGACCACCCAGACGGGCTTCCCACGGAGCGCCGCGAGGTCGATCGCACCGCCGCCAACCTGCGGCGCGGTGAGCGTCGGGGCCGGCTTGTCGACGAGCGGGAACGGCGAGACGGTGCGGCTCGCGGCCGGAGTTGGTGCGGCGCCGTTCCCGCTCCCCGCCGGCGTCAGCGCCGGGGCAGCGGACGCGAGTGGCGTGGGCGACAGGGCGGGCGTTTGCGACGGCACGGCCGCCGACGGCGCCGGGGTCACCCGGACGTCCGGCGTGGGGGTGAGCGCGACGAGGGCCGCGCCGAAGCCGACAGCGGCGCCGATCCCCACGACGAGCCCGAGGACGACTGCGAAGAAGGTGCGCATTGGACGGGAGCGTACCGCGTGGGCGCCCGCTCCGCGCGCTCGGCTTCTCGGCGGGCCGGCGGGAGGCCGCGCCGAGAAGCGCCGCGCTCCGCCGGGCGGGCCGGGACCTTTACCGTCCCACCCCCGGGACGAAACCCCCGGACGGCCTCGCCCGATCCCGCTGGTAGCATGACCATCCGAATGAAATCGATCCTCGACTGGGTACGCTGCCGCCTGCTCCCGGCCGCCCTCACGGCGGCGGGCGTCAGCCTGCTGGGCGCGGGCCTGCTCACGTACGGAACGCCGGCGCAGGCAACCGCGCCGGGCCCGTCACCGGTGATCTCGTTCGCGCCCAGCGCCTCCCCGACGCTCCTCCCGTTTCCCACCCCGGGCGCGTCGGCCGCTGTCTCGGCGACCCCGGGGGCGGCACGGGTCGTGACGCGCGTCGTCGTGCCGGACCTGGGGATCGACCTGCCGGTGGTGCGCCCGCCGAATGATCCCAACCACTTCCCGTACTGCAACGTGGCGGAGTACATCCCGTCGCTGAGCCAGCCGGGCTCCCCGGGAACCACCTACCTCTACGCGCATGCGCGCGTCGGCATGTTCCTGCCGCTGCTCCTCCAGTCGCGGATCAACAAGGGGAGCGCGATGCTCGGGATGCTCGTGTTGGTCTACACCAAAGATGACCAGCTCTTCCTCTACGAGATCACGCGCATCCTGCGACACCAGTCGGAGCTCTACAACCAGCCCCAGGAGGGGCTGGTGCTCCAGACCTCGGAGGGTCCCAGGAAGGGCCTTCCCGGCTACACCGGCCTCGTGCTGATCGTGGTAGCCCAGCCGTTCAGCTCCGGTCCGGCCGACCACGCCGCGGCCAACCCGACCCCGCAGCCCGTCACCTGCCAGTAGCGCGCGGCGCGCGCGAGCGTCAGATCCAGTCGATCCGGCGCAGGATGGCGAAGATCGTCAGCGAGAGCGCCACGATCGCCGCGGTGACCAGCCAGAAGCCGGGCGCCTCGGTGCGCGCGAAGGCCGCGCCGGCTTCGCTCATGCCAAAGATCCCGGCGAACGCCCCGAGCCCGGCAAACACCACGGTGATCCCGGTCAGCCGCTTCATGATCAGCGAGAGGTTGTTGTTCACGGTCGAGAGGTACACGTCCAGGGCGCCCGAGACCAGCTCACGGTAGGAGTCGTACTCCTCGGCCAGGTGGACCGCGTGGTCGTAGACATCTCGGAAGTAGATGACGTTGTCGGGCGCGATGAGCGGCAGGGTCCGGTTCGTGAGCTGGTTGAAGATCTCGCGCTGGGGCCCCATGACGTGGCGGATCTCCACGAGCGACCGCTTCAGCTGGAAGAGCCGCTCCAGCGTGTCTCGTCCGGGCTCGTCGACGATCCGGTCCTCCAGGTCGTCGATCTCGTCCTCCAGCCGATCGAAGACGGGGAAGTACGCATCCACCAGCGCGTCCAGGAGGGCCCACATCAGGAAGTCGGGGCCGCGCTCCAGGAGCGGGCCAGCGCCCTCGCGCAGGTGCTGCGCGGTCCACGGGTCCCAGGCCCGCGTATGGACGGTCAGCAGGAAGCTGCGCCCCAGGACGAAGTCGATCTCGTCGGTCCGGACCTCGCGGTCGTAGGCAATGGCGAAGGCGACCAGGTGGACGTGGTCGCCGGTCAGCTCCAGCTTCGGGCGCTGGTTGCGTTCCTCGATGTCCTCGGCGACCAGCGGGTGCAGCCCCAGCTCGCGGGCGACGGCGGTCGTGAGCTCCGGCGATGGGTCGATCAGGTCCACCCAGTGGCGCGACGACGACTCGCCGACCGAATGATGGAGCGCGTCGAGGCCGGTGAGCGTCCGCGCACCATCCTCGCCCCAGTGCTCGATCCGGAGCGCGGTCGCGGCCTCCGTGGCCAGCCCGTCAGGCGATGGTGACGGGCCGGCGCTCACGCTCGTCCCCGTCGGCTCCATCTTCCCCGTCGGCTCCATCGTCCCCGTCGGCCGAGTTGCCGCCATCCCCGCTTCCTCCGGCTCCGGCGGGCGCCGGCGCGCCCGTCTCGGCGGAGAGCATACGCGGCCGCTCACCGAGCGCGAGCGCCGCCGGCACCGCGACCGCCGTCACCCCCGCCGCGACAAGGAAGAGCACCACCATCGTCTCGGCCGCCTTCCGCGCCGCCCACGCCTCCAGTGCGTCCACGACCAGCGGATCCCGGAGCGGTCGGGCCGCCAGCGCCGCCGGGACGATCGACCGGTACGCGTCGGGCGAGCCGTAGACCTGGGCAGAGAGCCGGCTGATCGCCGTCGAGCCGTAGGCGGTCAGGACGGCCAGCCCAACCGCCATGCCGATCATCCGGGCGACCGTCACGGTGGCGCTCGCCGCCCCGAAGCGATGGCGTCCGACGGCCTCCAGGGCCGCCGTCGAGCGCGGCGTCACCGTCAGGCCGAAACCCAGCCCGAACAGGCCGCCCCCGGCCGCAACCACGCCCAGGTCGACGCCGGCCGTCCAGGTTCCCATCCACGCCAGGCCGGCGACGGACGCGGCCAGCCCGAACAGCGACACGGTGCGGAGCGAGACATGGCGCACCAGCCACCCGGAGGCCAACGCCCCGACCGCGGTCGCCCCGGCGAGCGCGCCGAGCGCCACGCGCTGCTGGTCGGGGCCGCCGTACAGGACGCGGTCCACGAACACGGCCGCGCCCACGATCGCCGTGGCAAACCCATAGCCGGTCAGCAGCGAGATGAGCGCAGCGGAGCTGAAGACACGGTCCCGGAAGAGCCGCGGGTCGAGGAACGGATCCGGCCGGCGGAGCGCGTGGACCACGGCCACGATCCCGGCAACGACGCCGACCGATACGAGTCCGACGGAGAGGAGCGTCGGGTCCAGCCCGAGCGTCGCGCCCGTGCCGCCGGATTCGCCCAGGAGCGTGACGCCGAGGAGGATCGCGCCGGCCGCGAACGTGAAGAGCGTCGCGCCCGCCAGGTCCAGGCGGGCCCGGGTTCGCGGCGTGTCCCAGCCGGTCGTGGCCGCCCACCCCAGGGCGAGCACCGCGATCCCGATCGGGACGTTGACGGAGAAAACCCAGCGCCAGGCGGGAGCCACCAGCTCCGTGAGCGGCCCGCCCAGGATCCCGAGCCGGGCCAGCGCCGCCTCGGGGCGAAACGCGCCGAGGATCGCAGCGCCCAGGAACGGGCCAGCCGCCATGCCCAGGAACGTGAGCGCGCCGATGATCCCCAGCGCGCGTGGGCGCGCGTGGCCCTCGTACAGGTGCGACGCCGCGGCCGTGGCCACCGGCACGAGGGCGCCGCCCCCGATCGCCTGCACGACCCGCCCGACAATCAACGCGTCCATGCTCCCGGCGCTCCCCGCGAGCAGCGATCCAAGCGTGAAGAGCAGGAGCGCGCCGAGGAAGAGGCGCCGGACGCCCCACAGGTCGGCCAGGCGGCCGGCCAGCGGCATCGTCCCCACGTAGACGAGGAGATACGCGTTGATGATCCAGCTCGCGTGGCGGAGGTCGGTCCAGGCGCCGAGATCCTCCACGATGGCCGGCAGGGCGACCGCCGTGATCATCAGCTCCAGGCCGGCGAGGAAGACGCCGGTTCCCAGTACGACGAGCAGGACGAGCGAGGCTCGGCGGTCCATGCTTGGAGTGTAGGGGAGGGCACGAAGCACCGATGCCGGCCGGCCTGGAGATCGAGCGGAAGTACCTGCTCTCGAGCGCGCCCTCCGTCGCCGAGCTGGCGGACCTGGGCGCGCAGCCGCGGCGGATCGAACAGGTCTACCTCCGCTCCGAGGACGGCTGGGTGCGGCGCGTCCGGAAGGTCGAGGCGGCGGGCCGGACCCGCTACGTGGCGACCCGGAAGCGCGAGATCGCCGGGATCGTCCGGGAGGAGCACGAAGAGGAGCTGGATGCTGCAGCCTATGGCCGCTCCGTGGCGGAGGCGGACCCGGCGCGCCGCGCCATCCGCAAGGTGCGCCACGTCTTCCCGTTCGCCGGCCACGTGCTGGAGCTGGATGTCTTCGCCGAGCCGCCCGGTCTCGTCCTGCTCGAGGTCGAGCTGGAGGACGCGTCGGACGTGCCGACACTCCCGCCCGTGATCCTCGTCCGCCTCGTCCGCGAGGTCAGCCTGGAGAGCGCCTACATGAACCACGAGATCGCGCTTCGGCCACCCGCCGACGGCTGACCCGTCGCTGGCCGTTCACGCGGCTGACCCGCCGACGGCTGACCCGTCGCGCTTGACGGCGGACGTCCCGGCGCGGCACGCTTCGCCATGTGAGAGCGCGGAACCCGGACCGTGACGACGCAGACGACCTCCCGCCCGCCGAGGCCGCGCGCGACCGACGCCGGGATCACGACCTCCGCGCGGCCGAGCGCGAGGGGATGCGCACCGGGCTCGCGAAGCAGTTCAAGCAGGTCCTCGACGCCCAGGCGAAGCGCGGCCGCGAGGCCGAGGAGGAATCACTCACTGAGGAGCGTCGATCTCACGAGTTGAAGGGCTCACATCGCCCCCACAGAGCGGTCGGGCGTCCCCCGGAGTGACCGGCGCCGCCGCCTGATGGCGGCGAATCAGGCCGGAGCGGTGGCCGATTCCAACAGCCGGAACTCGTGGCCGCCGGCGTCCACGCGGGCGGGCACGCCAATGGGAAGCGTGAGCATCGGGTCCGTGTGGCCGATGTCGACGTTGCCGAGAACCGGGATGCCGGCCGACGCAGTCCGCTCCTCAACGACGTCCCAAAGGGCCTTTGCCTCCTCATCCGTGTAGCGCATCGGCCGCCCCACAATGAGACCCGCGATCGAGTCGAACACGCCGAGTTGCTCGAGATCCGTCAGATAGGCGTCGATGTGCGCCGGAGATGGGGCTTCTTCGGAGGTCTCGATGAAGAGGATCGCCCCGCCCAGGTCCGGCCAGAAGGCGGATCCCTTGAGGTGCCAGCAAATCGTCTCGAGACAGCCGCCCACGAGCGGCCCTTCCGCAATGCCGGAGCGGAGCGTGATCCAGCCCGGGCTCGGGCGGAATTCGCGCGCCCTGCCGAGGTCGGCCTTGGTGAAGAAGTCGAGGAACTCGTCGGTCCATTCGGCCGCCGGCTCGAAACTGATCGGTGCGGCCCCGAACCAGGCCGCTCGCAGGAATCGATCGGTGTACGGAAGGACGGCTGGGAACTCGGCCATCTCGACCGTGAGCGCCGGGCCGTGGAACGTCCGCAGCCCTGAACGCTGCGCGATCGCCCAGAGGAGCACGGTCATGTCGGAATAGCCCTGGAGGATCTTCGGGTGCGCGGCGATCAGGTCGAAGTCGAGATGCGGCAGGATCTGGTTCGAGTGGTTTCCACCGATCGACGCGAGGACGACGCGGACGCGATCGTCGAGGAATGCCTCGTGGATGTCAGCCGCGCGCGCCTCCGGCGATGCGGAGACCCAGCCCGCCTTCCCGCCCGCGTTTGGCATCACGCGGACCTTCAGGCCGAGGGACTCCAGGTACGCGCGGCCTCGTTCGACGCGATGCGGCCACCAAGCCACGGCCGGGGCGGACGGCGAGATGATCGCCACGGTGTCGCCGGCCCGGACTCGCGGTGGGGCTACCAGGTCGCGCAAGATGTCGCGTTGCTCCATCTACCCACTGTCTTCGACCCGGGCGCTGGGGTCAAGGTCTTCGTCGATCGCTTGTCGTAGTCGATCGCTCCTCTGCCGGACGGTTGCTGGCTCGGCGTCCGCGAGTACCGCGTCGGCGACGTACCAACCGTCCGGACACCGCGCACCAGCTCTGTCTCGCAGCAGCTCGGTCTCGCAGCAGCTCGGTCTTGACACTCCCGCGACGGCTCTATAGGATCAATGAGCCTTTATATAAATGCGTGTTGAGGCGACGTCCGCGACCCGTGGATGCGCCGAGACCCACTCCGGGAGCCTCGCCCTGTCCCCTTCGCCGGCCCGGATCCGCGGGACCCTTGCCTCGATCATCGACCAGCCGGACGACCTGCGCGACCTGCGCACGTTCCACCGGGCGCTCGCCGACGTCAACCGCCTCCGGATCGTCCGACGCCTGGCAGAGACGCCGTCGACCGTGACGGAGCTGATCGATCACGTGGGGCTTTCCCAGCCCCTCGTGAGCCACCACCTCAAGCGCCTCCGCGACGCGGGTCTCGTCGTAACGCGGCGGGTAGGGCGCGAAACGATCTGCTCTCTCCGGCCGGGAGCCTTCGATGAGGTCGCCGCACGCGAGCGCGACGTGCTGGGCTACGCCCCGCCGGTCGTGAGCTGAGGAGGGCGAGGATGACGACCTCCAACGACACACGCGGCCGGATCAAGAAGCTCGGCGAGCCGATCGCGCTCGCGCTCGGCAGGTTGGGGCTGACGCCGGACGGACTCACCCTCGTCGGGTTCGGCATCACCGCGATCGGGGCCGTCCTCCTGGCCCTCCAGCTCTGGCTGGCCGGCGGGCTTGTCGTCTTCGCCGGCGGCGTCTTCGACATGTTGGACGGGACGCTCGCCCGGGCGACGGGGCGGGTCACCCGGTTCGGCGCATTCATGGACAGCGTCTTCGATCGTTGGGGTGAGGCGCTCGTCTACGTCGGGCTCGTCGCCGGCCTCCATGCCAGCGGCTGGGCGGACGCCCCAACCTACGCGGCGGCCGCGATGGCCGGCGCCTTCCTCGTCAGCTACGTCCGCGCCAAGGCCGAGGGCCTGGGCTTCTCGCCCGGGACCGCCATGGCGGCGGTCGGGATCATGCCCCGCGAAATCCGGCTCGTGATCCTGTGCGGCGGGCTCGTGCTCGGCGGGCTGATCGGCGCGGACCTGGTCGTGCCCGAGGGTGGGTTCCAGGGCGCGGGCGGCGCTGCCCTCCCGCTGGGGATGCTCGTCATCGAGGGGTCCCTTGCCATCATCGCGGTCGGCGCCACCATCACGGTCATCCAGCGCGTCCTGCACGTGCGCGCGCAGGCAGCAAGGGACGCACTCGAGCGCCCGAGCTGACCATCGAACCACCCACCGATCGACCCACCACCCAAGTCCACAGGAGGCAACAGGCGACCCAATGGCCAAGAAGGACTCGAAGCAGGAGAGCACGAACAGCGTGAGCGGCAACGGAACCAGCACGAACGCGACCGGCACCTGGGCCGGCTCGAAGCGCAAGGACGGCAAGATCCGCGTCGCGATCGTCGGCGTCGGGAACTGCGCGAGCAGCCTGATCCAGGGCCGCTACTACTACGAGAACGCCAAGGAGGGGGACTTCGTCCCCGGGCTCATGCACGTGAGCCTCGGCGGGTATCACGTCCGTGACATCGAGTTCGTCGCCGCGTTCGACATCAACAAGACGAAGGTCGGCAAGGACCTCTCCGAGGCGATCTACGCGTACCCGAACAACACGATCGTCTTCCAGCAGGTCCCGCACGTCGGCGTGACCGTCGACCGCGGGATGACCCACGACGGCCTGGGCAAGTACCTCAGCCAGATCATCGAGAAGGCGCCCGGCCCCACGGCTGACGTCGTCGGGATCCTGCGGGAGCGCGAGGTCGACGTGATGGTCTCCTACCTCCCGGTCGGGAGCGAGGAAGCCACCAAGTGGTACGCCGAGCAGGCCCTCAAGGCCGGTGTCGGCTTCGTCAACGCGATCCCGGTCTTCATCGGCCGCGAGCCCTACTGGCAGCGCCGGTTCGCCGAGGAAGGCCTTCCGATCATCGGCGACGACATCAAGAGCCAGGTCGGCGCGACCATCACCCACCGGGTCCTGACCCGCCTCTTCATGGATCGCGGCGTTCGCCTTGACCGGACCTATCAGCTGAACTTCGGTGGCAATACCGACTTCCTCAACATGCTCGAGCGCGAGCGCCTCGAGAGCAAGAAGATCAGCAAGACGAACGCGGTCACGTCGATGCTCGACTACGAACTTGAACCAGGCAACGTCCACGTCGGTCCGAGCGACCACGTGCCGTGGCTGACCGACCGCAAGTTCTGCTACATCCAGATGGAAGGCACGACCTACGGCGATGTGCCGCTCAAGGCCGAGCTCAAGCTCGAGGTCTGGGACAGCCCGAACAGCGCCGGCGTCATCACCGACGCGATCCGCTGCATGAAGCTGGGCCTCGACCGCGGCCTCAAGGGGACGCTCGTCGCTCCGTCGGCCTACTTCATGAAGAGCCCGCCGCAGCAGCTCCACGACGACATCGCCTTCAACCGCGTCGAGGCGTTCATCCGCGGCGAGGACAACGAGACGCTGGTCGGGACGGAGAAGCTCGTCGCCCGAACGCTCCGGACGTTTACCAAAGAGGCCACCAGGGTCGCCGTGAAGTGACGTCCGTGCGCGGGACGCCCGGCGCCCCCGATGGGGCGCCGGGCACCGAGGCCCGGAACGGATCCCGCGAATCCCGGAGCAACCTTCCGGCACCCCATCGCCGTGAGGCGCAGGGCCGGCGTTTCCGGGCGCGGTTCGCCGTTCTTGGGTACCGGGCGGGAGCGTGGATCCTGGGCCGCCTGCCGCTGGGACCGGCAACGCGTGTGGGCGGCTTGATCGCGGTCGCCGTCTACTGGGCGTGGCCGACGAAGCGTCGATACGTCCGCGCCAACGCCGCGCGCGTGCTCGGCGTCGCGCCTGACGATCGCCGGGTTGGCCACCTGGCCCGCGCCGTCTATCGGAACCAGGTCCGCTGGGTCCTGGAGCTGATGCGCCTGTCGCGGCTGTCACATGCGGAGCGGGTCGCCCAGATCGACGACAACATAGCCGAGCCGTTCCACGCCGCGTGGCTGGAATCGAATGGGCTGATCATCGTGGGCGCCCACCTCGGCAACAACGAGGCGGCTGCCGCCGGCCTCGCTGGCCGAGGCTGGCCGATCAATGCCGTCGCCGACGACACCGCCTACGAGGAGCTCTTCGAGCACCTCACCCGTGAGCGGCGCGGCTGGGGCGTCGGGCAGATCCGGTGGCGGAACCTTCGGGAGGTCTTCCGGGTCCTCCGCCGACACGAGATCGTCGCGCTCCTGGTGGACTGGGGCTACCGCCCCGACGGGATCCCCGTCCGGTTCTTCGGTGCCTGGACGCGGTTCCCGGCAGGACCCGCGGTGCTCGCGGCCAAGACCGGCGCGACGATCCTCCCCTTCTGGGTGATCCGGTCCGAGGGCCGCCACGCGACCGAGGTCGGCGAGCGGATCACGGTCGCGTCTATGGAGCCGGCGGAGCTCGCCCGCGCGACGCAGGAGATCGCGGCCGTGCTCGAGGCCGGGATCCGGCTGGCACCCGAGCAGTGGTGCGTCTTCAAGCCGATCTGGCCTGACGATCCCGGCGAGGTTGCACGGCTCGAGTCGCTCGCCGAGACACCGCCGGAGATGGCGACGACCCCGGGTGCCGCTGCCGCACCGAAGCCCGCGCCGGCGAGCGTGACGGCGTGACGGGCGCGAGAGCATGACCCCGCCGCC
>JANXWH010000076.1 GCA_025351245.1 Chloroflexota bacterium | reverse complement strand
CCGGTGGCGCCGTCGCCCTTCGTCATCGCCATGGTCGTCGCGTCCTCCATGGGTCCCGCTTCCGGTCCCGTATGCCCGCCGGTCGGCTAATGAAAAACCCCCGCCGGTCTCCCGGCGAGGGTCCTGTTGGTTCGGTGGCGTTGCGCCTCAGCGCTCCGTCCTTCGCCCTCCAGGCTCCCGCCGGGAGCCGGTAATAAGGCCCAGAAGGCCAAGCAGGGAGAGGAGAAGAGAGGGGAGGGATACCCGGCCGGAATCGGGCTCGAGCTCGTCGAGCGGCACGGACACGTGGCGACCGTCGCGCGTCACGAGGACGACGACGGGGCGGCGATCCTGCCGATCGAAGAAGCCCATGGTGCCTGGCGGCTCCGGCTCTGTCCGCCGCGCCTGCGACGGTGCGCGAAGGATAGCAGGCTTCGCGAGATCGTCAACGCGTTCCGCGGTCGGCCGCCTCGGAGCCGCCCTCTGCTACGCTTCCGCTTCCTCTTCCGCTTCCCACGCGAACTCGCCGCACTCGGAGCCCTGATCCGTGTCCGACCCGCGCCCTCGCACGCTCGTCGAGAAGATCTGGGACGACCACGTCGTCTCACAGGACGAAGGGTCGCCCGCCGTCCTCGCGATCGACCTCCACCTCGTCCACGAGGTCACCAGCCCGCAGGCCTTCACCGGCCTGCGCGAGCGCGGCCTGCCGGTGCGCCGGCCCGACCGGACGGTGGCCACCGCGGACCACTCCACGCCGACCACGCCGCGCGGCCTGCCGATCGTCGACCCGATGGCCGCGGCCCAGATCCAGCAGCTCACCGACAACTGCCGCCAGTTCGGAATCCCGCTCCACGCCCTGGGCTCGGACACGCAGGGGATCGTCCACGTGATCGGGCCGGAGCTGGGCCTGACCCAGCCGGGCATGACGATCGTCTGCGGCGACAGCCACACCGCCACCCACGGCGCGTTCGGCGCGCTCGCGTTCGGGATCGGGACGAGCGAGGTCGAGATGGTCCTCGCGACCCAGACGCTCCTCCAGCGCGACCCGAAGACGTACGAGGTGCGCGTCGACGGCCGCCTCCGGCCGGGCGTCGGCGCGAAGGACGTGATCCTCGCGCTCATCGCCCGGATCGGGATCGGCGGCGGCACGGGCCACGTCTTCGAGTATCGCGGCGACGCCATCCGCGCCCTCTCCATGGAAGAGCGGATGACGATCTGCAACATGAGCATCGAGGGCGGCGCACGGGCCGGCCTGATCGCGCCGGACGAGACCACCTTCGAGTACCTCCATGGGCGCCGGCACGCTCCGCAGGGCGCGGCATGGGACGCGGCGGTCGCGCGCTGGCGAACGCTCCCCTCGGACGACGGCGCCGTCTTCGACCGCTCGATCGTCCTGGACGCGGACACCCTGGAGCCCATGGTGACCTACGGCACGAACCCGGGGATGGGGATCCCGGTGAGCGGGCGCGTCCCGGATCCCGCGGACGCGGCGGACCCCGGCGCCCGCCGCGCGCTCGAGCATGCGCTCGAGTACATGGACCTCCGGCCGGGCCAGGCCATCGCCGGCCAGGCGGTCGACGTGGTCTTCATCGGCAGCTGCACGAACAGCCGGATCAGCGACCTGCGACTCGCCGCGAGCATCCTGCGCGACCGGCACGTCGCCGAGGGTGTTCGCCTGATGGTGGTTCCTGGCTCCCAGCAGGTGAAGGCCCAGGCGGAGCGGGAAGGGCTCCACGAGGTCTTCCTCGCCGCCGGCGCGGAGTGGCGCGAGGCCGGCTGTTCCATGTGCATCGCGATGAACGGGGACCAGCTTCGCCCCGGCCAGTACGCGATCAGCACGAGCAACCGCAACTTCGAGGGCCGCCAGGGAAAGGGCGGCCGGACGTTCCTCGCCTCGCCGATGACCGCGGCCGCGAGCGCGATCAGCGGCGTCGTGACCGATCCGCGGACGCTCCCGGGCATCGAGTTGCCGGCAACCGTCGGCGGGGGGCGCTGACCGTGGGCGAGCCGTTCCGCCAGTTCACCAGCCGGGTCGTCCCGCTGAGCGCCGAGAATGTCGATACGGACCAGGTGGTCCCGGCCCGCTACCTGAAGGTCACCGACAAGGCCGGCCTCGCCGACGCGCTCTTCCGTGACTGGCGCTTCAACGAGGACGGGACGCTCCGGGAGCCCCGCTTCGTGCTGGACCAGCCGGGGATGGCCGGCCG
>JANXWH010000074.1 GCA_025351245.1 Chloroflexota bacterium | reverse complement strand
CGGCCGGCCCCCGCTCGGCGACCCGAGCCCCCGGCGACCTACCCCCGGCGACCCGGCCGGTCGGGGGCCGGGGGTAGGGCCGGGTCGCCCGGGGGTAGGGCCGGGTCGCCGGGGGTAGGGCCGGGTCGCCGGGGGTAGGGTCGGCCCGGCCGGGGGTAGGGCCGGGTCGCCGGGGGTAGGGCCGGGTCGCCGGGGGTAGGGCCGGGTCGCCGGGGGTAGGTCGCCGGGGGCTCGGGTCGCCGAGCGGGGGCCGGCCGGGGGCCGGCCGCCGGCGGTGGCGTCCTGAACCGCGACCTGGACCCGCTGTAGAAGGGGAAGACGGCTCAGACTCCAGGGCCGTGCGCAAGACGCATGCGACTGCGGGCCGCGAGTCGCCCCGCCGTCAGAGGGGCTCGCCCTCGGCGGCAGTCTTCGCGTTCGAGCCGGCGCCCGGTGCCAGCGAACCCTCGCCCGTCGCGACCGGCGTCGCTCCATCCCCGGGAGCATCCTTCGACGCGGCGGCCCCGCCCGCGGTCAGCTCGAGCGCCCGGCCCTCCAGGATCCCGCGCGCGGCCGCGTCGTCCGCACCCGCGAACTCGACCACGAACGCGCGCATCTCGGAAAGCTCCGTCCAGGCCGCGTGCTCGACGTCGGCCGGCCAGAGAACGGCTTCGCCGGCCGCGACCCGCGCCCGCTCGTCCCCGACCTGGACCCAGCCGCCGCCTTCCACGATGACCAGCCAGGCGCTGTTCGGGCTGGAGTGCATGTCCATCGTGGCCCGTCGCGCGAACGCCAGTTCCGCCACGCGGCCGCGAGCGTCGGCGTGGATCACCTGGGACGCGACGCCCGTCGTCCCGCCGGGACCGTCCGGGCGCCGGTGTCCGACGCCGAAGCGACGGATCTCCACCGCTCAGCCGCGGCGCCGCCGGGCGCGCTTCGGCCGGATCGTCGACTCGGGGTGCGCGAACTTCTGCTTCGAGTAGAAACGGGCCTTGGCCAGCTGCTGCTGGTACCGCGCCAGCTCCGGTGGGAAGCGGACGAACCGGACCCAGGCCAGGACGCCCAGCCCGATCGGGAGGGTCACCACGGTGAAGATGAAGTCGAAGTGGAAGATGGCGTAGACCAGGAGCAGGAAGAAGAGCGTGATCGACGTCCAGAGCAGCCACTCGTAGAGACCCAGGTACGGCGGGTGGCGTCGGAGCTGCCGGGTCCGGACGTTGTACAGGATCACGACCGCCACGATCCCGACAACCGAGAAGATCCAGATCGCGTTGAACACGTCGGGGAAGACCCTGTCGTTGAACGTGGCGAACAGGTACTCCCAGGGCGGGAGGGTCACGGGCGCGGGCCTCCGTCGCTTCGCAGGCTCGGTGGGCGCAGCGAGCGGCGCGACCTCACCGGCGGCGCCGCCACCCGGCGCCGGACGCTGAGTATGCCATGCCCGCACGGTATACTCGCCGCCAGGAGCGAGGCCGCCCAGAAGCCCGGGCGTCCTGTGACCGCGCGTGCTGACGCAGGAGGTTGATCCGGGTGCGAGCCCTCCTATCGGTCGCGAACCGCGAAGGGATCAGCGCGCTCGCCCGTGACCTCGCCGGCCTCGACGTGGAGCTCTACGCCACGGACGGGACCCGGGAGCACCTCCTCGCGGACGGGATCGACGTGTTCCCGGTCGCGGAGCTCACCCACGTCCCGCCGCTCGTCGGCGGCCTCGTCAAGACGTTCCACCCGGCCGTCTATGCCGGGATTCTCGCCCGTCGCGACCGGCCCGAAGAGCTCGCGGAGCTCGCCGAGCACGGGATCGGGCTGCTGGACATCGTCGTGGTGACCGTCAAGCCATTCGCCCCGCAGGTCGGCGAGCGGCGTGTCCCGCTCGACGAGGCGCTCGAGATGGTCGACGTGGGCGGGACGGCTCTCCTCTCGGCTGCCGCGCGCAACCACGCGGGCGTGGCCGCGGTCAGCAACCCGGCCTCCTACGCGGACCTCGTCGCGGATATCCGCGCCCGCGGCGGCGTCTCGGCGGAGCTGCGCCAGCGGCTGGCCGCGGAGGCGTTTGCCGTCGTCGCGGCGCACCACTCGGAGGTCGCCGCCTACCTCAACCAGGTGACGGGGACCACCTTCCCGCCCCACGTCTCGATCGTGCTGGAGAAGGTGGCCGACCTGCCGTACGGTGAGAACCCGCACCAGCGGGCCGCGTTCTACCGGGAGACGACGCATCGCGACGGCACGCTGGCCGACGCGATCCAGCTTCAGGGCCGCCCGCCAACCTTCAACGATCTCCTGGACCTCGATGCCGCCTGGCTGATCGCGCGCGACTTCAGCGCCCCGACCGCGGTCGTCGTCCGCCACACGGACCCGGTCGGGCTCGCCTCGGACGACGGCCTGCCGGAGGCCTACCGGCGGGCACTCGAGACGGACCCGGCCGCGGGCTACGGCGCGATCGTCGGGGTCAACCGGCCGCTGGACGTGATCACAGCAAGCGAGATCGCCGCCGCTACCTTCGAGGCCGTGGTCGCGCCCGGCTACGACGATGCCGCGCTGGTCGCCCTCGCCACGCGGCCCGGCCTGGAGGTCCTGCGCGTGCCGCCCAATCCGTCGGACGGGCTGCGCGACTACGGGATTGCCGCGCTCGACTTCAAGCGGATCGGCGGCGGCCTCCTCGTGGAGACGCTGGACCACACGGCCCTGGACCGCGGGCAGCTGCGCGTGGTGACCCAGCGCCGGCCGACGCTGGAGGAGCTGACGGACCTGATGTTCGCCTGGCGCGCGGCGGCCCACGTCCGCTCGAACGCGATCGTCCTGTGCCGGAACCTCCAGACGGTCGGGATCGGGGCCGCCCAGGTGAGTCGGCAGGTCGCCGTGGAGGTTGCGCTCCGGCGGGCCGCCGACCGGGCCAGGATGGCCGTCATGGCCTCGGACGCCTACTTCCCCTTCCCGGACGCCATCGCCCACGCGGCGATCGCCGGGGTCACCGCGATCATCCAGCCGGGCGGATCCCGCCGCGACGAGATGGCCATCGAGGTCGCCGACCGCCACCATCTCGCCATGGTCTTCACCGGCCGCCGCCACTTCCGCCACTAGAAGATCCTGCGGCCGCCCCGGATCCCGGCCGCCCCGACCGGACCGCGACAGGAGGAACCTCCGATGGAACGCCTGCTGGCCCTGGAGATGATCCGCGTCACGGAGGCCGCCGCGATCGCGTCCGCGCGGCTGATGGGCCGCGGCGACACCATGGAAGCGGACCGGGTCGCCGTGGAGGCGATGCGGCGCACCTTCGACGAGATCCCGATCGACGCCCGGATCGTCATCGGCGAGGGCGAGCGCGACGAGGCCCCGATGCTCTACATCGGCGAGCGCGTCGGCGATCCGAAGAGCGCCGTCGGAGAGGCGCCCGAGATCGACATCGCGGTGGACCCGCTGGAGGGGACGAACCTCGTCGCCTACGGCCAGGCGGGCTCGATCACGGTCCTCGCGGCGACCGAGCGGGGCGGGCTCCTGAACGCACCCGACTGCTACATGGAGAAGCTCTGCGTGGGGCCCGTCGTGGCGGGCAAGGTCGACATCACCGCGCCGCCGGCGGAGAACCTGCGGCGAATCGCGGCGGCCCTGGGGCGCGGCGTCAACGACATCACGGTCGTGATCCTGGAGCGGCCCCGCCACGAGACGCTCATCGCCGAGGTCCGCGCGGCGGGCGCCCGGATCAAGCTGATCAGCGACGGCGACCTCTCCGCGGCGATCTCGTGCGCCGTCTCCGGCACCGGCGTCCACGCCGTCATGGGGATCGGTGGCGCCCCGGAAGGCGTGATCACCGCGGCTGCCCTGCGCTGCCTCGGCGGCGAGATCCAGGCGCGGCTCGTCTTCCGAAACCCGGAAGAGCAGGCGCGGGCCACCGCGATGGGCCACGGCGATCCGACCCGCATCTACGGGACGGACGAGCTGGCCTCCGGGGAGAACCTCGTGTTCGCGGCGACCGGCGTGACGAAGGGCGACCTCCTCGAAGGCGTCCGCTTCTTCGGCGGCGGCGCGCGGACGCACTCGCTGGTGATGGCGTACCAGACGAAGCAGGTCCGCTTCGTGGACACCGTCCACATGTTCGACCGGACCAAGCCACCTGCCGTCCGGCTGTAGTCGGATCACGGACCTGCGATCGCGCGCTGGCGACGCGCCCGCCTCAGGCCCAGCCCTCGTCCACCCCGCGCCACTCTCCGGCGCGCCGGATGGCATCCGGCCCCTCCACCGCCACCTGG
>JANXWH010000064.1 GCA_025351245.1 Chloroflexota bacterium | reverse complement strand
AGTCTTCCTTCTTCACGGCGCGAGGGCGCTTGGCGGCGGGCTTCGCCGCGTCGGCTGCGGGCGTCTCCGCCTCCGCACTTCGCGCGCGAACCGGCTTCTTCGCCGGCTTCTTCGCCGCGTCCGCGGGGCCAGTGGCTGCTTCGGCGGCTGCTTCGGCGGCCGCGGCCTTCGATGCAAGGGTCGCGGCGAGGGCGGCGTCGGCGGCCGCCAGCGTGGCGGCGGCCTCGGCGAGTCGCTCGCGCTCCGTCTTGCGCGCCTCCGCCGCGAGCTTCTCGGTCGCGGCGGCGCTCTTGCCGTTGAGCGCGACGTCCGTGATGCGCAGGATCGTCTGCTCCTGGCGATGGCCCTTCTTGACGCGGCGGCGGGCCTTTGGCTTGTACTTGAACGAGATCACCTTGTCGGCGCGGTCGGCCCGCAGGACCGTGGCGCTGACGACGGCCCCGGCAACGAGCGGCCGGCCGATGGCCGCCTCGTCCCCGTCCGCGACCAGCAAAACGCGGTCGAGGGTGATCTCCTGACCGGGCTCGACGTCGAGGAGCTCGACCGCGAGCTCCGTGCCGACTTCGACGTGATACTGCTTCCCGCCGGTCTCGATGACTGCGTACATGGGTCTCCGGGTGGGTGCTCGGCGGGCGTGAAGTGCCGGCCGCGGGTGGGCGCGAAACAAACCGCCCGCTTGTCTCGGGCGCGAATTGGGAGTGTACGGCGCTCCGCCGTTCCGGTCAAACGACAGCCCGGTTCAGGGCAGGAGGTCTCGCCGCCGGAAGAGCACGAGCGACGCCGTCCAGCCGGCCACGGCGACGATGGCGAGCACCCCGATGCCGACCCAGTCCACCGTCCCGCGGTCGATCAGCGCGCCAACCCCAGCGTAACGGAACGCGGACAGGTCGCCGAGCCAGGCGAAGTCGGGCTGGACCTGCGCAACGATGTTGAACAGGTACATCGCGATCAGGACTCCTGCCGCGACCCCCGCGGCCACGCTACGGCTCAGCGTGATCACGGCCAGCAGCGAGGTCATGCCGGCGATGGCGCACGCGAAGAGCCACAGAACGACGCCGGCGGCAGTGAACCGGGCGACGTCGAAGCCGGCCCCGACGAGCGTGCCCACCGCCAGCACGCCCCCGACCGTCGCGAGCGCGAGGGCGGCGAGGACCACCACCTGGCCAAGGATCGCCGCGCCGAGGTAGCGTCCGCGCGTCAACGGCGTCGCGAGGGGAAGGTCGGCCCAGCCACGCTCGGCGTCCGAGGCCGTCGGCCGGGTTGCGAGGACGATGGCGCCGATCGCCGCCACGATCGGCCAGAGGAAGCTGCCGATGTACGTCGTGAAGAAGATGCCTGGGTCGGCCAGGCTCCCCGTGATCCCGAAGGCCGCCATGAATCCCTTCGGGAAGAGCTTCATGTAGTCCTCTATCTGCGCCGTGTTGGCGAGCAGGATCGGGTACAGCGCGGCGATCAGCCCGCCGTACACCAGGACGACGACCGCCAGCCCCACGGCGAGGATCCGGCTGCGTCGAAGCTCGAGGCGAAACGAGAGCGCGGTCACGGGGCGGCCTCCGCGTGGATCCCGGTGCCGCCGGTCGCGACGACCCGTCCCTCCGACCCGGCAACCGTGCCCTCGTAGTACCGGAAGAAGAGGTCTTCGACGTCGGGTGTGCTGATCGCGATGTCGCGGACGTCCAGGTCGCCAAGGCAGCGGAGGAGCGGGTTGATATCGCCCCGGACCATCACGTGGACGTCCTGCCCGGTGCTCGAGAGGACCGTGACGCCGGGCAGGGCAAACGCACCCTCCGCCGCCGGCCGCCCGAGCACCAGGTTGACGGAGCGCGTGTGGTCCCCCACCAGGGCGGCCACGGTGGCGATCTTGACGATGCGGCCCTCCCGGATGATCGCCACCCGGTCGCAGGCCCGTTCCACCTCGGGCAGGTTGTGGGACGAGAGGAAGACCGTGCGGCCATCCGCGCGCGCCTCCGCCACGAGCGCCAGGAACTCCCGCTGCATGAGCGGGTCCAGGCCGGTGGACGGCTCGTCCATGACAAGGAGTGGCTCGCGGCCCATGAACACGGAGACCACGCCCACCTTCTGGCGGTTGCCGCGCGACAGCTTCTTCAGCGGCACCCTCGGATCCAGGTCGAGGCGTTCTGCGAGCGATCGCCAGGCGCCCTTCTGCAGCCCACGAAGCGCGCCCAGGTGGTCCAGGAGCGACGCGGCATCCAGGTCGCCGAGGTAGCCCGGGTCGCTTCCAAGGTGGGCGAGCCGCCGATGCACGGCGGGCGCCTGCGTCCAGGGGTCCAGCCCCAGGATCCGGGCGCTGCCCCCGCTGGGCCGGATCAGGCCCAGGAGCATCCGGATCGTGGTGGTCTTGCCTGCACCGTTCGGGCCCAGGAACCCGAAGACCTCGCCCTCGTGGACGTCCGCCTCCAGGTCGATGACGCCGCGGCGCTTGCCGTACCACCGCGTCAGGCTGCGCAGCTCGATCGCCTCGGGCACGCCGCACCTCCGATCCGCGGGAACGTGGGCGGTCCGGACGGACCACCAACTATTCAGCGTGCACCGGGATGGGCCATCCCGGGAGGGCCGCTCGGCCGGAACGGACGGCCCGGACGGCCCGGGCTGAGGGGTCGGCCGTCCCCGACGACGAGCGTCAGGCGTCGTCCCCGGTGAGCAACCGCTCGCGCACGATCCGGAGCACGCGGACTTCCCCGTCGAGCGGGGGCGCCGGCGGCTCGGCGAGTGCCGCGACTACGTCCTCCGGGCGCCCCACGGCGTCCGGGCGGTGGCGGAGACGGGTCCGCAGCAGGGCTGTGGGTGCGTCCGCGCCGGCACCGGCGGGCGGGAGCACGGCCGCCACCGAGAGCGAGACGATCAGCGGCCGCAGATCGAATGTCTGCGTCTTCTTCTCGCGACGTCGCTCGCGCGGCAGGGTGGCGACGGCCAGGAGCGCCTCTGCCGCGACCCGCAGCCCGAGCGGCGACGCGCCCGCAACCTCCACCCGGTAGTCGGCGGCGACCAGGGCGGCCGACGCCGAAGGTGCCCCGATCCAGACGTCGTGGAGGTCGACCAGCTCGACGAGCGGCGGGAGCCCGGCACGAACCCGCTCCCGGACTTCGGCGGCCGGAAGGCGCGCCGCAAGGACCACGTCGACGATCTCGCGCTCGCCGGCGATGCCGAGCGGGAGCTGCGCGGCCGGCACGGCGCGGCCCCGCCCAGGTTCGCCGGCCAACGGCAGCCCGCTTCGCTCCAGAAGCGAGGCCCAGGCACCGGCTCCGGCAGGAAGCTCGCCGGGCACCTGCACCGCCGGCAACCGCAGGTAGAGGCGCCAGCGCTGGCGCGGGCTGCTCGAGGGCCGCACAACCGGCCCGGATGTCGACAAGTCGGCCGGCGGCGCGCTCAGCGGGACGGCGGGCGGAACGGCCGGCGGCGCGGCCGGCACGCTCCCGGCGTCCGGCGGTCCTGACGACGGGCGCCGCTCGGTCATGCGGCTGACGCCGGCGGCGGCGACACGAGGTCCTCGGTCACGGGCGAGGGCGCAATCGCCGGCGAGGCAGGCAGCGACCCGCAGGCGTGTCCACCTGGACGGGCAGACCGCGAGTCTGGGCCGGGTAGTCGGCCGGGCGCATCACCATTCGGCACGGTGCTGGCGCATGGCGATGCTCTGGAGAATTCCGAGCCCGATGGCGATGCTGACGAGCGAGGCGCCGCCGTGCGTGATGAACGGGAGCGGGATGCCGGTGATCGGCATCAGGCCCAGCACCATCCCGACGTTGACGGCGATCTGGAACAGGATCATCGAGGCCACGCCCGCGCCCATCATCAGGCCGAACGGGTCCCTGGACCGCCAGGCGATCGTGAGGATCCGCCAGAGGAGCGCCGCGAACAGCAGGAAGACGACGACGCACCCGATGAAGCCGAGCTCCTCTGCCAGGATCGCGAAGACGAAGTCCGTCGCCTGGACGGGAAGCAGGTTCGACTGGTTCTGCGCGCCGTTCGTCAGGCCCGCCCCCAGGAGCCCGCCGGAGCTCACGGCCTTCTGGGCGGTCAGGAGCTGGAAGCCCGCACCGAGCGGATCTTTCGCCGGGTCCAGAAAGCTCGTCAGGCGCTCCTTCTGGTAGTCGTGGAGCACGTAGGTCCAGATCAGCGGCAGGGCTGCGAACGTCGCCACCGCCAGCGCCCCGAGCCAGCGCAGGCTCGCGCCCGCCATGAAGAGCATCCCGGCCAGGACGGCGATGAAGACGAGCGACGTCCCGAGGTCCGGTTGCAGGAGCACGAGGACCCACGGCGGGATCACGATCAGGCACGCACCAACGATCGCCGAAAGTGAGTCCAGGCGTTGCTCGCGGTCCGCGAGATACCGCGCGAGAACGACGATCATGAGGATCTTGGCGATCTCGCTGAACTGGAACTGGAGCCCGAAGATCGAGACCCAGCGGGCGGACGCCGCATCGGAGCTGCCGAGCGCGAGCGAGGCCACCAGGAGCGCCAGGTTCACGAGGTAGATGGGCCAGGAGAACGCCTTCAGCCACGTGTAGTCGAAGGCCGCCGCGGCCGCGAAGGCAACCAGGGCAACCATCGCCCAGATGAGCCCGCGGACGAACGTGGTCCCGCCTTGCAGCGCCTCGCCGCCGAGCTGGACGGCCGTGTTGCTGTACGCCATCGTCAGCCCCAGCGTGGCGAGCAGGACGGCGTAGACGAAGAGCTGCAGATCGAAGTCGCGCCACGCGACGCCGCCGACGCGGGCCGCGATGCCGGTGGGAGCGTCGCGCTCGACGCGGAGGACGCCCATCAGCGGCCGCCTGCGTAGAAGTTCGTGTGCTTGAGGAGCTGCGGCAGCCGGTAATCCTTCGTGATCCCGTAGTGGAGCTGGAGGTAGTACTTGGCGACCTCCGTCGCCGTGTTGCCGAGCGTGCCGGAGTTGTAGATGAAGACGGCGAAGGCCAGCTCCGAGTCGGGCTTGGAGACGTCGCCGGTCGGGTTGTCCTTCTTCCAGGCGCCCTTCGGAATGAACCCCGCGAACCAGTTGTGGTACGGCAGCACGCCGTTCTTGTCGCGGAGGCCGAACTCGGCCGTCCCGGTCTTGCCCGCAACCACGATCGGAAGATCTGCCAGGTTGTACGTGTGCCGGCTCGTGACGACGCGCCGGGCGGCCTCGCGCATGGTCGTGAACACCCAGCTCGGCGCGGCGATCTTCCGGATCACCTTCGGGGTGAACGGTCGAACGACGGTGCCGTCCGGGCTCACGATCTCGCGGACGACCTGCGGCTGGTAGAGCGTGCCGCCGTTCGCCAGGGCCGCGTATGCGTTGAGCAGCTGGAGCGGCGTGGCGAGATCGTAGCCCTGGCCGATTCCGGCCTGGAGGACCTCGCCCGGGAAGATGGCCTGGCCGAACGTGTCCAGCTTCCACTGGTCCGTCGGGATGAGGCCGGCAGCCTCGCCGGGAAGGTCGATCCCGGTCTTCTGGCCGAAACCATACTGGCCGGCCCAGTATGCGAGGCGATCGATCCCGAGCCGCTGGGCCAGCTGGTAGAAGAAGGTATCGCTGGAATGGGCGAAGCCCGACTTGATGTCGAGGGGTCCCCACCCGCGTTGGTTCCATTCGTAGAACCGGCTAGATCCGAGCTGGACGTACGGCTTGCTCAGCACGGTCTCGGTCAGGCCGAGCTTCTTGTCGGCAAGCACGCCCGAGCCCGTGACCAGCTTGAACGTGGACCCGGGCGGCTGGATGTCGCCGATCGCATGGTTGATGAGCGGAAGGTCCTTGTCTGCGAGGAGCTTCTGGAAATCCGCAGTGCTGATGCCGCGCGAGAACAGGTTCGCGTCGTACGTGGGCTGGCTGACCATGGCGAGAATCTCGCCCGTCTGTGGGTTCATGACGACGATCGCGCCGCGCTTGAGCCCCGCCTTCTTGAGACCCCAGTCGAGCGCCTGCTGCGCCAGCCGCTGCTCCTTGGCGTCGATCGTCAGGACGAGCGAGTTGCCGGCCTGTGGCGCCGTCGTCGTCGAGAGGACGCGGAGGGTGCGTCCGGTTCCGTCCTTCTCGACCTCGCGAACCCCGTACGTCCCGCGCAGCGTGGACTCGTAGACGGACTCGACCCCGGCTTTCCCGATCCGGTCATCGGGGAGGTACCCCTGGCTCTTCAGCGACGCGTAGCCGGCCGCGTCAATGGATCCCGTCCAGCCGATCAACTGGGTGAATAACGACCCGTCAAGGTAGTCGCGGCGCGCCTCCACGGCGACCTCGACGCCCGGAAGGGTCAGGCTGTCCTCGGAGATCAGGCGCGCCGTCTGCTGGGGAACGTCGTGCGCGATCGGCACGGGGTCGAACCGCGAGCCGGTGGCGCCGTCGAGCGTTTCCGTGATCGTGGTGGCGGAGATGTCGAGCAGTCCGGCCAGACGCCCGACCACCTGCGGTCGCTGGGTCAGCGGAAGGTCGGCGGGTCGAACCGAGACGGTGAACGTCGGCACGTTCTCGACGAGGAGCCCCTTCGTCCGGTCGTAGATCAGTCCCCTCGTCGACGGCACGGGCTCCGTCATGACCCGGCGGCCGGCCTCGACCGCCGGCAGGACCGCTGCCGGAACCGGCGCCGACACCGGGCTGCCGGCCAGCTGCATGGCGAAGAGGCGCGTCGTCAGGCCGCCCAGGACGAGCACGGCCGTCAGGGCAAAGGCGACGAAGCGCGCCGGCCGTCGCTCATGGGTGAGGGGCGTCTCGAGGATGCTCACCAGTCGCCCCGCTCGGTCTCGTCGCCTAACCGGCGCCGCTGGATGAGGACGGGCACCGGTGCGATCGCGGCAGCCGCGAGGCCCGCGAGCAGGCCGGTCGGGACCGCCTGTGCCAGCGGCTCCACGCCCGAGGGAAGCCCACGAAGCGCACCGACGAGCACGACGGTCAGGACGGACGCGATTCCTGCCGTGATGGCCGCCGTGGCGACCACGATCGGGTAGAAGGCGCGCCGGGAGATGCGGCCGACGAGCCACGCGGCGCCGACGGCGAGGAGGAGCACGAACGCGGTGAGGCCGAGTGGCCGCATGAGCAGTACGTCGATGATCAACCCTCCGAGGAAGGCCCAGATGAGGCCACCCTCGAGGCCCACCGTCATCGTCCAGACGACGGCGAGAACGAGGACGAGATCGAGCCCGGCGCCACCAGCAGCGGTGAACGGGAGGATTGATGACTGGATCAGCGCAGCCACTGCCGCCCCGACCGCTGCGAGAACCAGGCTCATGGCGGTCGTTCCTCAGTGAACCGGCAGCCCGGCAGCACGGCATCCGCGCGAACCGCCGGCACTCTGCTCAGCGAGTATACCGAGGGGGGCCAAATCGTCGGCTGGCGCGGGAATGCTTCGGCCGCGCGGCACGGGGACGGCGATGTTTCACGTGAAACGCGGCCAAGGTGCCGAGGCGGGGCACGGGACGGCGGCCGCGCGGCACGGGACGGCGATGTTTCACGTGAAACGCGGCCAAGGTGCGAGGCGGGGGCCCGCGAGCCGGGGCTGGGGCCACGCGGCACGGGCGAGTCGACCGGTGCAGCCTGACGTAAGGCGGCGATACGCGGAAGGGAAGGCGCGGCTGTCACGCTCTCGTCCAGGGGTCGGAAGGGGCCGGAATGGTAGACTTGGTGCGTGATTCCCGAGGAGAACGGCCTCTAGTGGGCCAGATGCTTGCGTGCGCCAACCAGAAGGGCGGCGTCGGGAAGACCACAACCGTCGTCAACCTCGCGGCCTACCTCGCCGGGGATGGTCGGCGGGTGCTCGTGGTCGATCTCGACCCCCAGGGGAACGCCACCAGTGGCCTTGGCGCGGATCGCGCGGCTGCCGGCTCGTCGGTCTACGACGCCCTGATGGGTGGCGTGGATCTCCGCGCGCTCATCGTGCCGACGGAGACGCCCGGACTCTCGCTGGTCCCATCATCGATCGCCCTGGCCGGCGCCGAGGTGGAGCTTGCGATCGTGCCGCAGCGAGAACGCCGGCTGACCCGCGTGATGGCGTCGGTCCGTTCCGATTTCGATGATGTCTTCATCGACTGCCCGCCATCCCTCGGCCTGCTCACCGTGAACGCGTTGACGGCTGCTGACGCCGTCCTGATCCCGATGCAGTGCGAGTACTACGCGCTGGAGGGTCTCTCCCAGTTGATCGCGACGATCCACCTCGTGCGCGATCATCTGAACCCCGCGCTGGCGGTGCGAGGCGTCGTTCTCACGATGTTCGACGCCCGGACGAATCTCTCCGCGGAGGTTGCCGCAGAGGTCCGTGAGCACCTCGGGTCGGCGGTCTTCCAGACCGTTGTGCCAAGGAGCGTTCGGCTCGCGGAAGCACCCAGCCACGGCCGTCCGATCGCCGGGTATGCACCCGACAGTCGGGGCGCCATCGCCTACCGGGCGCTCGCGACCGAGCTTCGGAGCCGACTCGACCACGAGGCCGGCCGGCCGCACGGGGAGCACGGTGAGGCGGCCCCGCCACCGGGATCCGCCGCGACCTGGGGCGCGGCGTCCGCGATCACCGTTCCGCAACCGCATCTGCCGGTCGTCCCCGGCGCGGGCGTGCCCGGAGGCGCCGCGTGACGGCGCGGTCGGCGCGGCCAGGGCGGCCAGCGTCGCTGGGTCGCGGTCTCGCTGCACTCATCCCGAAGGCGGCCTCCACGACGCCAGTGCCTTCCGAGATCCCGATCGACCGAATCGAGCGGAACCCGTACCAGCCGCGGACGGTGTTCGAGCTGGACCAGCTTGACCAGCTTCGCGCCAGCATCGCCGCCCACGGAATCCTGCAGCCGGTGCTCGTGACGGAGACGCTGGAGGGGTATCGCCTGATCGCCGGCGAGCGTCGGGTTCGCGCTGCGCAACTCGCCGGCCTCACGCGCATCCCGGCGATCGTCCGCCAGGCAGCCGGCAGCGAGCAGCTCGAGCTGGCGCTCGTCGAGAACGTCCAGCGCGCCGACCTCAACGCGCTCGAGGAGGCCCGGGCGTACCGCCAGCTCGTCGACGAGTTCGGGCTCTCCCACGACGAGATCGCGGGCCGTGTCGGGCGGGCGCGCTCGACGATCGCGAACACGATTCGGCTCCTCGAGCTGGCGCCCGCCACGCTCGAGTCGCTCGGCGCGGGGCGGATCAGCGAAGGGCACGGCCGGGCGTTGTTGGGGCTTGATCCCCTTCGGCAGGCCGAGCTCCTCGCGCTCATCGAGCGCCGCGGTCTCTCGGTTCGCCAGGTCGAGGAGTTGGCACGGCGGCTCCGCGAGGCCCCGGGTCCCGCCCGGGGCGGCCGGACGGCGGCGGTGATGGACGGCGAGATGGAGCGCGTGGAGGAGGACCTCCGTCGGTCGCTCGGCACGAAGGTGCGGCTCGCGCGTTCGCGCAAGGGCGGTCGGATCATCATCGAGTGGTATGGCGAGGACGAGCTGAGCCGCCTTTACGAACGGCTGACCGGAGGGAATTCGTGACGGATCGGGCGACGGGTGCAGGCGCGGGCACGGCGAGCGGGACCGGCGGTCGGTCGAAGCGCGCGTCGGGCGGCAGCGAGTACACCGCCGCCAGCATCCAGGTCCTCGAGGGCCTCGAGGCCGTCCGTCGCCGGCCCGGCATGTACATCGGCTCCACCGATGTGCGCGGCCTCCACCACCTCGTCTGGGAAGTGGTGGACAACTCGATCGACGAGGCGATGGCCGGCCACGCGACCCGGATCGACGTGACGATTGCCGCCGATGGCACCGTCACCGTCCAGGACGACGGGCGCGGAGTCCCGGTGGGCCGGCATGCCACCGGGAAGGATGCCCTGGAGGTCGTGCACACGGTCCTCCACGCGGGCGGGAAGTTCGGCGGCGGCGGCTACAAGGTGTCCGGCGGCCTGCACGGCGTCGGCGTCAGCGTGGTCAACGCGCTCTCCGAGTGGCTCCGCGTCGAGACGGCGCGCGACGGCTACATCTGGGCCCAGGAGTACGCGCGCGGCAAGCCGACCACGACCGTCTCGAAGGTCGGGCCACAGGCAGACCGCCGGGGAACGCGGACGAGCTTCCGGGCCGACCATGAGATGTTCGAGAGCACGGACTACAGCTTCGAGACGATCACCCAGCGGCTCCGGGAGTCGGCCTACCTCAACAAGGGCCTCTGGATCCGCCTGACCGACGAACGGGCAGATCGCGAGCGCTCCTTCTACTTCGAGGGTGGCCTCGTCTCGTTCGTCCGCCATCTCAACCGGAACAAGGAAGTCCTCCACGCGCGTCCGATCGCGATGGAGAAGCGCGAGGGCGCGACGTCCATCGAGGTCGCGCTCCAGTACAACGACTCCTTCACGGAGAACGTCTTCGCGTTCGCGAACAACATCAATACGGTCGACGGCGGGACACACGTCACCGGGTTCCGCGCGGCGCTCACCAGCTCGCTCAACGACTGGGCGCGCAAGGCCGGGATCCTCAAGGACGCCGACTCGAACCTGAGCGGGGACGACGTCCGGGAGGGGATGACCGCGGTCGTCTCGGTCAAGCTCGTCGATCCCCAGTTCGAGGGCCAGACCAAGGCGAAGCTCGGCAACGCGGAGGTCAAGGCGCAGGTCCAGGCGGCTGTCACCGAGGGGCTTGTCCAGTACCTCGAGGAGAACCCGGCCGACGGGCGGCGGATCATCGAGAAGAGCCTGACCGCTGCCCGCGCCCGCGAGGCGGCCCGGAAGGCGCGCGACCTTGTCATCCGCAAGGGCGCCCTGGAGGGGATGGCCCTGCCGGGCAAGCTCGCCGACTGCCAGGAACGCGATCCCGCGCGGAGCGAGCTCTACCTCGTGGAGGGTGACTCCGCCGGCGGCTCGGCGAAGATGGGCCGCAACCGCCGGTTCCAGGCAGTCCTGCCGCTGCGCGGCAAGGTGCTCAACGTCGAGAAGGCACGCCTGGATCGCGTCCTCTCGAGCGAGAACGTCCGGCCGCTCATCATCGCCCTCGGCGCCGGAATCGGCGACACGTTCGATCTCGCGAAGCTCCGGTACCACCGGATCATCATCATGACCGACGCCGACGTCGACGGCGCCCACATCCGGACGCTCCTGCTCACGCTCTTCTACCGGCACATGGGCCAGATCATCGAGAACGGCCACCTCTACATCGCGCAGCCCCCGCTGTACCGGGTGAGCACCGGCAAGCAGACGCTCTACGCCCAGTCGGAGAAGGAGCGCGAGGCGGCGATCAAGAAGCTGAACGCCAAGAACATCTCCGTCCAGCGCTTCAAGGGCCTCGGCGAGATGAACGCGGACCAGCTCTGGGAGACCACCATGAACCCCCAGACCAGGACGCTCCTCCGAGCCGAGATCGAGGACGGCGTCGAGGCCGACGCGATCTTTACGATGCTGATGGGCGAGAAGGTGGCTCCGCGCAAGAGCTTCATCATGTCCGAGGCGCGGAAGGTGCAGAACCTTGACATCTGATGTCGTGACCGCGGCCGGGCGGTTCGAGGTCGCACCCCACAGCTGCTTCGCGTGCGGCGAGCTGAACGCGGTCGGCCTTCGCCTCATCCTGCACGTGGCCGGCGACACCTGCTGGACCGAGACCACCCTGGCGCCCGACTTCCAGGGCTGGGAGGACATCACCCACGGCGGCATCGTTGCCACCATCCTCGACGAGGTGATGGGCTGGGCGCTCGCGAGTGCGGACTCGTGGGGGTATACCGCGAAGCTGACGATCGCGTATCGCCGCCCCACGCCGATCGGGCGCCGGCTGCGCGCCGAGGGGCGCCTGGTCGAGCGCCGCCGGCGACTGCTGACGACGCGGGCGCAGCTGGCGGACGCGGAGACGGGCGAGCTCCTGGCCACGGCCGATGCCCTGTACGTGGCAGCGCCCCCGGACCGTAAGCAGGCACTGAAGGATCGGTACCGGTTCCGCCTCGTTCCGGAGGGCGACGCGGTGCCCACGCCGGTGCCCACGCCGGTGCCCGCGCGCACGCTCGATCATCCGCACGAGGCGGCACCATGACCGCCGTCGCGGCCGCGGCCGCAGCCGCCCGGACGCCGAGCGCCACGACCCTCGCATCCAATGCGTTCGTCGCGACGCACATAGAGGCGGCACGCGACCTGGGCCACAGGCTTGCCGACGAGGTCGACGGTCCGGCGGGCTTCGTGGCGGCCACCCGCGAGGGCCTGGCAACGCTCGCCGATCCGACCTACCTGGCCGGCCAGCGGCTGGTGGCGCCCGGGATCGGACCGCTGCTCGGCGTTCGGCTGCCGCTCCTCGAATCCGTGCACCGAGCGCTGGCGGACGAGCTGCGGGGCGTTCGCGCCGCCCGGCTCCTTCCGGTCGCGGAGGCGCTCGCCCGCGATCCGCTCAGGGAGCTGCGCTGGTTCGCCTGCTGGCTCCTCGGCCGGATCCTGCCGGACGATCCGGAACGCGCCTGGCAGGTGCTCCGCCAGCTCACCGCGGAGGCGGATGACTGGATCACCGTCGATACGCTGGCGGCGACGATCGGGCCGGGAATCCTCCGCGAGCCCTACCGCTGGGCCGAGCTGGAGCAGCTGGTCTACAGCCCCAGCCGCTGGGAGCGCCGGCTCGTTGGCTCCACGGTCGCGACGATCCCGTTCGTGGACCGGGCGGCCGGGCGGACGCCGGACGTCGCCGTACGCGGCCTGGGGCTCATCGGCCTCCTGATCGGCGATCCCGAGCCGGACGTCCAGAAAGCGCTCAGCTGGGCGCTCCGCAACCTGACGGCCGTTGACCCGGCCGCCGTGACCGCGTTCTGCCGGCGGGAGGGCGGGCGTGCCGCTGCGACGGCCGATGGGGCCCGCGCATGGGTGGTGCGCGACGCGCTCGCCAAGCTTGCTCCGGCTGACGCCGCCGGAATTCGCACCCTGCTCGCGGGCGTCCGCCGGACGTCCGGCGCCGCCAACACGTCCGCTGCCGGCGCGACCGCCGCCGCCTTCGTGCACGCGGGTCGTGGGACGGCCACGCCCGGAACCCCGCTGGACCTGAACCGGAGACCCATTCCGTGACCGACGACCTGGGCAACATCCGAACGATCCGCATCGAGGACGAGATGCGGACGAGCTACCTCGACTACGCGATGAGCGTGATCGTGGCCCGCGCGCTCCCGGATGTCCGCGACGGCCTCAAGCCGGTCCACCGCCGAATCCTCTACGCCATGGGCGAGATGGGCCTGGCCTCGAACGCCTCGTACCGCAAGTGCGCGGCGATCGTCGGCGAGGTGATGGGCAAGTACCACCCGCACGGCGACCAGGCGATCTACGACACCCTTGTCCGCCTGGCCCAGGACTTCTCCATGCGCTACCCGCTGGTGGACGGGCAGGGCAACTTTGGTTCCGTCGACGGCGACTCGGCCGCCGCGATGCGCTACACGGAGGCGCGGCTCGCCCCGATCGCGGCCGAGATGCTCGCCGACATCGACAAGGCCACCGTCGACTACGTCGACAACTACGACGGCCAGCATCGGCAGCCGGTCATCCTGCCCGCGAGGCTGCCGAACCTGCTCGTCAACGGGAGCTCCGGCATCGCCGTGGGGATGGCCACGAACATCCCGCCGCACCACCTCGGCGAGGTCGTCGACGCGACGATCGCGCTCATCGACGACCCGGAGCTGACGACCGACGACCTGTGCGCGTTCATCAAGGGGCCCGACTTCCCGACCGCCGGTTCCATCTTCCGCTACGAGCAGCAGAAGAACGCGCTCACCGGCGTCACCGAGACGGTCGACGCGATCCGCCAGATGTACGCCCACGGCCACGGCCGGGTGATCATGCGGGCCCAGGTCGCCTTCGAGGAGGCACGCCGCGACCGGGTGGCGATCATCGTCAGCGAGCTGCCCTACCAGGTGAACAAGGCGTCGCTCCTCGAGAAGATCGCCGACCTCGTCAAGGACAAGCGCATCGACGGGATCGCCGACCTCCGCGACGAGTCCGACCGGGACGGGATGCGGATCTACATCGAGATCAAGAACGATGCGAACCCGCATACGGTGCTGAACAACCTGTTCAAGCACACGCCGATGCAGCTCGCGTTCAACCTCAACATGCTCGCGCTCGTTGACGGCCAGCCGCAGACGCTTCCGCTCAAGGCCGTGATCCAGCACCACGTGGACCATCGCCGCGAGATCGTCCGTCGGCGGACCGAGTTCGAGCTGGGCAAGGCCCGCGAGCGGGCCCACATCCTGGAGGGGCTCAAGATCGCGCTGGACCACCTTGACGAGGTGATCCGGACGATCCGCGAGTCGGCGGACGTGGAGACCGCCCGGCGCAATCTCATGGAGCGCTTCACCCTGAGCGAGCTGCAGGCCCAGGCGATCCTGGACATGCGACTGGCCCGCCTCGCCGCCCTCGAGCGGAAGAAGATCGAGGATGAGTACCTGGCGGTGATCCAGCAGATCGCCGAGCTGGAGGACATCCTCGCCAACCCGGCCCGGATCCTCGCGATCATCAAGGATGAGCTCACCGAGCTGAAGCGGAAGTACGCCGGCGAGCGGCGCACGCGTGTCGTCGACGACTCCTCGCGCGAGATGACCGACGAGGACCTGATTGCCGACGAGGACGTCGTCGTCACGATCAGCCGCCGCGGCTACATCAAGCGCCAGCCGGTGGCCACCTACCGACGCCAGGGCCGCGGCGGCAAGGGGATCATCGGGCACGTCACCCGCGAGGAGGACGCGGTGGACAGCCTCCTCGTCGCCAACACCCACGACTGGGCGCTCTTCTTCACGAACCGTGGGCGCGTCTTCTCGGCCAAGGTGCACCTCGTGCCGGACGCCAGCCGCCAGGCGAAGGGAATCCCGATCATCAACCTGCCGGGCGTCCAGGTGGAGGCCGGAGAAGTCCCGACCGCCACGCTCATGGTGCCGGATTTCACCGCCGCGTCCTACCTCGTGATGGCCACCCGGAAGGGCACCGTCAAGAAGACGCCGCTGGAGCAGTTCGAGAAGGTCCGCTCGTCCGGGATCCGGGCGATCACCCTCGCGGACGGCGACGAGCTGGCCTGGGTGGACGTCGCGACGGGGAGCGACGACGTGATCATCGCCACCGCCCAGGGCAAGCTGGCCCGGTTCGCAGAGAGCGAGGTCCGGGCCATGGGCCGCGACGCCGCCGGCGTCATCGGGATCCGTCTTGCACGCGCCGGCGACGAGGTCGTGGCGATGAGCGTGGTCCAGCCCGGGACGGACCTGCTGGTCCTGACCGAGACGGGCTACGGGAAGCGCGTGGCGCTGCGCGAGTTCCGGCGCAAGCACCGCGGTGGCCAGGGCGTGATGCTGATCCCCCTGGAGGGTCGCAAGACCGGCCGCGTGGCGGCGGTCCAGCAGGTGACCGAGGCGGACGAGGAGCTCCTGCTCATCTCCGCCGGCGGGCAGGTGGTCCGGACCGAGACACAGACCATCAACCGGTACTCGTCCGGGGCACGCGGCGTCATCACGATGCGCCTGAACGAGGGCGACCGGGTTGTCGGCATTGCCGCGTTCCGCGAGGGGCTGGCAGAGCGGGAGGGTATGGGCGACAATGGCGGTCCCGACGCGGGGCCGACCGGGCCGGGAGGGGATCCGTCGGGAGGATGACGGCCTTCGGCGCGGAGGAGGCGCTCGTGTACTCCGACTCGTTCGACGTCTACACGGGCAACGCCAACGACGGCCTTGCCCGGAAGATCTGCCGCTACCTGGGCGTCCGTCTGGGCGACGCCGAGGTCTTCTCGTTCGCGAACGAGAACATCTTCGTCAAGATCCTCGACAACGTCCGCGAGAAGGATGTTTTCCTGGTCCAGCCGACCTGCCACCCGGTCAACCAGTCGATCATGGAACTCCTGATCATGATCGACGCCTTCAAGCGGGCGAGCGCGGGGCGGATCACGGCGGTCGTCCCGTACTACAGCTACGGGCGCTCCGACAAGAAGGACCAGCCGCGCGTCCCGATCACCGCGCGCCTCATTGCCGACATGATCACGGTGGCCGGCGCCGACCGCGTCCTCACGATGGACCTGCACCAGGGCCAGATCCAGGGTTTCTTCAATATCCCGGTCGACGAGCTGACCGCCGTCCACCTCCTCTCCAACTACTTCCGCCAGAAAGCGTTGACCGACATCGTCGTCGTCACGGACCTGGGCTTCGCGAAGCGCGCCAGGACCTTCGCCGAGCTGCTGGACGCGCCGCTCGCAATCATCGAGAAGCGCCGTGTGGGCAATTTGGATCGGGCCGAGCTGCTGAACGTCATCGGCGATGTCCGCGGGCGGCGCGCGATCATCGTGGACGACGAGGTCGACACCGCCGGGACGCTGATGGAGATCGTGCGGGCCCTGGTCAGGGAGGGCGTCGAGGAGATCTACGCCTGCGCAACGCACGGGATCCTGTCCGAGGGGTCAATCGCCCGGATCGCGGGCTCCCCCATCCGGGAGCTCGTCCTGACCGACTCCGTGCCGCTCCCAACCGAGAAGCGGATCCCCCAGATCACGACGCTCTCCGTGGCGCCCCTGATCGGTGAGGCGATCCGCCGGATCCATCGCGGCGAGTCGGTTGGCGCGCTCTTCAGCAGCGAGGCGTCGCTGACGCAGGAGATGATCCTCTGGGAGGACGGCGTCGAGCAGACGCTGGACGCCCGGACCGGCGCCATCCTGCCGCCGGAGCACCTGACGACGCGGCACGACCCCGACCATCCGGCCGATATCGCCGGCGTGGCGCCGGCTCGCACGTTCGGAGACCGATGACCCTCCAACTGCATCAACCCGACGGCCAGGGCGGCCTGGAGCCCCGCACGGAGACGCCGAAGGATTGGCGCACCCAGCTCCGCTCGCCGCGCTGGAACGCGTCGCCGCTCGCGAACCGGGAGATGAACCCGACCCGAACGTCCGTCTCGGTCCTCTTCTGGCTGGCGCTGGGCGCCCTGACGTTCGTGCTGCTCCTGGCCGGGTACGGCTCCGGGTTCTGGAAGTAGCCGGGGGCCACCTCGTGGGGCGCGGCCCCAGCAACGGGTGATCGGAGGGTCTCCGCGGGGCCCCACGCCTATACTGACCGTCCCATGGTGCTCGGCTTCCTCTCCCGTTTCGTCGATTCCAATGACCGCGAAGTCCGGCGCGTCCAGCCGCTCGTGGATGCCGCGAACGCCCTTGAACCGGATCTCCAGGGCGAGTCCGATGCCCAGGTCCAGGCTCGGATGGACGAGATCCGGGCGGAGCTGGCGGAGCTCCAGGCGGGATTCGGCCCGACCACCGACGAGCTCGAGCAGGACGAACCCGCCCGCCGCCGCGATCTCAAGACGGATCGACTGACGAAGGAGACCGCCCAACTCCAGGCGGCGCTCGACGACGTCCTGCCGGAGGTCTTCGCCGCCGCCCGCGAAGGGATGCGCCGGACGCTCGGAATGCGCCACTTCGACGTCCAGCTGATGGGCGCCTGCGTGCTCCACCAGGGCAAGATCGCGGAGATGCGGACCGGCGAGGGCAAGACCCTCATCGCACCGATGGCCGCCGCCCTCAACGGACTGACCGGCCAGGGCGTCCACGTCGTGACCGTGAACGACTACCTGGCCCGCCGCGACGCGCAGTGGATGGGCCCGATCTTCCACTTCCTCGGCGTCTCGGTCGGAATCGTGGTGGGCGAGGAAGCGTACCGCTTCGAGCCCGGCTACCCCACCACCGACGAACGGCTGATCAACCTCCGCCCGTGCTCGCGCCGCGAGGCCTACGCGGCGGACGTGACGTACGGAACGAACCATCACTTCGGGTTCGACTACCTGCGCGACAACCTGGTCACGGAGATGGACCAGCGCGTCCAGCGGGGCCACTACTTCGCGATCGTCGACGAGGTGGACAACATCCTCATCGACGAGGCGCGCACGCCGCTGATCATCAGCGGCCAGGCTGAAGAGTCGGCGGACCTGTACTTCCAGTTCGCCCGGCTCGTGCCCCGTCTTCGGGCGCGAGCGGAGGGCGAGGAGGAGGGCGGCGACTACTTCGTCGACCTCAAGGATCGGGCGGTCTCGCCGACGGAAGAGGGGATCACGAAGATCGAGCAGTGGCTCGGCGTCCAGAACCTCTACGACGATCCGCGGCTGACCCGCTACTTCGATGCGGCGCTCAAGGCCCACGCGCTCTACAAGCGCGATCGCGACTACATCGTCCGGGACGGCGAGATCGTCATCGTCGACGAGTTCACCGGGCGCCAGATGCCCGACCGGCGCTGGAGCGAGGGCATCCACCAGGCGATGGAGGCAAAGGAGGGGCTGCGCGTCCAGCGCGAGTCCGTGACCCTCGCCACCGTCACGTTCCAGAACTACTTCCGCCTCTACGCGAAGCTCGCCGGCATGACCGGTACCGCGATGACCGAGGCCGAGGAGTTCCACAAGATCTACAAGCTGGAGGTGGTCTCGATCCCGACCAACCAGCCCATGATCCGCGACGACGAGCAGGACCTGGTCTTCCGCAACGAGCAGGGCAAATACAAGGCGCTCATCGACGAGACCGTCGAGATGCAGGATGCGGGCCGGCCGATCCTGGTGGGCACGGTCAGCGTCGAGAAGTCCGAGATCCTCTCCGAGCTCCTCGGGCGGCGCGGCATCAAGCACGAGGTTCTCAACGCCAAGTTCCACGAGAAGGAGGCGCCGATCGTCGCCCAGGCGGGCCGTTCGGGCGCCGTCACGATCGCGACGAACATGGCCGGCCGAGGGACGGACATCCAGCTGGGCGGCAACCCCGCCGGAATGGCCTCGGAGATCCTCCATCAGCGCGGGCTGAACCCTGCCGAGGTGGACAAGGCGACCTACGACGAGGCCTTCGCCGAGGCGAAGGCGATCTGCGACGCCGACCACGAACGGGTGGTGGCCGCGGGCGGGCTCCACATCATCGGTACCGAGCGCCACGACTCGCGCCGGATCGACAACCAGCTCCGCGGCCGCGCCGGGCGGCAGGGCGACCCCGGCTCGTCGCGCTTCTACCTCTCGCTCGAAGACGACCTCATGAAGCGCTTTGCCTCCGAGCGGGTGGCGGGCCTGATGGAGCGGCTGGGGCTGGAGGACGACGTCGCGATCGAATCGCGCATCGTCAGCAAGACCATCGAAAGCGCCCAGACGCGGGTCGAGGGCTACAACTTCGACATCCGGAAGCGCGTCGTCGAGTTCGACGACGTGATCAACAAGCAGCGCGAGACGATCTACGCCGAGCGCGACAAGGTGCTCCGCAACGAGGACCTGACCGAGACGACCCACGCGTTCCTCGACGAGGAGGTGGACGCGCTCCTCGCCACGTACTGCACGGCCGAGATCCCCGATGACTGGAACATGGAAGGGCTCGCCGCGGCGCTGAACGCCATGGGCCTGGAAGGGCCGGGAACCTCGGAGGACGAGCTCTGGGAGATGGGCGGCCGCGAGGCGCTGGCGGGTCATCTCCGCGACCTGGCCGACGCGAAGCTCCAGGAGAAGTCGGCCGAGGTTGGCGCCGAGGACTGGTCGATGATCGAGCGCCTCGTCCTGCTCCGGACGGTCGACTCGCTCTGGATCGAGCACCTGACGGAGCTCGACGACATGCGGCGCGGGATCGGGCTCCGCGGCTATGCCCAGCAGGACCCGCTCAACGAGTTCAAGAAGGAGGCCTTCAACCTCTACGACCAGCTGAGCGACCTGATCCGCCACCAGGTGGCGACGACGATCTTCCGCGTCTCGGTGGTCCGGCAGCCCTCGACCCCTACGGCCGACGAGGCGGAGCTCGTCGCGAGCCTCGCTGCCGGCGCCGCGGCGGTCCGGTCTGCAAGCGCCGCGGGCGCTGCCACCCAGCCGAGCGTGAGCGGCACGGCTCCGACGAGCGCCACGTTCTCGGGCGGTGGGGCCTCCACCTCGAGCGCCCGACCCTCGGGGCCCTCGCCTGCGGCCGTGGCGGCCGCTCGAAACCTCCCCGCGGCGCCCGCCCTCCGGGCGATGCAGGAGCGGCTGGGCGACGAGGCCCGCTCCGACTCCGCCAGGGGCGCGAACCCCGCGGCCGCGAAGCTCGGCCGCAACGACCCGTGCTATTGCGGGTCGGGGCTCAAGTTCAAGAAATGTCACGGCCGCTGAGGGATCACGTCGGGCGGTCGCCGGTCCGCGAGCTCGCCCTCGTGGGCCTGGCCGTGGTCGTCGGCGGCGTCCTCGTCATCGGCTACGCGACCTTTCAGATCTGGCAGCACGGCACCGTGGACGAGACGCGGCCGGTGGACGCGATCGTCGTGATGGGCGCGGCGCAGTACGACGGGCGGCCGTCACCGGTCTTCGCCAGCCGCCTTGACCACGCGGTGCGCCTCTACGCGGACGGTGTGGCGCCCGTCCTCATCGTGACTGGCGGTCGGCGCGAGGGCGACCGGACGACGGAGGCCGCGGTCGCGCGCGCCTACGCGGTCGCCCACGGCGTTCCCGACGCCGCAATTCTCGAGGAGGATCGCGGCCGGTCCACGCTCGAATCGCTCGAGTCGGTGGCCGGCATCCTCCGCGCGCATGGGCTGCGAAGCGCGCTCTTCGTCTCGGACCGGACGCACATGCTGCGCGTGATGCGGATGGGCAAGGACCTGAAGATCCAGGCGTACGGCTCACCGACGACGACAAGCCCGACCGATGCCGGCCTGGGACAGCGCCTGGATGCGACCCTGCACGAGCTTGGCGCGCTGGCCTTCTACGGCCTGGTGGGCGGGGCGATCGGCCCGGAGCTCGGGGTGGCCGGCTCGCCGTGACCAACCGGTCGGGCGGCCGGTCCTTCGGCGCCCGACGCGGGCCCCGGGACGATCCGCTTCCCGGCCTGGTTGCGAATGCCGAAAACTCCCTCTGCCGAAAACTCCCTCTTGGCCGCTTTGCGTTGCCCTCGTATACTCACACCATTATCACCGACCGGCGATGCCCAGCTCCCGTCCCGGCGGGAATTCGACCGGCCAGACGTCGCCACTGCAGTGCTTGAGGGAGCGGTGAAGCAGATCACTGACGCCGCGTTCGTCGATCTCATCGCCTGTGAGCGAGACTGCAGGAACTGCAGTTACGCTGCGGCGCTGGACTGCGATGGAAATTGCGGCGTTTGCGCTCACAACGCGTACTGCGCATGCGTGAACCCCGTCGTCGCCCGGAGCAAGACCGCCCTGCGGCTCATCGAGCTCCGGCCGATCCTCCTCCAGGACGTGCGAGGCCGAGCCTAGATGGACCGGGCCGGCCTCCGCGATCTTGCCGGGCGGATCCACGCGACCTCGGGGCGTCTTTGACCTCCCCGCGAAGGAAGCGCGCGTCGCGGAGCTCAACGCGCTGATCGGCGTTCCCGGGTTCTGGGATGACCAGCGGCGCGCCCAGAGGATCCTTCGCGAGGCCGACGGACTCCAGGGGGAGCTGACCCTCTGGCAGGACCTGGAGTCGCGCGCCACGGGGCTCGAGGAGCTGGCCGACCTCGCCGCCGAGGCCGACGACGCCGAGATGCTCGCCGAGATCGATCGCGACGCCGATGCGCTCCGCGTCTCGTTCGAGCGCGAGCGCACCGCCCTCCTCTTCTCGGGGGAATACGACCAGCGCGGCGCGCTGGTCACGATCAGCGCGGGTGCCGGCGGGACCGAGGCGACGGACTGGGCGGAGATGCTCCTCCGGATGTTCCTGCGCTGGGCCGAGCGCCATCGCTTCTCGACGGAGGTCGTGGACCAGACGGAGGGCGAGCAGACCGGCCTCAAGAGCGTCACGTTCAGCGTGGACGGCCGGCGGGCGTACGGCTGGCTGCGCCCCGAGCGCGGCGTGCACCGGCTGGTCAGGATCAGCCCGTACGACTCGCAGAAGCGCCGCCAGACGACGTTCGCGCTCATCGAGGTGATGCCCGAGGTGGAGGACGAGGCCGAGGTGGAGCTCAACTGGGACGAGATCCGGGTGGAGATGTATCGATCGTCCGGGGCGGGCGGGCAGCACGTCCAGAAGACGAACTCGGCCGTGCGGCTGACCCACGTCCCCACCGGGATCGTGGTGACCTGCCAGAACGAGCGCTCCGCGACGCAGAACCGCGAGACCGCGTCCAAGGTCCTTGCCGCCCGGCTCCTGGAGCGTCGCCTGGAGGAGAAGGAGGTCGAGCTGCGGCTCATCAAGGGCGAGCACGTCGAGGCCGGCTGGGGCAACCAGATCCGGAGCTACGTCCTGCACCCGTACCAGATGGTCAAGGACCACCGGACCGGCGTGGAGACGTCCAACACGGCGGCGGTGCTCGACGGCGACCTGGACGTCTTCATGGCGGCCGAGCTGGAGCGCGAGGCGACCGGCGCCCCGGTCAGCGGCACGGCCGAGCCAGCGTGATCGCGCCGAGCATTCGCGCATGACGGCCGCGCCGGGTGGAGCGCCGGGTGGAGCGCCGGCGATCCGGCTGCGACCCGCCCAGCCCGGCGATCTACCGGCATGCGTCGGCGTCTGGCACGCCGGCCTCACCGAGTACGGGGTCAGGGTGGGACGGCCGGAGATGCCGCCCACTTTCGGACCGCTGCTGGGGCTGCTGGGCCACCTGCTCGCGACCGACCCGGACGGCTTCTGGGTTGCCGTGGCGGACGCTCCCCACCCTGCCGGGGCCATGGCAGCCCACGATCCGGCCAGCGCCGAAGGCCCCATCGTCGCGTTCGTCTCCGCGCTCCGGCGCGAGCACGTCTGGTTCCTCTCCATGCTCTTCGTGCAACCGGCCCACCAGGAGCGCGGCCTGGGACGGCGCCTCCTGGCCCAGGTGCTGGCCGGCGCCGACGATGCCACCCACGCGACGTGCACCGACAGCGCCCAGCCGATCTCGAACGCCCTGTACAGCCGCTTCGGGATGGTGCCGCGCCTGCCGGTGCTGGAGTTGGTCGGCCGTCCCGAGCGCCCCGTGGCCGGGCTGCCGGACGGGATCCGTGCGGTCCCATTCGACCTGCTGCGCGCCGGGCCGACCGACGGGGCGGGGCCGCGCCGGCTGGCTGCCGCGCTCGACCGCCTGGATCGCGGGACCCTCGGGTACGCGCATCCGCAGGACCATGCCTACCTGGGTGCGCAGGGCCGCCTCGGCTACCTGTACGAGAGCGGTGATGGGAGCGTCGTCGGGTACGGGTACGCCTCGGAGGTCGGCCGGCTGGGTCCGATCGCCGTCGAGGATGCCATCCTGATGGGGCCCGTCATGGGACACCTCCTGGGATCGGTTCGACCGGCCGGCGCCTTCTCTGCCTGGATCCCCGGGTCGGCGAGCGCGGCGGTGGCAACGCTCCTCGCAGCCGGCCTTCGACTGGAGGATTTCCCGGCGCTCGTCTGCTGGGACCGACCCTTCGCCGACTTCGAGCGCTACGTGCCGATCACGCTGGCGGTCCTGTAGCGGCTGCGCGGCCTCTTGGGCGTGGCCGGACCGGACGGATCGGCGGGCCGGTGGTAGCCTCGACCGGACGTGACGACCCCCACCATCCTCCGACCTGCCGCCGCGCTCGATCCATCGCCGGACCACGCGGCCGCGGGCACGTCAGGAGTGGCCCGTCCGGTCGTCGCACTGCGTGGCGTCGGCAAGGTCTACCCGAACGGCACGGCGGCCCTCCGCGACGTTGACCTCAGCCTGGGGGAAGGTGAGTTCGTCTTCCTTGTCGGGCCATCCGGCGCCGGCAAGTCCACGCTCCTCAAGCTCCTGATCCGCGACGAGCTGCCGACGACCGGCGAGGTGATCCTTGACGGGCGTGACCTCGCGCGCGTGCCGCGCCGGAAAGTCCCCGAGCTGCGCCGCAAGATCGGGATCGTCTTCCAGGACTTCAAGCTCCTGCCGGCGCGCTCGGTCCGGGAGAACGTCGCGTTCGCTCTCGAGGTGACCGGCACGCCGCGTGGGCGGATCCGGCCGGCCGTCGATCGGGCGCTCGCGGTGGTCGGGCTCGGCGCGCAGGCGGACCAGCTGCCGCCCACGCTCTCCGGCGGCGAGCAGCAGCGGACGGCGATCGCCCGCGCCCTGGTCCACGAGCCGCGCCTGATCATCGCCGACGAGCCCACGGGGAACCTGGACCCGCTCATCAGCTGGGAGATCCTCCAGCTCCTGCTCCGGATCAACGAGCTGGGCGTCACGATCCTGATTGCCACCCACAACGCCGGCGTGGTGACCGCCCTCCGCCGCCGGGTCGTCGCGCTCGAGGAGGGGCGCGTCGTCCGCGACGAGGTCGGCGGCTACCACCGCGACGACTGAGCCGTGTTCGGCTTCCTCCGTTTCGTCACGTTCAGCGTCACCCGCGGCCTGCAGGGGCTCCGCCGCAACGGCCTGATGACTCTCGCGGCCACCGCGACGATGCTCCTGATGCTTCTCCTGCTCGCGGGCTTCTGGCTGGTCCAGGCGGGGTTGGCGGCGGGCGTCCAGTACGTGGAGCAGAAGGTGGAGATCGTCGCGGACCTCCACGACGTTGCGGGCGCCGAGGGGTCCCTCACCGTGCAGGCCGTGGCCCTCGCCGCGGACGTCGCGGCGCTGCCCTCCGTCCGGTCCGTCGCCTACGTCTCGAAGGAAGAGGCCCTGGCGCGATTCCGCGATCGGTTGCGACAGCGCGGCCAGGTGGACCTGACGGGATTCCTGGACCGCAACCCGCTCCCGGCCAGCCTGGAGGTCAAGCTGGTTGACCCGCGGGAGTACCAGCCGATCGTCCAGCTGCTCCAGGACCGCAGCCGCGTCGTCGACGACGTGGTCGAGGTCCAGAAACTGGTCCAGCAGCTGACGACGGTGACGGGCGTGCTGCGGACCGGAGGCTTCGTGCTCCTGGTGCTCGTCGGCTTCGTGGTCCTCTTCATCATCGTCAACACGATCCGGCTGGCGGTCGTCGCCCGGCGCGAAGAGATCGAGGTCATGCGGCTCGTCGGCGCGTCGGACGCGTTCATCCGCTGGCCGTTCATCTTCGAGGGCGCGTTCGTGGGACTCCTGGGGGCCGCGGCAGCGCTGGCCGTCCTCGCGGTCGCCTCCGGGCCGGTCACTGACTTCATGTACGGCTTCTTCCGGATCCTCCCCCTCGAGTTCGGCTCCCTCCAGCGAGACGTGGTCCTGCTGGTGGTCGGAACCGGCCTGGGGGTTGGGGTCCTGGGGTCGTGGCTCTCGGTGCGAAGCTATCTCACGAGGTAAGCCTGCCATGACCACGCCTGACCCAGACTTCACGCCCCCCGAGCCCTCGAGCGACGAAGCGGTTGCCGCGCCCGTCACTCCGGCCGTCCTGCCACCCGTCACCCCGGCCGTCCCGCCCGGCCAGCCGCCTCGCCGCGGGGTCGGGTCGCTCCAGCTGGCCCTCGCGGTCGTGGCGCTGCTTGCCGGCGCCGCGCTGTTTCTCTCCGGCTTCACGCTCGGGGCGCGAACGGCGACAACGCCGGGGACGCCGGCCGCCGACCAGGCGCTCTTCGGGCCGTTCTGGGACACGTGGGATTCGATCAACCGGAGCTACGTCGGCCAGGTGGATAGGAAGAAGCTCGTCGAGGGCGCGATCGACGGGATGATCAAGGCCCTGGGCGACCCCTACTCGTTGTACATGAGCCCCGACGACCTCCAGCGCGCCCGCGAGGCCCTGGGTGGCCAGTTCGAGGGGATCGGCGCCGTGATCTCGGCTCGCTCCTCGGCCGCGGTCGGCGGTGCCTGCACCACCCTCGGGCCAACCTGCCGGATGACGGTCGTCTCCGCGATCGCGGCGTCACCGGCGGAGGCGGCAGGCCTGCGCGCCGGCGACGTGGTCACCGCGATCGAGGGTGCCAGCGTGGACGGCCTCACGCTGGACCAGGCGATCGCGAAGGTGCGGGGGAAGAAGGGCACGCCGGTCGTGCTGACCGTCGCCCGCACCGGGCAGGCGCCGTTCGACCTGCGGATCGTCCGCGACACGATCGTCCAGACCCAGGTGGAGACGCGCGACCTGGCGAACGCCAGCGTCCGCTACATCCGGGTCGCCGCGTTCTCCGACAACGCGGCGAAGGACTTCACGGACGCGCTCCGGGCCGGCCTCGAGAAGGGCGAGCGGTCGGTGATCGTTGACCTGCGCGACAACCCGGGCGGCTACGTGACGGCGGCGCGCACCATCGCCAGCCAGTTCATCGCCGGTGGGCCCCTCTTCTGGGAGGAGAGCGCCGACGGCACACAGGTCGCGACGGACGCCTCGCCTGGCGGCGTCGCCACGGACCCCGGCATCCGCGTCATGGTGCTCGTCAACAAGGGGAGCGCCTCGGCCAGCGAGATCGTCTCCGGCGCCCTGCAGGACACGAAGCGGGGCATGCTGGTCGGCGAGACTACCTTCGGCAAGGGCACCGTCCAGCAGTGGGTGGACCTGGCCGACAACTCGGGCGGGTTCCGCCTGACGATCGCGAAGTGGCTCACGCCGGCCAAGCGCTGGATCCACACGAAGGGCCTCACCCCGGACGTCGCGGTCGCGGCGAACGTCGCGTCGACCACCCCGACCGGTGACCCGTACATTGACGCGGCGCTCAAGGCCCTCGGGGCGCCGGCCGCGATAGGGGCACTGCCCCGGGCATCCTGACGTCACAGCCGGCAGCCTGGGGCCACGGCCGGGGCCGACCCGGAACCGGCGGCCTGGACCCGCTTCGGCCCCGGGGCCCGGGAGCATCTCATCCGCTGTGCCGGGAACCCCGTGATCGGATGGCACGATCGGATCCGTTGTCGCGGAGCGTGGAAACGCGGCCAATCGAGAGGTTAGCCGCGTTTCCGAGCGCGCTATGGCTCCGGATGATCGGCTCAGCCGATAACCGAAGCCCAGCCGATAACCCGGGCCCTGCGGGCGACACCCGACCCCGGGCGCGGGGCGGCCGGGTCCGCGCTACGGCACCCCCGGCGTCGGATCCCTGTCGCCGGCGAGGCCCGCGTGTCGCCGCCGACAGTCCGGCGTCGGATCCCTGTCGCCGGCGTCGGAGCTCTGCCGACCTCGGAGCTCTTGCCAGATCCCGGGTCGTCATGTACGGTTCCGCCAACCGAAAGGAGGTGATGTGCAGTGACAGACAGTAGTCCGCGTTGTTGCACCACCTCGCAGGGAGCATCCGCCTGACGGACGCCCCAGCGGGTGGGCAACTCGAGACGCGTTCGAGGGCCGGTTCCGGCAGCGGAGCCGGCCTTCGTGCGTCCCGGATTCACTCCGGCGTCAGCAACCGCAGAGCCACGACGAGGAGCAGCCACCGATGGGCGAATCGACCATCGCCCTCAACCGCAAGGCCCGCCACGAGTACTCCATCGAGGATACGTTCGAGGCCGGCCTCGTCCTGACCGGCACGGAGATCAAGTCGATCCGGGCGGGTCATGTGAGCCTCCAGGAGGCCTACGCGCGGATCGACCGCGGCGAGGCCTGGCTCGTCGGCGCCCACATCGCCCCGTTCGCCGGCGGCAACCGCCTCAACCACGAGGCGAAGCGGTCGCGAAAGCTGCTCCTTCATCGCGACGAGATCGACGAGCTGCTCGGCAAGACGAAGTCGAAGGGCCTGACGATCGTCCCACTCCGCCTGTTCATCGACCGCCGCGGGCACGCGAAGCTGGAGATCGGGCTGGGACGCGGGAAGCAGCTCCACGACCGTCGTCGGGAGATCGCCGAGCGCGATGCCAAGCGCGACCTGGCCCGAACGATGGCGGACACGGCCCGGGGCCGATCGTAGGCAGCTCGGGCGGGGAGCTCCCCGGCGTGGGCCGCAACCCCCGCGAGCCGATGCCGAGCGCCTCCGCGTGGGGTGCCGCCAACTCGGCGTACAATGCCCTCGCCGGCCCTGGGTCGGCGCGAGCCGGCGGAGCGCCGGTTCGATCGGTGGGGATGCGTGGTCTCGACGGGGCCCTGCAGCCCGGGAACGCGAGCCGAGGATGCCGCTCTGGCCTCGTTAAAAGGCGGCAAAACGAAGTAACTGCCAACAAGCAGCCTGCTCTCGCCCTCGCCGCTTAGGCGGTAAGGTGAGCGTGGAAGCGGCCTCCTCCTCGTGGGCCGTGGAAGCGTCACTCAGCGGGGATGCAGCCCCGGCAAGCGCCGCGTAGCCGGGAGCGAAGCCCGATCTAGGGACACGTAGCTGGACCGATCATCGCCCCTGCCGATGGGGGTGGGTCGGTCGAGATCAAGCATCGGACACGCTCGTAGTGGGCCCGAGTCACGGGTTTCGGACGGGGAGTTCGACCCTCCCCCATCTCCACCACCATTCCCTGGCGGCGTGCCCGGGTTCGCGCGATCCCGCGTTCCCAACGGACCAGCCCCTGCCCGTCCCCGGCTTCGCACTGGGCGGCGCGCTCCGCGGATTGGCGCCCGGTCCGTGATCGCCGATCGATCATCGAGAATCCTCGGTCAAGGTGCCTGATGGCACTGGCAGGGCCTGGGCGGTCGCGCTTTCATGAGCCTCCAGGCGCCGGCCCCGTTCCCCTCGCACACGTCCCCCACGAACCTCGGAAGCGGGCCTGCGGCGCAACCCAGCACGCTGGCCGGGCCTTCGCCCGCGCCGCAGGAGGCAGCGATGGCAAAGACGGTCGTGATCGTGGGAGCCCTCGACACGAAGGGCGAGGACTTCCGGTACGTGAAGGAGCTCATCGAGGGCCAGGGCCTGGCCACGCTCGTGGTCGACTTTGGGGTCATGGGGCCGCCGGCATTTGCGCCGGACGTCGCTCGCGAGGTCGTCGTGGCGGCGGTCGGTGGCGACCTCGCCCGCATCACCTCCGGCGACCACAAGGACGAGGCCATGCAGACGATGGCTGCCGGGCTGGCGGCCGTTGTCGGCAAGCTCTACGCGGAGGGCAAGGTCGACGGGATCATGGGCATGGGCGGCAGCGGCGGGACTTCGATCGCGACGACCGCGATGCGGGTCCTCCCGGTGGGCGTCCCGAAGCTGATGGTCTCCACGATGGGCGGCGGGGACGTGAGCGCGTTCGCCGGCACGAAGGACATCACCTTCATGCCCTCCATCGTCGACGTCGCCGGCTTCAACCGGCTCAGCCGCGCGATCTACGCGAATGCGGCGGGCGCCATCGCCGGCATGGTCAAGATGGAGGCTCCGGCCGCCGGTACCGACAAGCCGCTGGTGGTCGCGTCCATGTTCGGAAACACGACGGCGGCAGTCGAGCACGCCAAGGGGCTGGTCGAGGCGAAGGGCTACGAGGTCCTGGTCTTCCATGCCACCGGCTCCGGCGGGCGCGCAATGGAGGGCCTCATCGCAGACGGCTTCATCACCGCGTCGCTTGACATGACCACGACCGAGCTCGCCGACGAGATCTGCGGCGGCATGCTGAGCGCGGGCCCGGAGCGGTGCCTGGCGGCGTCGCGGGCCGGCATCCCGGCGGTTCTCGTCCCGGGCTGCGTCGACATGGCCAACTTCGGGGGCATGGAGACGGTCCCCGAGAAGTACCACACCCGCACCCTCTACAAGTGGAACCCGAACATCACCCTCCTCCGCACGAACGTGGAGGAGAACCGCTGGATGGGCGAGAAGATCGCCGCTGCCGCGAACGCCGCGACGGCGCCGGTCGCCGTGCTGCTGCCCCTCAAGGGCGTGTCCATGCTGGATTCCGAGGGCCACGAGTTCTGGGATCCGGCTGCGGACGGTGCGTGCTTCGACGCCATCCGCTCCGGGCTCAAGCCGGGGATCCCCCTCATCGAAGTCGACGCCAACATCAACGATCCGGAGTTCTCGGGAAAGGTCGCGGAGACCCTTCTCGAGATGCTCGCCGGGCGCTGACAACCAACAGTCCGAAGGAGGACAACCATGCCGTTCATTCCACGCAAGGAGATCCAGCGGCGCCTCCGGGCACAGATCGATGCCGGCACGCCGATCGTCGGCTGCGGCGCCGGCACCGGCATCACCGCGAAGATGGCCGAGGCCGGCGGCGCCGACCTGATGATCATCTACAACTCGGGCCGCTACCGGATGGCCGGCCGCGGCTCGCTCGCCGGCCTGATGCCCTACGGCGATGCCAACGGGATCGTCGTGGAGATGGCCGCCGAGGTGCTGCCGGTGGTGAAGGACACGCCGGTCCTCGCCGGCGTATGCGGCACGGACCCGTTCCGCCTCATGCCCGTCTTCCTCAAGCAGCTCAAGGAGATGGGTTTCGACGGGGTCCAGAACTTCCCCACTGTGGGCCTCATCGACGGCGACTTCCGGAAGAATATTGAAGCGACCGGGATGGGCTATGACAAGGAGATCGAGGCGATCCGCCTTGCCTCCGAGATCGACCTCTTCTGCTCTCCCTACGTCTTCAACCCCGACGACGCGCGGGCGATGGCCAAGGCGGGGGCCGACCAGCTCGTCGCCCACGTTGGCCTGACCACGGCCGGTTCAATCGGCGCCGGGGTGGCCTTCTCCCTCGACGACGCGATCGACCGGGTCATGGCAATCGCCGAGGCCGGGCGGAGTGTCCGCAAGGACATCATCGTGATCTGCCACGGCGGGCCCTTCGACGAGCCGGAGAACGTGGGGAAGGCGCTCCTCCGGATGCCCGGCGTGAACGGCTTCTTCGGCGCCTCGAGCATCGAGCGGCTCCCAACGGAGCGCGCCATCCGCGGCCAGGTCCAGGAGTTCAAGCTGCTCAAGCTCGCCTGACGGCTCAATCGTCGCTGCTGGCGCCCGTCGCAGCGCGCCCGGGCACCGGCGCATCCACGCCGGGCGGCGCCAGCCGCCCGGCGTGTTTGTTCGTCCGACGGGTCGCCGGAAGTTCCGAGCACACCTGGTCCTCCCCGAGCCGGCCATGGAGAGATGAGCATGGCTCGCGCGTCCCCCGGATACCGCGGGACGCCGTGTCTGTTGGCCCCGCCGACCCGCCCCGCGTGCTCTCGTTCGTATCAGATGCGCGCGTCGCGAACCGTACGGCGCGTCGCTCGTCGCGGCGACGCGTGCGGGCGGTGCGCCGAGCGGTCACGGGGCCCGCCAAGACGGCCGAACCCGATCACGTGACGCGCCGGACGAGCACGTGACAGGGTTCGCGGCCGCTTGACGTGCCCCGCCGGCGCGCGTCAGAGGATCGGATCCCAGCCGACCCGGCATACGGCTCGCGGAGCGTTCATCTGACAGGATCCGCGGGTCCGAGCGCGGGGCGCGTCGGTCACGTCGTTACCCGTTCCTGCCATCTGGCCGCTCCCGGGGACATTGCGGCCGATTCCCCAAACGACTTTGGTGACGAGCACGCCGCGGGCGCCGGTCGGCGGCGTGCCGCCGCGCAGAACTCGAGCGCCGGGCGCGGCCCGACGGCGGACCGCACGCCCGCGATCTACCGGGTCAGCGTCACCTTGTGGAGATTGCGCGGAGTCTCCGGGTCGCGCCCGCGCGCGACCGCCAGGTGATAGGCGAAGAGCTGGCAGGGCAGGATCGCAACGATCGGCGCCAGCCATTCCGGGAGATCGGCGGGGAGCGCGAGGGAGCCGCTCGCCAGTGCGCGGGCCCCGGCGGCGTCCGACACGACCAGCAGGTCCGCGCCGTCCGCTGCCAGCCGCCCGAGCAGCGTCACGAGGCCGGGCAGCGTCGGCCCGCTCGACACGACTGCCAACACCGGCAGCCCGGGCTCGACCAGCGAGATCGGTCCGTGCTCGAAGTCCGCAGCCGAATACGGGTCGGCGAAGACGCCGGCCACTTCCTTGAGCTTGAGCGCCCATTCGCGCGCGGTCGCGTACTGGAAGCCCCGGGCCAGGACGACGCAGGCCGGCGCGTGCGCCAGTCGGCCCGCGAGACCGACGATCCGAGCCTCCAGCTCGATGATCCCGGCGAGCGCCGCGGGAAGCCGGGCGAGCGCGGGGTCCGGATCGCCGCCGCGCAGCGCCTCCGACAGGAGGGCGACCACGGCGAGCTGGGCGACGTATGTCTTCGTGGCCGCGACCGCCAGCTCCGGCCCGGCTTCCAGCGGCACCACGACGTCGGCGACGATGGCAAGCGGCGATCCCGGATCATTCGTGATCGCGAGCGTCAACGCGCCCTGGCTGCGTGCGTCGTCGAGCACCGCGACGATGTCCGGTGAGCGCCCGGACTGGCTCATCCCGACCACGAGCGCGTCCCGGACTCGAGGCCCGTTCCGGTAGAGCGACGACAGTGACGGCGTGGCCAGCCCCACGGGGAGGCCATTCCGCGCGCCCAGCACGTACTGGGCGTAGGTGGCGGCGTGGTCGGACGTGCCGCGCGCGGCGATCACGACGAACCGGGTCCCGCGGCGACGGACCTCGTCGGCCACGCGGGCAAGCGGCGCCCGTGCGCTCGCGAGGAGGCCCGCAACAACCGCGGGCGATTCGGCAAGCTCCAGGCGCATGGTCATGCTGGGTCTCCTGTGAACGCGGACCGGGACGGGCGCGCCCGACGGTCGGCCCGATTCTGCGCCACGCGGGCGCATTGGGTGGCGCGCAGGCTGAACGGCCCGGCGACGCGGGACCGGGGACCCGCGAAGCACCGGACCGGTCCCCGTAGACTGGGGGAATGACATCGCCTAGCCTGCCCGCCCGCGTCCTTGGTGTCTTCAGCAGCGTGTTGCTCCCTCTCTGCGCGGCCGGGCTGGCGCTGGGACTGGCCTTCGCCTGGGCCGGTCAGGACGACCTGGCCACGATCGCCTGGGTCGTCCCATCCGGGATCGTCGGGGTCCGCCTGGCGTGGTCGATCCTCCGCCGCCTGCTCGCCCGCGAGGCTGGCGTTGACGTCATCGCAGTCCTTGCGATCGGCGGGGCGCTGGCAATGGAGGAGTTCGTCGCGGCGGCGATCATCGCCCTGATGCTCGCCACCGGCGAGGCGCTCGAGCGGTATGCGGCTGGGCGCGCGCACCGCGAGCTGACTGCACTCCTGAGCCGGGCGCCGCGCGACGTCCACCGCTACGAGGACGACGAGCTCGTCACGCGGCCGATCGACGCTGTGGTCATCGGCGACCGGCTCATGGTCAAGCCCGGTGAGGTCGTCCCGGTGGACGGCCTGGTCGAGGGCGCCGCGGCCGTCCTCGACGAGGCGGCCCTCACCGGCGAGGCGCGCCCCGTCACGCGGGCCGAGGGGGACCAGGTCAATTCGGGGACCCTGAACGCGGGGGGCCCCTTCGACCTCCGGGCGATCGCCGCCGCCGAGCAGTCGACGTATGCCGGCATCGTCCGGCTGGTCCGTGAGGCGGAGGGCTCGAAGGCGCCGTTCGTGCGGCTCGCGGACCGGTACGCGCTCCTCTTTGTCCCGCTCACGCTCGCCGTGGCGGGCTTCGCCTGGCTGATCTCGGGCGATCCCGTCCGGGCGCTGGCTGTGATCGTCGTCGCGACGCCCTGTCCGCTGCTCCTTGCCGCGCCGATCGCGATCGTGGCGGGCCTCAGTCGAGCGGCCCGACGCGGGATTATCGTGAAGGGCGGCGGGCCGCTGGAGACGCTCGCCCGGGCCCGCGTGCTCCTCTTCGACAAGACCGGCACGCTCACCGCCGGGCGGCCGCGCCTGGCAGGGGTCGAGGCGGCGCCCGGTGTCGACCCGAATGACGTCCTGCGTCTCGCCGCGTCCGTCGACCAGGTCAGCCCCCACGTCCTGGCCGCCGCCATCGTCCACGGGGCGCGCGAGCGGGGGCTGACGCTCTCCTTCCCGACCGACGTCGTCGAGACGCCCGGCTCGGGCGTCTCCGGCCGCGTCGACGGCCGGGAGGTCCAGGTCGGATCCGCGGACTTCGCGGGCCACGTCGGCGCCGGCGGTGGAAGCCTCCCCGCGTGGGCGCGCGAGCTGCGCCGGCGCGGCGCCGTGGAGGGGAGCACCCACGTCTTCGTGCGGGCGGACGATCGCCTGGCCGGCGCGCTCGTACTCGACGATCCGATCCGCCCCGAGACACCGCGCGCGATCCGCTCGCTCCGGCGGGCCGGGATCACGCGAATCGTCATGGTGACCGGCGACCACGCCTCCGTCGCGGAGATGGTGGGCGCGGCAATCGGCGTGGACGGCGTCCTGGCCGAGCGGACCCCGGCCGACAAGGTGGACGCGGTCCGCCAGGAGATGGCGGACGCGCTCGGCCCGGTGGTCATGGTCGGCGACGGCATCAACGATGCCCCGGCCCTCGCCATCGCGGACGTGGGGGTGGCGATGGGCGCCCGCGGCGCGACTGCCAGCTCCGAGGCAGCCGACCTCGTGATCACGGTGGATCGCCTGGACCGGCTCGCGGAGGCCATCCGCCTCGCGAAGCGGTCTCGCCAGATCGCCGTCCAGAGCGTCATCGCCGGGATGGGGATGTCGCTCGTGGCGATGGGGTTCGCCGCACTGGGCGCCCTTCCCGTGGTGGCCGGGGCGCTGATCCAGGAGGCGATCGACGTGGCCGTCATCCTGAACGCCCTCCGCGCGCTGCGCGGCGGCACCGAGGTGCGGGCCCACGTGCCCGGCTGGGCGGAGACGAGCGCCGGCCTGCGTACCGAGCACCGCGAGCTTGCACCGGCCCTCGAGCGGATCCGGCGGCTGGCCGATGGGATCGACGCGCTCCCGGCCGGCGGCGCGGCGGTAGAGCTGGAGGCGACCCGGTCATTCCTCGTCGACGACCTCATGCGGCACGAGCGCCAGGAGGACCGGACGATCTACCCGATGCTGGCCCAGGCGATCGGCAACGACGACGCCACCGCCGCGCTCCATCGGACGCACACGGAGATCTTTCACCTGATCGGGCTCTACGATCGGCTGGTGGGGGACCTCCCACCGGAAGGCCCGGCGCGCGAGGACCTCGTGGACCTGCGGCGCGTCCTGTACGGCCTGGACGCGATCCTGCGACTGCACATGGCACAGGAGGAGGAACTCTACGTCTCGCTCGGCGACGAGGCCGGCGAGGCCGGCGTCGTCGACGCAGCCGGCGCGGCCGCCTGACGGGCGGGCGCCCGGAACGTCGGCTAGGGCGCCGCCGAGGGGTAGGGCGTGGCGATCGGGCTCGGGCCCGGGATCGGCGCACTGCCACCGGTGCTGGAGGCGGCCTGGCCGATGAGGGTGAGGCCGTCGACCCGGGCGTAGTTCGAGTTGAACACGTCGCGGTGGATCACGGCCCCCGACGCGTTGGTGACCGTCCGGGTGCGGCTGAC
>JANXWH010000054.1 GCA_025351245.1 Chloroflexota bacterium | reverse complement strand
CGCGCATGACGGTCGGCCAGGCACTCGCCGAACCGCTGATGCTGCACGGCCTGCACCGCGACCGCCACCGCGAGCGCGTGGCCGAGCTGCTGCACACCGTCGGCCTCGCGCCCGAGCACGCGCAGCGCTACCCGCACGAGTTCTCGGGCGGCCAGCGCCAGCGGATCGGGGTCGCCCGGGCCCTTGCGCTGAACCCGGACCTGATCGTGGCCGACGAGCCTGTCTCGGCGCTCGACGTGTCGATCCAGGCCCAGATCATCAACCTCCTGGGCCGACTCCAGGAGCAATTCGGCCTGACCTACATCTTCATCGCCCACGACCTCTCCGTGGTCCGGCACGTGTCGGACCGAATCGCGGTGATGTACCTCGGAAAGATCATGGAGCTGGCCCCGTCGCGCCAGCTGAACTCGGCTCCCCTCCATCCGTACAGCGTGGCGCTCCTGTCCGCGATCCCGGTCCCGAACCCGGCGATCGAGGCGACGCGACGGCGGATCATCCTGACCGGGGACGTGCCCAGCCCGGTCAATCCGCCGTCCGGCTGCCGCTTCCACACGCGGTGCTGGCTGCGGGAGCGGCTCGGCCGGCCGGAGCGCTGCACCAGCGAGGAGCCGCCGCTGCGCGAGCTCGCATCCGGGCACGCGGTCGCCTGCCACTTCGCCGAGGACGTCGCCGGGAGCGTCGAGCAGGTGCAGGCCCTCGGGGCCCGGCGTGGTCGGTCGATTGGCGGACCCCTCCCGGCCGGGACCACCGCGGCCGCGGCGCTTGCAGCCGAGGCGCCGGGCGCGTCGGGCGCCGCGATCCCGCCCACCGCTCCACCGCCCGGGGCCGCGCCGACCGTCTAGACTCGGGGCGTGCAGCCGCTCCGGATCGCCCTCGCCCAGCTCGCGCCGCAGCTCGGCCTCCTCGATGCGAACTTCGCGCGACATCACGAGCTGCTCGTCGAGGCGCGCGCCGCAGGGGCCGGGCTCATCGTCTACCCCGAGTTGGGCCTGACCGGCTACCACCTCCAGGACCTCGCGGCCGAAGTCGCGATGCGGGCCGACGATCCGCGCCTCCTCGCACTCGCCGCGGAGACGGTCGGCTGCTCCGCCGTGGTCAGCTTCGTAGAGGAGTCGACCGACCACCGCCTCTTCATCGCGGCCGCGCTCCTGGAGGACGGCGCCGTTCGCCACGTCCACCGCAAGCTCTACCTGCCGACCTACGGACTCTTCGACGAGCGGCGCTTCTTCGCGGCCGGAGACGCACTGCGAGCCGTCCCATCGCGCCTCGGCCTCGGCGTCGGGCTCGCGATCTGCGAGGACTTCTGGCACCTCCATGTGCCCGCGCTCCTTGCCCTCGACGGCGCCCAGATCCTCGTGAACGTCGCCTCGTCGCCGGGCCGGGACGTGGCGGCCGTCAACGCGGGCGGGCTCGGGACGGCGGTCTCGTGGCGAACGCTCCTGCGTACGTACGCGCAGCTCACGACGAGCGTCGTCATCTTCTGCAACCGAGTCGGCGTGGACGAGTCGGTTTCCTTCTGGGGCGGTTCCATGGTTCTCGGCCCGAGCGGCGACGTGATCGCCGAGGGCCCGTTCTACGACGAGGCGCTCGTCATCGCCGACGTGCCCCTGGCAGACGTCCGGCGCGAGCGCATCGGCCTGCCGCTCCTGCGCGACGAACGACCGGAGCTACTGGCGCGCGAACTGGGCCGCATCGTCGCCGAACGGGCCGGCCTCGCCGACGACAGCACCGCCATGCCGTCGTCGCGATGAGGCCGTCGTCCAAATGAGCGGCAGGGGCGAAGTCCAGGCGGGCGCGCTGCCGCCGGGCGTTCAGTCGCCGGGCGTGCAACCGCCGGCAGATCCGGACTCCCCGCTGTTCGAGCTCCCGGAAGAGCTCGCGATCGACACCGGGATCGCGCGACGCGTGCTCACGGCCTTCATTCGCGCGCAGCTCCGCCAGGCCGGCTTCGAGCGGGCGGTGCTGGGCCTCTCGGGCGGCATCGATTCGGCGCTGGTGGCGTTCCTGGTCGCCGAGGCGATCGGTCCGGATCGGCTCCTCTGCGTCCTGATGCCGTACCGGGCCTCGTCGCCCGCGTCCCGGGCGGACGCCGAGGACGTGGTGCTGCGGCTGGGCTGCTCGAGCGAGCTGGTGGAGGTCACCCCGATCGTCGATGGGTACTTCGGGCACGATGGGGTACCGGGCGCCGGCGGCGTCGAGGCGCTCGGGGCCTCCGCGCTCCGGCGCGGCAACGCGATGGCGCGGGCCCGGATGCTGGTCCTCTACGATCGCTCCGTGACGTGGCGCGGCCTCGTGGTGGGGACCGGCAACAAGACCGAGACGCTGATCGGCTACACGACGCTCTTCGGCGACAGCGCCTGCGCCTTCAACCCGATCGGGGACCTGTACAAGAGCCAGGTCCGGCAGCTCGCGGCGACGGTCGGCGTTCCCGAGGCGATCATCCGGAAGGCGCCGTCGGCGGACCTGTGGCCCGGCCAGACGGACGAGGCAGAGGCCGGCTTCAGCTACCCCCAGCTGGATCGGCTCCTCTATTGGATGATCGACAAGCGTCGAAGCGACGAGGAGTTGGCGGCGATGGGGTTCGAACCGGCGATGGTCGACCGCATCGGGCAGATGGTCGCGACTTCCGAGTTCAAGCGTCAGGTCCCGCCGGTCGCGAAGCTGGGCCCGCGGACGCCGGGCGTGGACTACCTGTACCCGCGCCGCCGGCCTGGCTCGGCACGGCGGTGAGCCCGGACCCGGGGACGGCGAGACGCGGCGGAACCCGCACGCCGGCCGAGGGGGTCGCGACCGTTGAGGCAGGTGTCGATCGCTCGACCGGTCGGGGCAGCCTCTACGTGGTCGCGACGCCGATCGGGAACCTGGGTGACGTCACGCTGCGGGCACTGGAAGTGCTCCGGGCGGTCCCGCTGGTCGCCGCGGAGGACACCCGGATCACGCGGCGACTCTTCGCGCGCTACGAGATCACGACCCACCTCGTGCCACATCACGCGCGAAACGAGGAGGCCACGACCCCGGCGCTGCTGGCGCATCTCCGGGCGGGGCGCGACCTCGCGCTCGTCACGGACGCCGGCACGCCGCTCGTCTCCGACCCGGGCGCCGGCCTCGTCGCGGCGTGGGCGGCGGAGGGCGGCGTCGTCGTCCCGATCCCGGGCGCTTCCGCCGTCCTCGCCGCGCTCGTCGCATCCGGGATCGCGGGGCCGCGGTGGAGCTTCGAGGGATTCCTGCCGCGACGCGGGCGAGAGCGCCGGGAGCGGCTCGCGCGCCTGGCGGCGGACGAGCGAACCACGGTGCTCTTCGAGGCGCCCGGCCGCCTCGCGGCGACGCTGGCCGACCTTGCCGTCACGTGCGGTGACGCGCGACCGGCAGCGGTCTGCCGCGAGCTGACGAAGCTCCACGAGGCGACGCTGCGGGGGAGTCTCGGTGCGCTCGCCGCGGCTGCCGCGGCGGGCACGATCGACCGGCGCGGTGAGGTCGTCGTCGTGATCGGCGAGCGGCCGTCCGACCGGCGGCGGTCTATCGGGCCGGAGCCGGCTGCACCGACCGGGTCCGCCGGAGGGATGCCGGAGCCGCCCCCGGCGGAGCCCGGGGAGCTTCTGGACGCGCTGGCCGCAGCCCACGCCGAGGTCGCCCGCCTCGTGGCCGACGGCGTTGCCCGCGGCGAAGCGGCACGTCGGGTGGCAGCGGCAACCGGGCTGCCGCGACGGCGCCTCTACGACGCGCCCGACGCGGGCGCCGTGTGAGGTGCTCCGCCTCCGCCTGAGGCGCGCCGTCTCTGTCTGAGGCGCGCTGCGCGGCCCCCCGCGACCTCGGGTCGGCGGGCCCAGCGTCCGGGGACGTGGCAACGCGACGGGCGCCAGAGGGGAGGACGGCGCCCGTCGCGAGCGGAGCGTGCGCGATCAGGCGACGAGGACCGCCTCGAGCGGCTCCGGGTCGCCGGGCGCGAGGCTCGGCTCCGCCTCGTCGTCATCGTCGGCGTCGCCGGCCGGTCCGGCTGGCTCGACCCCGAGCGCGGTCGCCTGGACCGCCAGCGCGTCGGCCGCGTAGTCCTTCTTGCGCCGGCCCGAGAGCATCTCGACCGCCGCCGCCACGATCTCGGTCTTCCAGTGGTGCGCGCCGCGATCGTCGTCCCACTGGCGGGTCTGGATCCGGCCCTCGATCGCGACCGTCATCCCCTTGCCCAGGTAGCTGGCGCAGATGTCGGCAAGCCGGTCCCACGCGACCACCGAGTGGAATTCGGCCTTCTCCTTGCCGTTGCCGACGTACTCGTTCGTGGCGACGGAGAACGTCGTGACGTTCTTGCCGCTGGCGAGCACGCGCAGTTCCGGGTCGCGCGTGAGGCGCCCGGTGAGCAGAACCTTGTTCATCGGTCCGATCCTTCCTGGCCGGCCGGGTTTCCGGTCCGGCCCTGCGTTCGAGCGGCGGGCGACGCGGCGGGCTGGGCGGCGGGCCCGGATGGACGATCGGTCGGACCCGCCGTGACGCGGATCCTGGCGGCGATCGATCACCGGGCGCGCACCTGGCGTTGCACGGGCGCTTACCTTCCCGGCGACGCCCCAGGAATCGGCTCGGTCAGCTCGCCGCCGCGATCGTCCGCTCGCGCCGCCGGACGGCGACCGCCACCGGGGCCACGATCCCGCCGACGAGCGCGAGGTTCGCTATCGGTCGCTCTGCCGCGTACAGGTCGCAGAAGACGGTGACCAGCTCGGGATCGAACTGCGTCCCGGCGTGGCGCTGGATCTCGCGGATCGCCTGGGCGTGTGTCATTGCCCGCTTGTACGGGCGGTCGGCGGTCATCGCGTCGTAGGAATCCGCGAGCGCCACGATCCGCGCTCCGAGCGGGATCTCCGACCCCCGGAGGCCGTAGGGATAGCCGTGCCCGCCATATCGTTCGTGATGGTGGAGGACGATCGGGACTGCGTCACGCAGCGCCGATGCCTGCTCCAGGATCACCTGGCCGATCCGCGGGTGCTGCACGATCGATTGCCATTCGACCGACGTGAGCGCCGACGGCTTCTCGAGGATCTCCTCGGGAAGGGCCAGCTTGCCGACATCGTGCAGCAGGGCGGCGAGCCGCAGGCGGTCGATCTCGGGGTCGGGCAGGTCCAGGCGTCGGGCCATCCCCACCGAAAGCGTGGCGATCAGCGCGGACGCATGGCCGCGGTGGTTCGGGTACGGGGTCAGCGTGGTGATGAGGGCCTGCTCGGCAGCCAGCCGCGCCATCTGGGCCACGCCGGCCGCTCGGGCCCTGCCCTCGCTGGAGATCGGTGCCCGCGGGACGCGGGCATCCTCGTCCGGCTCGGAGAAGACGTAGACCTGGTTGCGCCCGAGCGACTTTGCCGAGTACATCGCGGCGTCCGCGTCGCGGACAAGGGTGTCGATCCGCAGCGTGCCCCCCAGGCCGCCCGCGACGCCGATCGAAACGGTCACGTTCACCGTCAGTTGATCGTCGATCCGGATCCGTGCCCCGCCCACGAGCAGCCGGAGCTTCTCCGCGAGGGACGCCGCGTCCTCGACGGTGGTCTCGGGGAGGATGAACATGAACTCCTCGCCACCGTATCGACCGAGCATGTCGGTCGCCCGGACGTTCGCGCGGAGCACATCAGCGATGCCGCGGAGGACCACATCGCCCGCGTGGTGACCGTGGGAGTCGTTCACCGACTTGAACAGGTCGATGTCGACGAAGCCCACCGAGAGCGGCCTGTTGTAGCGCGCGGCTCGCTCGACCTCGCCGAAGAGCATGCCCAGGAGCGCCGGGCGGTTCGCGATCCCGGTCAGGCGGTCGATCGTGGCGGCATCGTGTGTCGCGGCGAGTGTCTCGCCCAGCTGGGCGACGGCACGCGCGAGCCGGCCATCGACGCCGCTGCCGTGCACCGGCACCCGGGTCGAGAGGTCGCCCGCCGCGAGGCGCTCGGCGGCGCTCACCACCGGGATAACGCGACCGCGGATCCAGATGCTCGCGACCGCCGCGGTCACGCTCCCGCCGAGGACCGCGGCCACCAGGAGCGAGGTCAAATCCACGCCGCTGAGCGTCGCGTGTCCACCCGGGCCGACGAGAAGGGCAAGGGCGAGGAAGGCGACCGGAGCCAGCAGCCCCAGTCCGCCAAGCGCGCGTATCACGCCGCCACGGTACGCGCCGCGCACCGGCGAATGGCCCGTCCCGAAGGTACCGTCAGATGCGCCGGAAGTCCCGGCCCAGTCTCGCGCCGGGACGCCGCGTGTCCGCACCTCCGATGCCGGCTGGTATACTCCGCAGGTCCCGGCGCCGTGGGCCGTCCCGCCCTCCGAAGGAGTCAGTGATTGTCCGAGGCAGGCATCTCGGTCACGCCATGAACCGAGTGGCCCAGCGCTCCACCGGGCGCCGCGTGCGCGGTGCCGTCCGAGCGGGGCAGTCTACCCAGCAGGTCCCCGGCGCGCGTGCCGAGGGCCTTTCTTGTTGCCCGCCGAGTGCGAGCGCCGCAGGGGAGCAGCCATGCCGGCCACGGTGATCGTGGGGCTCCAGTGGGGCGACGAGGGCAAGGGAAAGGCGACCGACTTCCTGTCCGAGCAGGTCGGCTGGGTCGTCCGCTACCAGGGTGGCGACAACGCGGGCCACACGATCGTGCTGGGCACGGAGGTCTTCAAGCTCCACCTGGTCCCGAGCGGCGTGCTCTACCCCCACATCGTGCCGCTCATCGGGCCGGGTGTCGTAGTGAACCCCGCCACGCTCATCGACGAGCTCGACGGGCTGGCGGCGCGGGGAGTTGACACGAGCCGCGTCCGCGTTTCGCACGCCTGCCATGTGATCATGCCGTACCACGTGGCCGAGGACCGAGCCTCCGAGGCGCGTCTCGGCAGGGAAGGGATCGGCACGACGCACCGAGGGATCGGGCCGGCGTACGCCGACCGAGCCTCCCGGGTTGGGCTCCGGATGGAGGACCTCCTCGACGAGACGGCGCTTCGGCGCAAGCTCGAGCGCCTGGTCCCCGACAAGAACGCGTGGCTGGCGCAGCTCGGCGACGAGGGCGGGCCCTTTGCCGTCGAAGCACTCGTCGAGTCCGCGCTCAAGTGGGGTGTCCGCCTTCGTGAGCAGATCGCCGACACCACGACGCTGGTCCAGGACGCGCTCCGGGTCGGCGACCACGTGCTCTTCGAGGGGGCCCAGGGGACGCTCCTGGACCTGGACCACGGCTCGTACCCGTTCGTGACGTCATCCAACCCGGTCGCCGGCGGCGCCTGCACGGGCGGCGGGATCGGGCCGCTCCAGGTCACCGCGGTGATCGGGATCATGAAGGCCTATTCGACGCGGGTGGGCGCCGGCCCGTATCCCACCGAGCTCCTCGACGAGATCGGCGAGGGAATCGCGACGCGCGGCCACGAGTTCGGCACGACGACCGGCCGGCGCCGCCGCGTCGGCTGGTTCGACGCCGTCCCGCTCCGCTATGCGGTCGACGTCAACAGCGTCAGCAGCATCATCCTCAACAAGCTGGACATCCTGTCGGGGATCGACGAGATCCGCCTCTGCGTGGCATACGAGATCGCCGGCCGGCGCGTTGAGCGCTGGCCCGCCTCCGCCGAGGAGGTGGCCCGCGCGGTGCCGATCTACGAGACGTTCCCCGGCTGGCCCGAGGAGATCCACGCGGCCCGCACGGCCGACGATCTCCCCCCGAACGCGCGTGCCTATGTCGCCGCGCTCGCCGCCCTGGCCGGCGTCCCGATCACGCTCGTCTCCGTCGGTCCGGAGCGAACCCAGACGGTGATCCTTGACGGCCGGCCGCTCGCGGCCTTGGTCTT
>JANXWH010000035.1 GCA_025351245.1 Chloroflexota bacterium | reverse complement strand
GTCGTGGCGGTCGATCAGAAGGAGCACGAGCAGATCTTCCCGAAGCCCGGCTGGGTCGAGCACAATCCCGAGGAGATCTGGACCCGGTCGGTCGAGGTCATCCGCGGGGCGCTCGCGAAGGCGGGAATCACCGCCGCAGATCTCGCGGCGGTCGGCATCACGAACCAGCGCGAGACCGCGGTGGTCTGGGACCGCCACACCGGCAAGCCGGTCTACAACGCGATCGTCTGGCAGGACACCCGGACCGCTGACATCTGCGCCGCGCTTGCCGCGGATGGCGGCTCGGATCGCCTTCGGCCGAAGACCGGCCTTCCGCTGGCGACCTACTTCTCCGGCCCGAAGATCAAGTGGATCCTCGACAACGTCGCGGGCGCCCGGGCCAAGGCCGAGGCCGGCGATCTCCTGTTCGGCAACATCGACACCTGGTGCATCTGGAACCTGACCGGCGGCACGTCGGGCGGCGTCCACATCACCGACGTCACCAACGCGAGCCGGACCCTCCTCTTCAACTACACCACGCTCGACTGGGATCCCGAGATCCTCGGGCTCCTGGGCATCCCGCGGAAGATGCTTCCAAACGTCAAGGCCTCGTCCGAGGTCTACGGCACGGCCGTCGGCGACCTCGCCGGCGTTCCCGTGGCGGGCGATCTCGGTGACCAGCAGGCCGCCCTCTTCGGCCAGACGTGCTTCTCCCCCGGCGAGGCGAAGAACACGTACGGCACGGGCTGCTTCATGCTCCTCAACACGGGCACGAAGGCGGTTCCGTCCAAGAACGGCCTCCTCACGACCCTGGGCTACAAGATCGGCAACCAGCCGGCCGTGTACGCCCTGGAGGGGTCCATCGCGATCACCGGCGCCCTCGTGCAGTGGCTCCGCGACAACCTCGGGATGATCGAGAAGTCGACCGACATCGAGGCGCTCGCGGCCACAGTCGAGGACAACGGTGGCGTGTACTTCGTCCCCGCCTTCAGCGGCCTCTTCGCGCCGTACTGGAAGAACGAGGCGCGCGGCGTCATCGCCGGCCTCACCCGGTACGTCAACAAGGGCCACATCGCGCGTGCCGTCCTCGAGGCGACCGCCTGGCAGACCCGCGAGGTCCTCGACGCCATGAACGCCGACTCCGGCGTTCCGTTGACGGCCCTCAAGGTTGACGGCGGCATGGTCTTCAACGACCTGCTCATGCAGTTCCAGTCGGACGTCCTCAACGTCCCGGTCATCCGCCCGAAGGTTGCCGAGACGACGGCCCTCGGCGCGGCCTACGCCGCCGGCCTCGCGGTCGGCTACTGGGCCGAGGTCGAGGACCTTCGCGCCAACTGGGCGAAGGACAAGACGTGGGAGCCGAAGATGGACGCGGCGCTCCGCGACAAGGAGTACAAGCTCTGGAAGAAGGCCGTCACGCGGACCTTCGACTGGGCTGAGTAGTCTCCCTCGCCTCGCAATCCGGGGCCCTTCGGCTGTGCCGAGGGGCCCCGGAACACGTCAGGCGGACGCGGCCGGACGGGTCACGCCACACAAGGGACACGACAGATCGAGGTGAGCAGCATGGGTGAGGCACACGCCTATGACGTCCTCGTCGTCGGCGGGGGTGCGACCGGGGCAGGGGTGCTCCGGGACCTGGCGCGACGGGGCCTGCGCACGCTGCTCGTCGAGCGCGGCGACTACGGCTCCGGCACCACGGGGCGCTATCACGGCCTGCTGCACTCGGGCGGCCGGTACGTCGCCAAGGACGCGCTCGCGGCGCGCGAGTGCATTGCCGAGAATCGCATCCTCCGTCGCATCGCGCCGGCCAGCATCGAGGATACGGGCGGCTACTTCGTCGCCACGCCGGACGATCCCGACGACTACGTCGACGGCTTCCAGGCGGCGTGCATCGCCGCCGACGTCGACTGCGAGGAGATCCCGGTCGTCGAGGCATTGCGGCGCGAGCCGGCCCTCAACCCGGGCATTCGCCGCGTCTTCAAGCTGCCGGACGGCTCCGTGGAGCCCTGGCAGCTCATCGAATCCAACATTGCCGACGCGCGCGCCCACGGCAGCGACGCCTGGTCCTACCAGCGGCTCGTGGGGATGGAGCGCGACGGCGACCGGATCGTGGCGGCAATGCTCCGCGACGAACGGTCGGGGAGCCTGACGCGCGTCACGCCCCGCTTCGTCATCTCGTGCGCAGGCGCCTGGGCGGGCCAGATCGCCGCGATGGTGAACGTGACGGTCACGATGCACCCCGGCAAGGGCACGATGCTCATCTTCAACCAGCGCATGACCGACACGGTGATCAACCGCTGCCACAAGTCCTCCGACGGCGACATCATGGTCCCCGTCCACACGGTCGCCATCCTCGGCACGACCGAGCAACGCGTGGAGGACCCGGATCAGTACGAGATCACCCGCGACGAGGTGGCCGCGCTGATTCGACAGGGCGAGAAGCTCTTCCCCGACCTTGGCAACATGCGGCTCCTGCGCGCCTACGCGGGCGTTCGGCCGCTCTACCAGCCACCCGCCGAGGTGACCGCTGCCGCGATGAAGGACGGCCGCCAGATTTCCCGTGCGCACACGGTCCTCGACCATGGAGCCATGGACGGCGTGGAGAACTTCGTGACGATCGTCGGCGGCAAGCTCACGACGTTCCGCAGGATGGCTGAGGACACCGTCGACATGGTGTGCGCCAAGCTGGGCGTCACCGAGCCGTGCACCACCGCGGACGCGATCCTGCCGAACCAGGTCCCCGGGAAGACGTACTGGCTGGGTCATCGGTTGGCCGACCACGAGGCGGAAGGCGGCGGGGATGCCGGCCTCCTGTGCGAGTGCGAGTTCGTGACCCGGCCCATGCTGGACGACTTCCTGGACCGGCATCCGGGCTGCTCGCTCGATGACATGCGGCGCGGCACACGCCTCGGGATGGGGCCGTGCCAGGGTGGCTTCTGCACGTTCCGTGCCGCCGGCGTCCTGGCGGAACGGGCGGGACATGCCGGTGTGGCGGACGTCGCCGAGCTGGCGGATCGGGCGATCCTCGGGTTCCTCCGGGAGCGCTTCAAGGGAACGCGGCCCATCGCGGCCGGCCGCCAGCTGCAGGAGCAATGGATGATCTCCGGCGTCTACGAAGGTGGGCTGGGGGTCGAATCGCTGATCGAGCACGAGACGCCCGAAGCGTCCCGGGAGGTGGTCGGTGCCCAGCGCTGACGTTGTCGTCATCGGAGCGGGCCTCGCCGGGCTGACGGCCGCCATCGCGGCGGCGGAGTCCGGGGCGCGCGTCCACGTCCTGGCCAAGGGTCACGCCGCCACCCACTGGGGGCCGGGCGGAATCGATGTCGCCGGGATCCCGGCCGCGTCGACGCCGCGCGACGGCATCCGCCGGCTGGCCGGTCAGCCTGGCCATCCCTATGCGTTCCTGGGCGACGACGTTGCCGCGGCACTCGAGTGGATCCGCCCGCACCTTGCGGCCGGGGGCCTCGAGTACGTCGGCGACCTCGATACGCCGCTCCAGCTCGTCCCCACGTCCATCGGCGGGACGCGCCGCGCCGCGATCCTCCCGGCAGGCCAGGCCGCGGCTCTCTCGCCGTGGGCGGCCGGCGAGCGCCTGGTCATCTGCGGCATCGCCGGCTTCAAGGACTTCTGGCCGGAGGCGATCGCGGCCAGCCTGTCGCGGGAGCGCATCTGGGAGGGCGGGAACCGGCCGGCTTCGGTGATCCCGGTCAGCGTCGCCCTGCCCGGCCTCGCCGCCCGGCACAACCTCAATGCGCTTGAGATCGCCCGTCGCTTCGACGATCCGGCCTGGCGCGCCACCGCGATCGAGGCAATGGCGCGGGCGATCGCCTCGGTGCCCGGCTCGGGCGGCCGCGTGGCCTTGCCCGCCGTCCTCGGAATCCGGGAGCACGCGGCCGTCCTCGTGGCCGTGCAGCAGCGCCTCCCGGCGGCACCGTTTGAGATGCCGCTCGTCCCGCCGAGCGTGCCGGGGATGCGCCTCTACGCGGCACTCCGCGCGGCGCTCATCCGGGCCGGCGGGCGCGTCCAGATCGGCGAGATGATCGAGCGGGTCGAACACGACGGGCGCCTCGTGACCGCGGTCGTGTCGGCCGCCGCTGCCCGGACGTTCACGGTTCGGACCGGCGCGCTGGTCCTCGCCACCGGCGGGATCGCGGGCGGCGGGCTGGTCGCCGAGCGCGACGGCCGGCTCCGGGAGCCCATCCTGGGACTCCCCGTAGAGGCCCCGCCGGCGGACGACTGGCTTTCCGTCGACGCGTTCGACCCGGCGGGTCATCCGCTGGAGAAGGCGGGGATCCGCACCGACGCCGAGCTGCGGCCGGTGGGCGCGGACGGGGCGTCCCTGTTCGACAATGTCCGCGTGGCCGGCAGCCTGCTCGCCGGCGAGCGGTATATCCGGGAGCGTTGCGGCGACGGCGTCGCGCTCACCAGCGGCTGGCGAGCGGCGCGATCGCTGTCCGCGGTCCCGGCCGGGCACGCCGCAGAGCCGGGGAGCGAGCGACCGTGACGATCGCCGAACTGATCAGGGATGCCTCGGAAGAGGCCGTGGGGTACTCGTCCGACGAGTGCATCAAGTGCAACGTCTGCCTCACGGTCTGCCCGGTCGCCCGGGTCACGGACCTGTTCCCGGGACCGAAGTACGTCGGTCCGCAGGCGCAGCGGTTCCGGACAGGTCGGGCCCAGCCCGTGCAGGTTCCCGGGGTCCCGTTCGCGCTGTCCCCGGACGTCACGGTCGACTACTGCTCGGGCTGCGGCTTGTGTACCTCCGCGTGCCCGGCCGGCGTGAAGATCGCCGAGATGAACAGCCAGTCCCGCGCGCGGATGAAGGCCGGCAAGCGCCCGAAGCTCCGCGACTGGGGCCTGGGCCAGACGGACCTGGTCGGCCGGGTCGGCGTGCTCTTCTCGCCGATCTCCAACTGGGCGCTGGCCAACCGGCCCATCCGGGCCATCATGGAGACCACGATCGGCATCCATCGCGAGGCGCCGTTCCCGAAGTTCGGCCGGCGAACGCTCCAGTCCACCTGGAAGCGCCGCCAGCAGCGGCGCGGGACGGCCGCCGTTCCGGGGCCGGAGCGGGCCATCGTCTACTTCCACGGCTGCTCGGCCAACTACTACGAGCAGCACGTGGCCGATGCCGCGATCGAGATCCTGAAGCGCAATGGCTTCGAGACGATCATCCCCGAGCAGGTCTGCTGCGGGCTGCCGCTCATCAGCAACGGCATCTACACGGAGGCCCGCCAGCGGGCGCACAAGAACCTCGACGTGCTCGCCCCATACGCCCGGCAGGGCTACCGGATCATCGGGACCTCCACGTCCTGCACGCACACGATCAAGGCGGAGTATCGCGAGATGCTCGACATCCACGCTGACGACGCGACAGTGGTCGCGAACGCGACCTGGGACATCTGCGAGTTCCTCCTCGATCTCCACGAGCAGGGCAGGCTCGACACGGGGTTCGGCCGGCTCGACGAGGACCTGCCGTACCACGCCCCGTGCCAGCTCCGCTCCCACGGGATCGGCCTGCCGGCAATGGAGCTCTTCGCCCTCGTGCCCGGGCTCCGCGCGGCCGACATGGATCACGACTGTTGCGGCATCGCGGGCACCTACGGGATGAAGAAGGAGAAGTACCCGATCGGCATGGCGGTCGGCGCCCCGCTCTTCGACAAGATCAAGGCCAGCGGCGCTCCCGAGGCCGCCTGCGACTCGGAGACGTGTCGCTGGCAGATCGAGAAGGCGACGGGGACCCGCACCCGGCATCCGATCGAGATCTTGCTCCAGGCCTACCGCGTCGCGGATGCGGCGGGCGGGACGAAGCGCGGGCCGCTCGCGGCCGCAGGGACGTGAGCACGGTGGGGCGCATCAACGGTGACGAGGCGCTTGTTGGGCTCGTCATCGTGTCGCACTCGGCGAAGGTCGCGGACGGCACCCTGGAGCTTGCCGCGCAGATGGCCGGCGACGAGGTGCGAATCGTGGCCGCCGGCGGCATGGAGGACGGCGCCATCGGCACGGACGCCACCCGGATCATGGCCGCCATCCAGGCGGCGGACGCGGGCGCCGGCGTCGTCGTCATGACCGACCTCGGCAGCGCCGTCCTCTCGGCGTCAACGGCCCTGGAGCTGCTCGACCCGGCGCAGGCCGCCCGCGTCCGGCTGAGCCGCGGCCCGGTGGTCGAGGGCGCGATCATCGCGGCGATCCAGGCCAGCATCGGGGATGATCTCCAGGCGGTCTGCGACGCCGCCGATGCGATGCTCACCCAGGACAAGCTCGCGGGGTGACCGTGCCCCAACCCGCCTCGCGCGACCCGGGCACGGGGGTGATCGTCATCGGGGGCGGCGCCGTCGGCTCGTTCGTGGCCGCGCTGATCGCGGGCTCGGGCACGCGCGTCGTGCTCGCGGGCAGGCCCGGGACCGGCGCCCGGGGTCCGGCGGAAGTCGTCGTCCGCGCCCCCGACGGACGGGTTCGGCGAGTCAGCCTGGAGCGGACGGACGGGATCGCCGGCGTGGACCGCCCGGCGTACATCGTCCTGGCCGTGAAGATGCCCGACCTCGCCGCGGCCATCGAGGCGTGCGGAGCGTGGCCCGACGTCGCGGTGGTCACGCTCCAGAACGGGATCGGCGCGGAAGAGCTCGTCGCGGCCGCCCGCCCGGATGCGCCCCTGCTGGCTGGGTCGCTCACCGCCCCGATCGACCGAGAGGCGAATGGGGCGCTGGCATGGAGGAAGCGCCGCGGAATCGCCCTCGGCTCGGTCCGCGGCGACACGACCGCGGTTCGGTCCGCGATCCGGGATGCGCTCGAGTCGGGCGGGCTGCCCGTCGCGGTCGTGAGCGACTGGCGCGCCATGAAGTGGTCCAAGCTGCTCACGAATCTCGTCGCCAACGCGGTACCGGCATTGCTGGACCGCGATGCGGCCGCGGTCTACGCGGACCGGCGGCTCTTCGCCGTGGAGCGGGCGCAGGTCCGCGAGGCGCTTGGGGTGATGCGCGCGCTGGGCCTCTCGCCGATGCGGCTGCCGGGTGCCGACGTCCGATGGCTGGCGCTCGGGTTCCGGGTGCCCGCCGCGCTCGCGCACCCCGTCATGCAACGGGTGGTGGGCGGCGCGCGGGGCGGCAAGGCCCCATCGCTCCTGCTCCACCTGCGCGCCGGGGGTGGGCCGTCCGAGTCGGCGTGGCTCAACGGCGGTGTCGCGCGGGCGGGCGCGGCGGCGGGCGTGCCGACGCCGGTCAACGCGGCGCTCGCGGCCCTGTTGGAGGCGGCCGCCGCCGATCCGTCGGCCTGGGATCGCACCCGCGGCCGGCCCACAGCGCTCCTGGCCGCGATCAACCATGCGGCGATCACGAGGAAGGGCCCATGAAGACGATCCGGCTCACGGTCCGCAACCCATCCGGGATCCACCTGCGGCCCGGTGCGGCCTTCGTCCGGGCCGCGGCCGCCCATCGCGGGACGGCCGTCCGCGTCCGCAACCTCACGACTGGGTCCGCGGACGCCGATGCGCGGAGCATGCTCTCCGTGACGGCCCTCAAGATCAAGCACGACCACGAGATCGAGGTGACGGCGGACGGGCCCGACGAGGACGTGGCGCTCGAGACGCTCCGCGCGGCCGTGGAGAGCGGGCTCGGCGAGGCCCTCGCCTGAGGGTCGGGGTCCGCGCTGGGTCGGGCGGGCGCACGGCAGGCTGCCGGTCCGCCGCGCAGCGCCGTCTCGCGGGTGGCCGTGCACCCCGATAATGCCGGCGTGGAGCCTGGATCCTTCCTTGCCGCCGTCGTCACCGCCGCTGCCGCCTACTTCATCGGCGGCATCCCGTTCGGCATCGTGGTGGCGCGTCTCGTCGGGGGGCGGGATCCGCGCAGCATCGGCAGTGGCCGGACCGGCGGCGCGAACACGCTGCGCGCCATCGGGCCGCGGTGGGCGCTCGTGGCCGGGCTCCTCGACGCCGCGAAGGGGAGCGTCGCCGTCCTGATCCCGCGGCTCCTGGGCTTCGGGCCCGCCTTCGAGGTGCTCGGCGCGCTCGTCGCGATCGTCGGGCACAGCCGCTCGCCGTACATCGGGTTCGGCGGTGGACGCGGCGTCTCGGTCGCCTGGGGGACGCTCGTCGTCATCCACCCGCTGGTCGCGGCTGCGATCATCCCGGTCTTCGCGGGCGTGATCCTCGCGACCAGGATCTCGTCGCTCGGCTCGCTCGCCGGCTCGCTCTTCGGCGGCCTCCTCATCATCGCGATGGTCTGGCTGCAGGGCCTGGCGCCGGTCTACGACATCTACGCGCTTGGCTCGGTCGCGCTGATCTGGCTCTTCCATCACGACAACATCGCGCGCCTTCTCCGCGGCACCGAGCGCAGAATCGACCCGGGTTCCTGACGAGAGGTTGGCCATGCACACGCTCACCGGAACGCCGGCGTCCGCCGGCGTCGCCATTGGCCCGCTGGTCGTCATCGGACCGGCGCCCGTCGTCGCGGGTGGCCGCATTGCGCCCGAGCAGGCGGACGCGGAGGTTGCCCGGCTCGCGGCGGCGATGGAAGCCGCGGGGTCGGAGCTCGAGGCGCTGGCAGAGCGCATCGGCGCGGAGCACCCGGCGGAGGCCGAGATCTTCTTCGCCCACGCCATGCTTGCCCAGGACCCGGCGCTCGCGGAGGCGGCCGAGGATCGGATCCGCGTCGGTGACGACGCCGTCGCGGCAATCCGCGCCGCCGGCGAGCGATTCGCCGCGGAGTACCGGGCGATGGACGACGAGCTGATCGCGGCGCGCGCGACGGACATCCTCGACGTGGCCGGCCGGATCGTCGACCGGTTGACGGGGGCCGGCCCGGCCGGCCCGGCGCTGGAGCGCCCGTCGATCATCGCCGCCGCCGACCTCACGCCGTCGCTCACCGCGACGCTTCCGCGCGAGCGGCTGCTGGGCATCGCCCTTGCCGAGGGCTCGGCCACGGCGCACGCGGCGATCCTGGCGCGGGCGTACGGGATCCCGGCCGTGGTCGGGATCTGGGGCCTCGCGGAGGCGATGGAGGCGGCTGTTGGGGCGGCCTCGGACGCCGGTACGGTCGTCGCTCTCGACGGCGCCACGGGGGAGGTCGTGCTGGACCCGGACGCCGCGACGCTCGCCCGGTTTGAGCGGGCCCGCGTGGCGGCCGGAGACGCGGTCGCCCGGGCGCTCGCAGAGGCGGCCCTACCCGCCGTTACCCGTGACGGCCTGGCCGTAACGCTCCTGGCGAATATCGGCGGACCCGGCGAATCCGCCCGCGCGGTGGAGCTCGGCGCGCGCGGCGTCGGGCTCTTTCGCACGGAGTTCCTGTTCCTGGAGCGCACAGCGCCGCCGTCCGAGGAGGAGCAGCTGACGGCCTACCGGGCGGTCGTGGAGGCGTTCGCGCCGCATCCGGTCACCATCCGCCTGCTCGACGTCGGCGGCGACAAACCCATCCCGTACCTGCCGATCGCGCCCGAGGCAAACCCGTTCCTCGGCGTCCGCGCACTCCGCCTGGCGTGGGACCAGCCGGGAATCTTCCTTACCCAGCTGCGCGCCGCCATGCGCGCCGCCGTCGGCACGCCGCCCGGCACGGTCGGGGTGATGGCGCCGATGATCGCGGATGCCCGAGACGCGGACCTCCTGCTCCGGCTGGCGGCGGAGGCCCGGGAGAGCCTCGTCGCGGCGGGGGTCGCCCACGGCGAGCTCGCGCTGGGCGTGATGTTGGAGATCCCCGCCGCCATCCTCGTCGGGGACACGTATCTCCCGCGCCTGGCGTTCGCGAGCATCGGGACCAACGACCTGCTCCAGTACACGGCGGCCGTCGATCGCGGCAACCGGGCGCTGGCCCGGTACCAGGAGTCGCTCCATCCGGCCGTGCTTCGCCTCGTCCGCCAGGCGGTGGAGGCGTGCGACGCTGCCGGGGCCACGCTCTCCGTCTGCGGCGAGATGGGCGGCGACGCCGTCGCGGCGCTCGCGCTTGTCGGGCTGGGCGTCCGGAAGCTGAGCATGGCCGCGTCCAGCCTGGCCGGGGTGCGCAGGGCGATCCGATCCGCGGACGCGGCCGCGCTCGACGAGGCGGCCCGGATCGCGCTTGCCGGGCCGACCGCCGACGATGTCCGCGCGGGGCTCAGCGCGCTCGCCGCCAGGCTCGCCGATCGGGAGGGTGCCGCGCTGCGGTAGACTCTCGCCGGGCGCCCACCTCGTTCGACCCGCATGCGCGACCGCGCCCGCGCCGCGCCCTCGGAGGTTCCCAGCAGCAATGAAGCCGGACGAGCTCCGCGCGAAGATCCGCGAGATCCCGGACTTCCCGAAGCCGGGCATTCTCTTCTACGACATCACCACGCTCCTCAAGGACCCCGTGGCTTACCGGGCGGCGATCGACGCGATGCTCGCGCCGTACGCCGGCATGGCGATCGACATCGTGGTCGGGATGGAGTCACGCGGCTTCATCTTCTCGGCCCCGATGGCCTACCAGCTGGGCGCCGGCCTCGTACCCGTACGCAAGCTCGGCAAGCTGCCCGCGGAGACCACCAGCGTCGAGTACGCCCTCGAATACGGGTCCAACACGCTGGAGATCCACCGCGACGCGATCCAGCCGGGCCAGAAGGTCCTCATCGTGGACGACCTGCTCGCAACGGGCGGGACCGTCAACGGGACGGTGGAGCTGGTCCAGCGACTCAAGGGCGAGATTGTCGGACTGGCCTTCCTCGTCGAGCTCGGGTTCCTCAAGGGCCGCGACCGGCTCGCCGGCCACACGGTCTCCTCGGTCATCACGTACTGAGGCGGGCCTGGGCGGGGACGGGTCCTTGACCGACGAGCGGCGCCCTGCGCCCGAGCCCGGGATGATCGCGGCCGGGATGGTCGCGCCCGAGCCGGCCCCGCCCGTGGGTGCCCGGCCGGCCGATCCCGACGAGGCACGGCGGCTCGGCCGGCGGCAGTTCTTCCGATCCTTCGCGGCCGACGCGATGAAGGCCGCGGCCACGGTCGTCGGGGCGGCCGGTGCGCTGCGCGAGGGCTCAGCCGGGATGGCGAGTGCCCTCCTTGGGTCCGCCGACACGGCGATCGCGCCGGTCGGAGCGAGCGTCGCGGCACCGACCGAACGGTCGATCGGGTTTCGGAGCGCCTTCCGCCTCGAGCCGGAGCAGGTGGTCCTGCTGGACCAGCGGCGCCTTCCCGACGAGCTCATCGAGGTCGCCTGTCTCTCCGGGGCGGACGTCGCGCAGGCGATCCGCGAGTCCGTCGTCCGCGGCGCGCCGCTGCTCGGCCAGGTGGCCGCGTGCGGCCTGGCCCTGACGGCCGGGCGCTCGCTCGTCGCGTCGCCGCAGGCCCGGCGCGCGATCCTCTTCGGGACCGCGAACGCCCTCCGGAACGCCGCCCCGACCGCGGCGCCGGTGCGCAACGCGATGGACCGGATGCTGGCGCGGTTCGCGGCAATCGGGGACCTGGAGCGGGACGGCCCGACCGTGGCCGCGGCCCTGCGTGACGAGGCCGACGCGATCATCGGCGAGGCGGTCATGGGTCACGCCCGCCTGGCGGCCTACGGCGCAGCGTTCTTCGCGTCGGACCCGCGGGCGGGCGCGGATGGCACGCTCCGCATCCTGACGATCGGCAGCACCGGCGCGCTCGCCGGCGGGCAGGTGGGCACCGCGCTCGCGATCGTGCGTGCGGTCCGCGACGATGGCCGCGACGTCAACATCCTCGTCGCCGAGACCCGGCCCTGGCTGGCGGGTGCTCGACTGGTCGCCTGGGAGCTTGCGCTGGCCGGGATCCCGTTCACGCTCGTCGGCGACGGGGCGGCGGCCGGCCTGCTCGCGCGCGACGAGGTGGACGCCGTCATCGTCGGCCCGGAGGCGATCGCCGGAAACGGCGACGTCGCGTGCGATCCGGGCAGCTACGGGCTGGCCGTCGTCGCCGAACGGCACGCCATTCCGTTCCTCGTCGCCGCCCCGCTGAGCACGTACAACCGCGAGGCGGCCGACGGCCGCGCGCTGCGGGCCGAGCCGCGCCCGGCCTCGGAGCTGCTCTCGCTCGGCGGTCGGCGGATCGCGCCGGAGGGCACGTCAGCGGTCAACCCATCCGTCGACATCGTTCCGGCAGAGCTCGTGACGGTCATCGTGACGGAGGCCGGCGTGCTCCGGGCGCCCTACGGGACGGCGCTCGCGGCCGCCGCGGCTGCGCCCGCTCCCGCGAGCGTGGCGCCCGCTGCCACGACCGCGGATTCCGCTGGCGTGGTCACGGGACCGACGGACCAGGCCGGGGCGGAGGCCTGAGGTGGCCGCCCCCGCGGCACGCCAGGACGCGCCGCGGGGCCTCGTCGTGCGCCCGTCGACGGACCGCGGGCTTCTCCGCGACTTCCTGGAGCGCGACCGCATCTACGCGGCCTACGCGCTGTGCGACCTCGACGATCGCGAGTTCGGACGGACTCGCTGGGGGGTTGCATTCGCCGGGTCGGATCTCGGCGCGGTGGTCCTCCAGTATGCCGGGCTCGCGCCGCAGCCTGTCTTCGTCATGGGCGAGAACGCCGGCATCGCCGCGATCCTGCGGGAGGTGATCCGTCCGCGGGCCGCGTACCTGGCCGCGCGCACCGAGCACCTGTCGGCGGTCGCCTCCATCTACCGCGTGGAGCCCGGCCCGCCGATGGTCCGGATGTGGGTGGACCGCACCACCTTCCGTCCGTACCCCGCGGAGGTGGCGCGGCTGCTCCCGGTGGAGGTCGGCGATCTCAACCGCCTCTACCAGCTGGGGTTCACGGCGTGGCTGCCGCCGTCGGCCGTTGCGGAGGGCGTCTACTACGGGATCCGGGTCGGCGGGCGCCTGGTCAGCGCCGCCGGTACGCATGTGGTCTCGCCGGAGGCGCGCCTGGGAGTGGTCGGCAACGTGATGACCCACACGGATTTCCGCGGCCGTGGTTTTGCGACCGCCCTCACCGGCGCCGTCACCGCGGACCTCCTGCGCTTCTGCGATCAGGTCGTGCTCAACGTCCGTTCCGACAACCCGCCGGCGCTGCAGGCGTACGCCAAGCTCGGATACCGCGAGCACGTCCGTTTCGAGGAGCGGCTCATCCACCGGAACGGCGCCGCGCTGGGGCCGCTGGCCGCCCTTCAGGGTCCCATCCGGCGGCTGCTGGGGCGCGGCGAGAGCTGACCCCGGCGGCACGTCCTGCGGAGTCCAGGGCGGCCCCGGCACAGGGCGGCCGCGGCCTCGGCGTCGGGCATAATCAGGAGCCACGCCCACCAAGCGCGGCCCATCAACCGCGGCCCGCCAACGGCGGCTCATCGACCGTGGCCCATCGCCGCGGCCCCATCGCCCACCCGCCTGCCGGAGACCCTGCCTGCCATGACCATCCCGACTTCCCTGCCGCCCCACGACGTCACCGACCTCAGCCTCGCCGACGAAGGCGTCCGCCGGATCGAGTGGGCGGAGCGCGAGATGCCCGTCCTCCGGCTCATCCGCGAGCGATTCGCCCGCGAGCTGCCGCTCCAGGGCATGCGCATCGCCGCCTGCCTCCATGTCACGACCGAGACCGCGAACCTGATGCGAACGCTCGCCGCGGGCGGGGCGGAGATCGCGCTTGCGGCGAGCAACCCGCTCTCCACGAAGGATGACGTGGCGGCAGCGCTCACCGCGCGGTACGGGATCGCCACCTGGGCGCGCCGCGGCGAGGACCGCGACACGTACTACGCGCACCTCAACGCGGTCGCGGACACCCATCCGCAGCTCACCATGGACGACGGCTGCGACCTGGTCTCGCTGCTCCACGGCGAGCGACCGGGCCAGCTGGGCGAGGTCCTCGCCGGGACCGAGGAGACCACCACGGGCGTGATCCGCCTCCGCGCCATGGCGAAGGATGGCGCGTTGCGGTTCCCGGTGGTCGCGGTCAACGAGGCAGAGACGAAGCACCTGTTCGACAATCGCTACGGGACGGGCCAGAGCACGATCGACGGGATCCTGCGGGCCACGAACATCCTGCTCGCCGGGCGCCGGGCGGTGGTCGCCGGCTACGGCTGGGTAGGCAAGGGGATCGCGTCGCGCCTCAAGGGGATGGGCGCCCACGTCGCCGTCGTCGAGGTGAGCCCCGTCCGCGCCCTCGAGGCTCTCATGGACGGCTTCGAGGTGAAGACGGTTGACCAGGCGGCGCCGTGGGGCGAGCTGTTCATCACCGCCACCGGCAACGTGAACGTCTTCCGGCGCGAGCACTTCGTCGCGATGCCCGATGGCGCGATCATGGCCAACAGCGGCCACTTCGACGCGGAGCTGGATCTCAAGGCGCTGCGTGCGCTCGCCGAGGGCCACGTTCGCGAGGTCCGCGAGAACGTCCAGGAGTTCGATCTCGGGCCCAAGAAGCTCCACCTCATCGCCGAGGGCCGGCTGGTCAACCTCAGCGCCGCGGAGGGCCACCCCGCCGCGGTGATGGACATGAGCTTTGCGAACCAGGCACTCTGCGCCGAGTATGTCGCCCGGCATCACGCCGAGCTGGAGAGCATGGTCTACGTCGTCCCGGAGGCGATCGACCGGGAGGTCGCCCGCCTCAAGCTCGAGGCGCTCGGCCACCACATCGACGGGATGACCGCCGAGCAGGAAGCCTATTCCAACTCGTGGAAGAGCGGGACGTAAGCGGGCGATGACAGATCGGCCTCCACTCGATCGGTTCGCCGGTCCTGACGGAGCAGCGTCCACCACCGTGGCGCGGTACGGCAGCTGGCCCTCGCCCGTGGGCCTGGACCTGGTCGCGGCCGGGTTCGTCCGCCTCGCCGAGACGCGCTGGGACGGCGGCGCCATCACGTGGCTGGAGGGCCGCGCCGATGACGGCGGTCGCCAGACGCTGGTCCGGTGGACGCATGAGGGCGGCGTCCGCGACGTCAGCCCGGCCGGCATCAACGTCCGGACGCGCGTCCACGAGTACGGAGGCGCGGCATACCTGGCCGCCGGCGACCTGGTCGTCATCTCCGACTTCGCGACCGGGCGGCTGCTGCGCGTCGGCCCCGACCGGACGGCGACGCCGCTGACGCCGGATGGCCGCTGGCGATACGCGGACCTGTGTCTCGACGCGGCGCGCGAGCGTCTCGTCTGCGTCCGCGAGGACCACACGGTCGAGGGCCGCGAGGCCGTCAACACGCTCGTCGCGGTCCCGCTGGACGGCTCGGCTGCGGACGACCCGGGGCGTGTCGTCGGGCTGGCGAGCGGGTCCGACTTCGTGGCGGCGCCGCGCCTCTCGCCGGACGCCCGACGCCTGGCGTGGACGCGCTGGAACCACCCGAACATGCCGTGGGACGGGACCGAGTGCTTCGTCGCGGACGTCCTGGCGGACGGCTCGCTCGGCGCGGCGACGATCGTGGCGGGTGGTGCCGGGACCTGGGTCACGCAGCCGGCCTGGTCACCGGGCGGCGCGCTCCACGTGTCCGCGGAGCTGGACGGCTGGCTCAACCTGTATCGCGTGGAGGCCGGCAGGAGCGCTGACGGGGCCACGCGGCTGGTTCCGGTCGCGCCCATGGCCGCCGAGATCGGCGGGCCGGAGTGGAACCTCGGCTATGCGGACTACGGCTTCGCCGGTGACGGGACGATCCTCGCGGCGGGCCGCTCCGGCGGGCGCGATCGCCTGTTCCGCCTCGAACACGCCGGCGGGGCACCCCCGCGCGAGATCCCACTCCCGTTCACCGAGCTGGACTACCTCGGCGTGCGCGGCGACCGCCTCGTCTGCCTGGCTGCCGCGCCGACGGCCTTCCGGTCCGTGGTGCTGGTGAATCTCCTCGACGGATCGTTCGAGGTGCTTCGGAGAGCCTCCAATGCAGCCCTCGATCCTGCCGACCTCGCGACCGCCGAACCAGTCGAGTTCCCGACGACCGGTGGGCGCACCGCGCACGGGATCCTCTACCGGCCTCACAACCGGGCCGCCCGGGCGCCCCGGGGGGAGCTTCCGCCCCTGGTCGTGACCAGCCACGGCGGCCCGACCTCCGGATCGTACACGGGCCTCGCGATCACGACCCAGATCCTGGCCACCCGCGGAATCGCCGTTTTCGACGTCGACTACGGCGGGAGCACCGGCTACGGCCGCGAGTACCGCGAGCGGCTCGAGGGGAGCTGGGGGATCGTAGACGTCGACGACTGTGTGGCGGGGGCCCAGGAGCTGGCCGCCCGCGGGATCGTGGATCCGGCGCGGCTCGCGATCGAGGGTGGCTCTGCGTCCGGGTTCACGACGCTCGCCGCGCTCGCCTTCCGGGATGTCTTCCGGGCCGGGGTCAGCTACTTCGGGATCGGCAACCTGGCGGCGTTCGCGGCAGAGACCCACAAGTTCGAGTCGCGCTACCTCGAGCGCCTGGTGGGACCGTACCCGGCCGCCCGCGACGTCTACGAAGCCCGCTCGCCGATCTTCCACGTGGATGGGATCCGATGCCCGGTGCTGGTCCTCCAGGGCCTCGACGACAGGGTCGTGCCCCCCTCGGAGGCGGAACGGATCGTGGCCGCGCTGCGCGGGAACGGCATCCCCCACGCCTTCATCCCATTCGAGGGCGAGGACCACGGGTTCCGCAAGGCTTCCTCCATCGTCCGATCGATCCAGGCCGAGCTCGCGTTCTACGGCGCCGTATTCGGGTTCGTCCCGGCCGACCCGCTTCCGCCGCTGCCGCTGGTGGGTGCGCTGACGGATGGGAGCGGCCCGACGGCATGACCGCCGCGCCGGGGCCCGGCCGCCGGGTGCTACGCTGCCCGTGACCACCCCACGGGAGAGCTCAGCTGCCATGACCTCCATCATCGACGCGTCCGGATACCTGTTCACCTCGGAGTCCGTGACCGAGGGTCACCCAGACAAGATGTGCGACCAGATCTCGGACGCCATCCTCGACGCGATCATCCGGGAGGATCCGGAGGCACGCGTCGCGTGCGAGACGGCCACGACGACGGGCCTCGTCCTCGTGCTCGGGGATGGCGTCCGAGATCTGGTCGCACATCTTGTCTGGGTGACCCTCGGTCACGGACTCCGAGGTGAACAGGTATCCGGACGCGTCGATGATGGAGGTCATGG